>CAYWOD010000029.1:0-22806 GCA_964459805.1 uncultured Pirellulales bacterium
ATAATACCCTCGCTGCCGCTTAAAAGTGTCTTGATTTCAGGGGAGCACTACGGGGGAAATCAAAAGTTAAAATGGAAAAGGTAAAATTGGGGCGGGGGGGATCGGGGTATCCCTTCGATGAAGTCAGGAGAGGCTTAGTGGGGTAGAGTTGTCGTTTTTGAAGAATTCTTTTGACGGGGGGGGGATTAGATTCGGAAAAAATTCTTTGTGGGATGCGGTTTAGTGGATAAAATGAGGGCGGAAGGGTGAAAAATGGGTGGGGTCCTGGGGTTCTTTATAAGATAAAGCCGGGTTATGGAGAAGAGAAGCAAAGTGGAGATCTTGTGGAAGGCAAATCGGGCGCAGAATGACCAAGGTGGATAATGCGGAAGGAAGGAGAGTTCGGTGTGAGTAAAGTCTCGAAGCAGCAGCTTACCGACGAGAAAGGGTCGAGAATATTCGAGTCCGTCGTGGACAGGAGGCTGTTCGATGTGCAAAGCCATGGGCAGCACGACAAGACGCCGGACGTAGATGGGACAATTAGGTTGAGGGATGGGCAGGGGAGGTACCTGAACAAGTATCTGCACTACCAGCTTAAGAGCGCGGGGGAAATAAAAGGCGGGCAGTTTTACTGCCGGCGCAAGGTTGTGGAGTACCTATTAGAAACAAATATCCCGACGGTGCTAATTGTGGTTGACGTTGGGAAGAGGCAGGTGTTCTGGTACTTCTTGAGCCGGCGAATAGCACAGGGGATGGGTCTGTCCAAGAATAAAAGGGGGAGCACCATCGATGTGAGCCCGTATGAATTGAGGGGGGACAATCAAGAAAAAATCCATGAGGAATGGCAGAACATCGCGCATGAGAGCGACTATGAGAGGTCGAAAAGCGCGCTGGCCGAGATTGCAGGCGAGTTCGAGGCGAATGTAAGAAGTGCGCTGGGAGTGCTATTTCTCTTGCAGAAGGTCCAGAGAGATAAGGTAGGTGAGATATGGAAAAGTCTTCTCGGAATATGTACGGGGGAAGCAGAGATAGTAGTGCAGAAGTTGGTTGAGAAACAGCTGATAATAGGGACCACAAATTACTATTTGGTGGAAGACGAGAAGATGGGCAGGGAATGTTTGGAGGAGCTCGTGGAGCAGTTGGGCCGTGAGGGGCTGGGACGTATTTTTGGCGTGGCGGAAGATAAAGGGCTGATGTTAGGGCAGTTAGCCGAGGTGTATAAGTCAAACGTCAGGCAATATTTCAGAAGTAAGGCAAATGAGTTGGTGAGTTTGGTCAAATCGGGGGGAGAGAGGAAGCTGGTATTTGAGGAGCTAGGGTTCTTGCGGAAGTACAGCTTCCGAGTCCGGGAGTTGACGTTGCGAATCGTAAGGTTGGTCGTGAGGGGAGCGAAACTGCAAAGAGATGATTCAGTGGAGCAAGGGAGGTTGGTGTTTGGGCTTTACGATGAGGATTCTGAGGCCGAGATGGTACTGCGGTGCGTTGATCTGTTGAAGGACATAAGGTATTTGCGGACAGAAGGGGTGTTTCGCCTTCTTGTTAGTCTGTATGGGTCAGCGAACGCAACGGTGAGGGGAGCGGCTCAGGAGGGGCTTGAGGAACTGGCTGGGTTTAACATATATGCGTTGACAGATAGAGGGGTGTTTGCGCAAAAGATCGTGTTTGACGAGGTTGATAAGTGGGGCGAGCGAAGGGTGAAAAGCCACTTAGGATTGTTGTGCGCAATCGCCAGCAAGGTGTTGCAACCGTCTTACAGTGGGCACCACATGGAGGACTATAGAACAGTAGCGTTGTTCAGGGGATCGCTTGTCGCCACGGGGGAACTCGTAACGCTGAGGGGCCGGGCCATAAGGTTGCTTGAAAGGCTGTACTGGCTCGCTGGGACGTTAGACGAGAAACATAGCGTGCTTGGCGCGTTTGAGGAGGCGACAAAGACGCCTCACGCGACCGAGTGTGGTGAAAAGCTAAGGGATGTAGTCCACGCGAATACGGAGGAGGTAATCCGATTCTACACAAGTATTGTTGAAGAGGCAGAGAACGAGACGGTAAGGGTTATCGAGAAGCATCTGGGTCGGATTTCACGGAGGTTTGGGGATTCAGATAGTCTGAAAGAATTGCGGAGTCGTATCGACGGGAGGGTTGGGTATCAGATATATAGAACATTCGTGGGATATGATACTGACACACTTCTTCACAGGGACTGGCGGGAAGCGCGGAGAATGCGTCAGGCGAGATTGGAAGAGATTCTGGGTGCTATTACGACGGAGAATTTTGAGGAATGGGGTGGGAAGCTTGTGGCTGTTGCCAGCAGTTATGGAGGCTCAAGCCTTGGTGAATTCGGGTACTTTGAGTATTTCTTGACGCAACTGGGGGCGAGAAAACCTCGCATAGCTTTACGGCTTGCGGCGGAAAAAGAAAGAGAGCTTGAGCCGTTCCTTGCGAGCATTTTGGCAGGGGTCTGGGGCAGTGAAGCGAGAGAGTCGGGGCGGAAGATTCTCCGAAAGTGGATACGAGAGGATGGAGAAAAGCTGGAGACCAGCGCGCAAGTTTTGGGATGGAAAGACGTCTACGATGGGCCTTTGATAGGTGAACTAATTGCAGAAGGGAAAAGGGCCGGCAGCGCGGTAGCCTTGAACACGGGGATTGGCAAGCTGGTCGAGAAGTTTGACGGGGGGGCGCGAGTCAAAGCGCTTGTTCTCACAGCACTGAGGGCGTTAACAAGATTAGGGAACACGGATTGGGTTGATCGTGTCTGGGATCAGGACGAGAACAAGAAGTTTCTATCTTCACTCAATGACGCAGAGATTGGGACAGTTCTGAGGAATCTTGTACTGCGCTCGGAGATAGACTATCGCGCGGAGTTGCTACTGGGGCATATAGGCGAGCAACGGCCGAGGGAAGTGATGCGATTTCTCATGGCACGTGTGGAGGAAGAAGTGCGGGGGGCGAAAGAGGACAGACGGTATAAGGCTATTCCGTATAACTTTGACGAGGTCAATAAGTCGCTTGGGAAGCATGCGGAGGTAGTTGTGGGTGAGCTTCTGATATGGCGGCGAAAAAGGGAGTGGCGTTATGGATGGGAGGCAGAGCACTTAGTGGAGAAGATCTTCCCTGAATTTGATGTCGGGCTGGAGCAGGCTTTGATTGGGCTGATCAAATCGAAAGAAAGGGGCATACGTGAGATGATTCTCGGGATTTTGAGTGCCTACAAGGGGCAAGTGTTCCTACACGGGATATGCAAAGAGTTCGTGAAGGCGTTTGGAGACGAAGGGGAGTACGCGACAAGGCTGTTGTTACCACTGTCGCGAACTGGAGTTGTCCGTGGCCAGTACGGCTTTGTTAAGGCTTATAAGAAAAGACGAGAAGAGATGCAACCGTGGAAAAGTGACAGTCACAAGGGAGTGCGAAGGTTCGGGCTACGCTTCGAGGAATACATCGAGGGGAGGATTGCAGATGAGCAGATGCGTGCGGACGAGGAGGACAGCCTGTTGAAGCGGGGGCTTAGATAACGCGGGAACAGATCAACGCGCGCGATGAATCGCGGCTCGCTCAGCCTGCAAGAGAGGTTCGCTGGAAAGAGCGCGGTAAATCACTGCTGAAATAGCAGCTCTATGAGCTTGGCGTGCTGTGAGAAGTCGCCAACGATCAACTGTGCGCCGGCCTTGATCAGGCGCATCCGTTTCTCGGTGCTCAAGCCATGCCTTCGAATCTCGTCGCTTGCGAGACCGATTGCGATTCCACCGCGCTTTCGGCATTCTCGCATCTCCACCGGGCCGTCGCCAAAAACCGCCAGCTCGGGGCCCTGCAGATTATTCTCCGTCATTATTCTTCCAATGACCATCTTCTTGGAATACTTAGTGACATCACCGAGCGCCCCGTAAATCCCGCCGTCAAAAAGCCCCGCATAACCCAGCGCCTCGGCTTCGGCCAGCACATCCTGATGATCCGTTCCGCTTGCCAGGTAGAGCTTCACGCCCCTTTGACGCAGGGCCTCCAGAAATGCCACGGACCCTTTGATTGTATAATCATTGATGTCAAGCTCGCCGCGGTTGAATTTCTCGATCCGCCGGCCGACCAATTCCACTAAGGCGTTGTTGTAAATCTCCTTATAGCCGAACTTATCGAGCACGTCCTCGGCCGCAACAACGCCAAATTCTTCGACCAGCTCGACCAGGGCTTCCATCTGCAAAATCGTCTGAATGCCGGTGGATTTGTCGATGTAGTCGAGCACGCGGTTCCGCACCTTGTGATAAAGCGTTTCGTCGGCGCTCTCGTATTTGTCACCGAGAATGGCCTTGATCATCACAGGGGCCATGATTTGTTCCCAGCCCTGCCTCAGGGAGCTTATCGTCCCATCGTTATCAAATACCACGTGCATTATTCGTCCGAGCGGTATCGACTCATAGCAGTATTCTATCTCGGCCTCGGCAAAATAGCGTGCTCGCCGAAGGTCCGCGGCCAGCTCGGGCTGGTAGATGTAATCGGCGTCTTTGCCGACCTCAAGAATCTCCTCACCCGACGCTGTGCCGGTCTGGAACAGCTTCTGGATCGTCACGGCGGCGGCGAAATTGGCGAATTCGGCCGCCTCGCCGGGCGACGAACCGGCACCGAGGCACAAGGCCAAGGCACCGGTCACCGTATCGCCGGCGCCGACCGTATCGAGCTTTTTGAGTAACTGGATGCCGGGAACCTCGTGCACACCGTCACAATCTACGGTAATGATGCCTCGGGGACCACGGGTCAGAAATACCGGCTTGTCGAACTGCTGATAGAGGTTCTGCGCATACTGTTTCAGGTCCGCCAGTTGCAGCACATCGTCCAATTTGACATCGACGCCGTTGAGCTCCGCCGCCTCCAAATCGTTTGTCTTGCGATAGACATTCTTGAATTTGTGGCCGTAGTGACGCGAATCGAGCAGAACTATCTTCTCGTCGAACTTTCCGAAGAGGTCGTTGGCCTGGTCTATGAAAGATTCGTTGGCAACGCTGCCGGGGACCTGCTGATTGACAATAAGTGCGTCCGCCGTTTGCAGTGCGTCGCGCATGCCCTCGAGCAGGGCCCGATCCGTTGCCTCGGTGCGCTTGTTGAAGAAACCAAAGTCGATTCGAGGCTGTTCGGCGCCCTCGAGGTAAGGCTTGCCGAACGTCACTGTGTCGAAATTCTCCTCTTGTACAACCAAGCGGCTCGTATCGGCCCCAAGCCCGTGAAGCTGACGTCTTAGCTCCCTGCCGAAGATATCATCTCCAACGACACCTATAACTTGTATGGAGGCCGGCTCGAGGGCCGCAAGATTGGCGACAACGTTCGACGCACCGCCGAGCGAATAGTACTGCCTGCCGACCGACCGCGCAGCAAGGCCCGTCTCCACAGAAACCTCCGAGCCCCGAGGATCGAGCAGCCAGTAAGCATCGAGGCAAAAATCTCCATAGACCACTATTTTGACACCCTTAATCCGAGTTAGAATCTCCCGGATGCGCTCTTCATTCATCGCTAAACACCTTGAAGTCTAACACTCCGTCAAACATCAATTAGTGGGTAATCATCTTATACAGCAATGCAAATGTCTGCTTTTGGTTCCCCTGCACATAAAAGCCCCTGCCCGCAAAAGCCTGAGGGATTCGCGTTACAATGCTCTTTTGGTCGCGGAAATAATAGCCCGCAGCCGCCTCATCGCTCATCGCATCCGGCCGATACTCGCGCAGGTCGAAGTCAGCGGTGATAATGCTCTTCGGAATGCTGCCGCTATTGGCCGCCATTGAGATAGCCTTTAGCAGCAGTTCCGGGCCGGTGACCGCACTGCCTATGTTCAATATCACCCCGCCGCCGACAAGCCCCGCTATTTTCTCCGTGTAGATAAGGAAATCTGTAGCCGAGCAGCCGCCCTTGGCCCGCCCGTCAAAAGACGGATGCTGGTCGGTAACATCCGTGCCTATCCCGGCGTGAACGGTAAATGGAGTATCGTTTTGGTAACAGGCCGCAAGAACGCTCACTTCCGGATGTCCAAAAGAACGCAGCCAATCGTCCTTTGCCGTCGAGGCCAGGACCATCTCGCGAAAGGCCGCATCACAGATCATTTTGCCGAGTGACTCGCCGCACCCCAGCTTCTGTTCGTCGCCGAGCGATATGGCCGCATTGATGTAGGCAAACTCACCGGCCATTCCGAACCTGCCTTTGCCCAGCGCATCCGGGACGTCTTCGCTGGTCTGGCCTATCAGCGCCAGCTCAAAATCGTGGATGGCGGTGGCCGCATTGCCCGCAACCAACGTAACAGCCCGGCGCTTCACAAGCTCGATGAGCAAAGGCCCCAGGCCGTTCTTAATCAGATGAGCGCCCGTGAACAACACAACAGGCCTGTCCGCCTTCCGCGCAGAAACGATAGCCTCAGCAATAGCCTCGATGTCGCCGCGCGTTTTCTCGGGCAACTCGATAACAAGCCCATCAATATCTGCGGGCCGGACAAGGTCCTCAAGTGTAACCTTGTTACTGCGCGTACTCAAGGGGTACGTATTGATTTTGCTCGTATCAAAGACGTTGTATTTGCCCTTGTAGTCCATACTATTGCCCCAACATTTCAAGCAGCTTCTCAAGTCGTTTTATGCACTGCACCATACAACGGACGGTATGATAGTTCACTTTCCAGGAATGGCTCATGTGCGTCCAGATCGGCTGGCCCTGCCTGCTAAGCAGCGGCCACCACTCACCTACCGGATGATTTATCATCCTGTCGAAAACGAATCGGTGCACGTTTTCGTAAGCCGGCCAATACTTCTCGGCCCCGAACCGAAGAGCCGCCTCCAACATCCCGATCATAACCTCCGCCTGCTGCCAAAACTCCTTTTCCATATCATAGACACCGCCGGCGTGCGGCCCCTCTGTATAGACACCGCCGTATTCGGGGTCAATGCCGTTGGTCATCGCGTGGTCCGTCGCCTTTTTGATGACGTCCTTATACTCGTCCCAGCCGGCCCCCATAATGTCAGTCGCATGGGCCAGCAGCCACGCAAATTCTACGTTGTGGCCTGCCGAGGTATTGTCCTCGGCGTTGACCTTTTGCCCGCCCTCGGCAAAGCGGTCCCAGCCCCAGACAATGTCGAACTTTATCTGCGGCGCAACCTTCCAGTCCGGTGTAAACTGCGGTATGCCGGTTGCATATTCGCGGTGCAGGATTCTTTTTATCAGCAGGTCGATATCCTCGGCCAATGTCCGCCGGTGTATGCCCTTACCCGTGCATTCATAGAGGGTCGTAAAGGCCTCCATCAGGTGCATGTGCACGTCGAGCGTCTTCCTGTCGCCGCCCCCGCGGCCGGGCCCGCGAAGGTCCCAGTTCCGCTCGAACATCTCGAAATATCCGCCGTACATCGTATCGGCACAATGTTTCTTGACAAGGTCGAAGACGTTCTCCGCATACTCCTGTCCCCGTGTATCGCCCGTCGCTAATGTATATTCGCTCAGCGCGTAAATCGCAAAGCTCAGGGCGTACAGGATCTTCTTGTCGATAGCAACGTTGCCCTTGCGGTCCGTCGTCCAGTAGAACCCCCCGTATTCATCGTCCCACATCTTTTCGATCACAAAATCCACACCCTGCGCAGCATATTCACCGCACCTGCCCCCGCCGTAACCCGCCCGATGCGCCGAAGCCATCGTATAGATAGTCCGCATCTGAGCCAGCATGGACTTCTCATCCTCGCCGCTGTCGTTGCCGTCCTTGTCGAAGTGCGTAATAAAGCCGCCGTTCTCATCATCCCTGCACCGGTCCAGCCAGAACGGCAGCAGCTCCATTGTAAGATGCTCCTCGCACTCATCCAGACAGCCCGCCACCTGCTTTGGGCCAATAGCCATCTTCCAATCCTTTCAACAGCCTTCGGACAAATCCGGTAAATCATGCGAAGCACTCTGCCGCGGTATTGTAGTATCCCCCCACCGGCCCGTCAAGCAACCCACTCTTGGATACTGGCATATAGGACACATACCTCATTTCGCCCTGCTCCCCGGAACTGCTCGGCATAATGGACGACAAAATGGATGCGTGCACCTACGACTCCACCTATCAGGCAGAAGAGGCCGCCGTTCGTGATAAGCTGGGGGTCCGGGGTGAAGCTACGGCTCAGGCGTCTTGCAAGCACCAAGGCGGGGAGAAAGCCTATGACAATCATCAGGCCTTTCTTTTTACAGTTACGTGGATAAAAGGTATCTCGATAAGTTCAGGAAACATTCATCGTAGTCCGTATTGCGTCCGCCCAAGAGCCCCACCCAAAACCAAAAGGTTGTGAGAAACACGGGTCAACTTTTTGCCTGGTCGAGGACGAGACCCTTTACTTTCTGCATAGGCAATCCGGGTGCTACGAGCCGGGGCTCACAACTCCAATTTCGTATAGAAAGTCCGGCGAAACATCAGCATCGTTGTCCCAAACTATTGTATCTATGTCCGCGTTCACGCGAACGGTTTTGAAGTAATCAATATCTCTGAGCGGCTCAAATATCTCACCATCCAAATACGGTTCGAGGTCAACGACTTTCACAACGGCATCTTCAAAAGTCAACAACAGCTTATATTCAGACACGTAGGCCACATCTTTCACAAGGTGCATACCATACCTCCTACACCAAAGGAGCTATCTTGCGTAATGGTTCCTTTGCCATCACAAGCTCCCAATCCGCCATCAACTCATCCCGATGCTCAAAAGCCCACTCCAGAACCAACGAAATGACCCGATTTGGCAAACTGCCCTCAATAAGCTTTAGATGTTCAATAGAAAAAACGCCTGTCTGGTCACCATATTTAGCATGAAAATGTGGTGGTTGATGCTCTTGATAATACATTGCAATGACGATTCCAAGAAACCTGCTGATCTCCGGCATAAGGAAACCTCGCAATTTGTGGATATATCAGACGACCCTCTAAACAAGTCTGCGGGCCAAATACACCTTTTTAACTTTTTGCCTGGTCGAGGATGAGGTCTTTTACCTTTTGGCTGGGCAGATTAAGCGCGCCGTAGGCGGCGGCCGCCGCGCTGCGAAGATCGGGGTCGGTCTGGCCCGAGCTGATAAGCCCATAAATGCCATCGACCATCTGCTCAATCAGCATATTGGCGTTTAGCTTCGCCGAGGTAGCAAGCGACTCAAACGCAGCTATACGCACCTCAAGGCTGTTCTTGCTGCTCAGAGCCATCGCTGCAATCGCCCTTTGGGCATCAGGGCTGTCGAGATAAGCCAGAATTTGCCCGGCCAGAACCTGTATCTCAGGGCGCTTGTCGTTTGTTGCGCTCATTAGAAAAGGCTGCGCAAGAGACAAATCGATTACCGTATTGCGGGCCTCGGCCAGCTTGAGCATAACGTTGGCCGCACGAACCGCGTAAGTATTGGCCACCGCCTCACTCCAAAGCTCCGCATCTTCACCGGCCGCCTCCTGATTCTGCCCCAGAGCCTGAGCCAGATTCGCAACCACTAACTTGCTCTCGGCGAACTTCTCCTTGGGACCCGCCGAGGCTATCGCTATCGCCGCGCTGTATCTCACCGCCCTGTTCTCGAAACTCAGGGCCTCGGCCAGCGGCTGAGCCGGGCCGATGCGATACAGCAGCGACTTCTCACCCGCCGTCGTCGCCAACGCCTCGACAACGCCCAGCGCTACGTAAGCATTCTTGTCCCTGACGGCACGTGCGAGGGCCTGGTGCAGATATTGAACGCCCGCGGTAGTAGCGTAAACCAGAGCGTCGGCGTGCCCCTGGCCAAAGTACTCCGGCATCTCAACACCCGCCGACTCCGCCTTGAGATACGCCGCAACCCAAAGCCCGATAGCCTTGCCGAATCCCGCGTCAGCTCGCAAAGCCCACTCGCAGCACCGCATCGACATTAGCTCGTAGAAGTAACTCTTATCCACCTTCAGCGGCGCCAGCTCCTGCCCGGCGGTGTCCCAAAACCAGATATTCAGAGACTTCGCATCCTCCTGTGGCGATAGAGATTCTGTATGGTAGTAATACTTCTCCGCAAGCTGGTAGAACAACTGCGCTGCCGGAAGCCGCCCCGCGGCCGGGTCAATTTGCGCAAGACTGCTCACCGCCATCCCGCGAAGCCCAGGCGAGCTGTCATTCTCCGCAATATACCGCAGATAGGCCTGCGACTGCGGATACCCGATCTTCCCCAACGCCTTTATTATCTCGCCTTTGATCGCCACATTTTTTGTCTGCAGCGCGGCAACGAGCGGTCGTATCGCGTCTTTGCCGATATTCGGCAGGGCACGCACAATTGCCGCAAATTCATCCTTGCGTGTATCGTCGGCCATCGCATCCAACATAAACGGTATCGCGTATTCGCCGGCGTCTTGGAGCCTCTTTACGGCTATCAGCCAGCCGCGCTCGCCCCTGCTGAGCCTTCTGACTTCCTCGGCGATAATAGGCGACTCGGCCCGCCGCGTGTACCTGCCGTCCTCAATCAGATCAAGCACCTTGCCGATAAGCTCGGCCACCTCGGCGTCACGCTTGGCCTCATAGACCATCTCCAGGACCTTATAATCGTCCGGCGCCGCCTTGCTAAGCGCAAGCAATTCGACGGGATCGGCATCGCTCTGGAGAATGGCCTGCGCATATCCCTTCGCCAATTCGGCATGCCCGATCTTAACATAGTGCACGAAGTCCTTCCAGTTGTCCTCAAGACTCTGGCCGAAGCCGGTGCCGGCCAAAAAAAGTGCTATCGCTAATATCACTCTGACGGTTCTTTCCTTAAACATCGAAATATCTCCAAAAAACCCTTTGCCTCGTCACCAAACCGGTCTCGGCCGCCCCTGCCTCAATTACAGCCCTCTTCGGGCGATTGCTGTTTAACCTACCCCGGGCAGAAAACATAGCCTATTATAACTATTTCGTCCTCAGAACCCAATAATATTCACAAATACCCCCCTTGTCAACAAAAAACCACTCCCAACAACCCCCAATAAGCCTGCGTCAAGAATTTTTACCTCGCGTTGCCGAGCGTTTTGCGGTATAATAGTGTCTAACCACGGCAGCCGTATTAAGTCCGTGGAGCGATGAGGAAAACAGAGACAACGACCTGGGAGGCCAAAGAAATGAAACCCACCCTCTTGACAGCATACTCGGTGATATTTCTTGCAGTTGCTCCGGCGCTGGCTGCCGAGTTCCAACTGACCGTCAACGTCATCGGCAACGGTACTGCCGACCCGAACGCCGGCACCTATCAGGCTGGAACAGTGGTCACAATTATCGCCCGCCCACAACCGGGCAACCTGCTCAAGAGCTGGAGCGGCACCGACAATGACTTATCCACGGAACTGGCCAATACCGTAACGATCGATTCCGACACAACGGTCACTGTAGAATTCGTGCCCGCAATAATCGTCGAAAAACCCGCCGGCGGTGAAGTATGGTCCGCTGCAAGCACACACAATATCCAATGGTCAACTTATGGTGCCGGCGCAGTCAATTTGCTTTTCAGTGAAGACGGGGGCCTCAACTGGCAGGTAATTGGAGGTAATATCCCTGATAGCGGAAGCTACTTATGGCAGCTCCCGCAGACAATCGACTCCAACCGGTGCACGATCCTGGTCATTCCGGCAGCCCCCGACCCCAATGTTATCATCGTGGGCAGCGGCTTGTTCACAATTCAACCCTACTCTCCCGGCGCCGAAGTTGAGACAAAGTGGAAATCCATTGCCGGAGATTTCGACAGGGCCGGCCTGAGCGAGGAGCACGGGCCGCAACTCGGCTGCGTCAAATGGCAATTCGATACGGCCGATGCAGTGGCAACAAGCGTCACTGTCGGCCTCGCCGGCAGAGTCCACATCGCCTGCGAAGACGGCAAGCTATATACGCTTGATGCCGACGGGATGCTGCTCTGGAGTTATGATGCGAACTCGCCGCTGGTATCTTCACCGACAATAGGAGCGGATGGAACAGTGTATGTCGGGAGCCGAGACGCTAAGCTCTACGCCATTGATATTGACGGCAGCCTGCGCTGGACGCACACGACCGGCGGACCTATCCACTCGTCACCCGCTGTATCACCGGACGGCAACGACATATACGTCTGCTCCG
Organism: uncultured Pirellulales bacterium; assembly: GCA_964459805.1. GTDB lineage: Bacteria > Planctomycetota > Phycisphaerae > Sedimentisphaerales > Anaerobacaceae > DAOVRL01. The sequence goes on from CAYWOD010000029.1 coordinate 12,024, forward strand.
AGGACGGCACACTCTACGCATTAGGCCGGGACGGCAGCGAGCTGTGGACCTTCGAAACAAAAGGACCCGGTGCAGTGCCCCTCGGCTCGATCTTCGCCTCCCCGGCAGTAGGCTCCGATGGCTCCGTCTATATCGGCGGATTATACGATCCAAACCTCTACGCCCTCGATCCGAACGATGGAAGCATCAAGTGGGCCTGCAGCTTCGCACACCCCCTGAACCCTTCCGACCCGAACAGCGAGACTGTGGGCGGCTGGCCCTTCGCCTCGCCCATCCTCGCGCCGGACGGCACAATATACCAGACGCTCCTTTACGACTCGAACTTGTACGCCATCGACTCCAACGACGGCAGCATTATCTCGTCTATAAGTCTGAATGTTTTTTGCGATTTCGTTGAGGAGTACTTTGCCGCTCACGGAGAGATGCCAAGTCCCTACTTGATCGAGCAGAACTGTGACCACTGGTTCGACCTCGGCTTTGAATCGGACGACGAGCGACATGAAATGTATCTGCAATACAAAAATGCGGATGGCTGGTCCGAGCCGGCACTTGGCCCGGATGGCACTATCTACGTCAGCTTCGACGACCCCTTCCTGCGGGCCGTTGACCCCAACGGCACCATCAAGTGGGTCACTCCCCTCGGAGAGCTGGGCGGATTCACACTCACTGTCGGCAGCGATGCCCTGATCTACGCCGCCGGCGACGACGGCTCTCTCTATGTCGTCGATGCCAACGGCTGGCCGCTCGCTCACTTCCAGAGCGACAACTGGCTCAACTACCCCGTAATCGCCGCCGACAATATGATTATAGTCACTGACGGAAAAGATGATTCGCTGATGATCACCAACCCGCCTAATACCGTCTGGGCAATCTCTCAAGAAGGCTGTAGAGACCTGAACTTCGACGGGGCCATAGACTTCAATGACGTCGCCCTGCTCGCTGCCTATTGGCTCCAGTGCACAGACGCGCAATGGCCCTGCAATTACCAAGGCGAGCAGAAGTTGTTGATGGCCGATGTAGATGGCGACAAATATGTGAAGTTCCCGGACCTGGCACTTATAGCCAATCTCTGGCACGGCTTCGAAAAGCTCCTCGCCCCGCTGCCCCCGCCGCCACCACCGGGCCAGGCGAGCGATCCTAATCCAGCCGACGGCGCAACAGGCGCCTGGCCGAGCAATCTAAGCTGGACGCCCGGCTCAGACACAGCCTCCTACAATGTATATTTCGGAACAGATAATCCGCCTCCGTTCGTCGCCAACCAGGCGGCCACGACCTTCGAGCCGGAACTGTTGCTGTACAATACTACATACTACTGGCGCATCGACAGCGTCAATCCGGAGGGTACAATCACCGGCCCGCTCTGGAGCTTCACCACACGCGATAGCGGCGGCCGATAAAAGAAAGTGAAAAAGCAATACGAGGCAAACACGATGAAATCAAAGGCAATACTTGCCAAAAGGGACATTATCGTCACCCTGGTCAGCGTGGCCCTTCTCCTGACCAATCTCGCCCTGATGGGCAGCACAGGCCGAAGAAGAGCGAAACAGGCCGTCTGTCTCTCGAACCTGAGACAGTGGGGAGTTATTGCCGATACATATACTAAGAACAACGACGGCTATTTCTGGCCCTCGTTATCAGGTTCACCGTGCTACTGGTGGATACGATACCTGGAAGACCAATACAAAGACTGGAAGAAAAACAAGATTTGGTTCTGCCCAGAGGCCAAGGCGCCCGTATACGACGAGCACGGTGTGCAGTCTCCCACTATAACCATCTTCAACACCTGGGGCATTTACAAAGGTACCGGACTGGGACCAAACGGTATCTCCGGCAGCTACACCTTGAACGGTTATGTCCTCACGCCTCGTCCTTTGGGTGGCGGTGCGACGACGTACGAAGGTGGTGTGTCTGTCGATAACGGCTGGAAGACCCCTTACGTAGCCGGTGCGGCCAGCGTGCCGGTATTTCTCGATGCCCTCCGCTTCGACGTCTGGCCGAGAGAAACCGAGGGGCCCGCTGTAAACGAATTCTCGGCCTGGTCGGGCAACGCCATGGCCCGCTGCTGCATAAACCGGCACAACGGCGCGGTGGGCTGTCTCTTTATGGACTGGTCCGCTCGCAAGGTCGACCTAAAGGAGTTGTGGAAACTAAAATGGCACCGCGCGTTCAATACAGAAGGCCCCCGGACGTTAGCCGGCGGTGTTCGGCCAACCGACTGGCCGGAATGGATGAGGGGTTTCAAGGACTTTTAGCAAAGAAAGCATGGGTGCAACGGAAAAACAAATGCGAAAATGTAAACTCTACTTTTCGAGAAAAGACTCGCTGTTTACTATCGCCTGCATAGTCTTCGTCCTTGCCAATCTCGGAGCAATCGGCAGCACCGGCCGAAGAAGAGCAAAACAGGCCGTCTGTCTCTCGAACCTGAGACAGTGGGGAGTTATTGCCGATACATATACTAAGAACCATGACGGCTACTTCTGGCCCTCCGCACCGGGAACGCCCGGTTACTGGTGGATACGATACCTGGAAGACCGATACAAGGACTGGAAAAAGAACAGAATCTGGTTCTGCCCGGAGGCAGAGACGCCCATCTATGACGAGCATGGCAATCGCCTGCCCACTCTAAACATCTTCAGCGCCTGGGGCATCTACAAAGTTACCGGACTGGGACCAAACGGTATGGCTGGCAGCTATGGCCTAAACGGCTATGTTCTTACACCTCGTCCTTTGGGTGGCGGTGCGACAACGTACGAAGGCGGTGTGCCTGTTCAGTACGGCTGGAGGACCCCTTATGTCGCCGGTGGGAGTAACATTCCCGTATTCCTGGATGCCCTCCGCTATGGGGCTTGGCCAATAGAAACTCAAGGACCTGCTGCAAACGAGTTTTCTGCCTGGGGCTGGAACAACACCGCGCGCTTTTGCATAAACCGCCACAACGGCGCGGTGGGCTGTGTCTTTATGGACTGGTCCGCCCGCAAGGTCGGCCTAAAAGAGCTATGGAAGCTCAAATGGCACCGTGCGTTCAATACACAAGGCCCCTGGACCAAGGCCGGCGGCGTCCGACCAGCCGACTGGCCTGAGTGGATAAGAGACTTCAAGGACTACTAAAAGAAGGGCACTATTTAGTGAACGTCGAAACTCGCAAGTTTGATTCGAGGCTATCGAGCAGCGATGTCCTCTTCACCATCGCGTGCATAGTCTTCGTCCTCGCCAATCTCGCAGCAATCGGCAGCACAGGCCGAAGAAGAGCTAAAGAAATGGTCTGCCGATCGAATCTCCGCCAATGGGGCACAATCTTCCACATGTTTACGAACGATAACAACGGCTACTTCTGCGACGCCGGCAGCCTTGGCTGGAAGAGCGGGGCATGGATACTTGCCCTGCGGCCGCGCATGGAAACAAGGACAAATCTGCTCCGCTGCCCCGAGGCCACTGAGCGGCTTCCCTCTGGGGCACACTACGGTGGTCCCTTCAACACCTACGTCATGGGCTCTGGCGGACTTGAAGACCGTCGGGAAGAAGGCAGCTACGGCGCAAATTGCTGGATTTACAATTTCCTTCCGGGGCAGACTGCAATCCAGGGCCGTCCCACAAAGTGGAACTGGATGACGCCTCACGTAAAAGGAGCCAACAATATCCCGATCCTTGCCGACTCGATGTGGAGAGGCGGCGGACCATCCGAATTGGGAACGGGGGGCAATCCGCCTGCCTACGACGGCGAGTGGGCGGGCTATAATAACGAAATGAAGCATTTCTGCATCGACCGGCATAATGGCAGCGGCAACTTCCTCTTTATGGATTGGTCTGCCAGAAAGGTAGGGCTCAAGGAGTTGTGGACCTTGAAGTGGCACCGCGAATTTAACACTGCCGGCCCCTGGACCCAAGCAGGCGGAGTCCAGCCGCGCAACTGGCCTGAGTGGATGAAAGACTTCAAGGACTTTTAGGACTAAGTTGCCGCCGTCATTTTAATACTCTGTGACAGGTATTCAGACAATCCGTCATTGCGAGCCGCGACCGTGAGGGAGGGCCTAATTCTCATCAACCAAAAGCCGACCGAAGCACCGCGAGACTCTTGGGAATCGCGGTCTTGTAGTCCTCGTTGCCCTCGAATTCGAGCGAGACCCACCCGCGGAAATTGTGCTTGACCATAATCCGCGCAATCCGCGGATAATCCAGATCGAGCGTGTACCACAACCCGCCGCCGTAGTATGTCTTGGCCTGCATGAAGACGGTGTAAGGCGCACACATCTCGAGCTTGTCGTAAGGCTCTTCGAGGAAATTGCCCGTATCAAGCAAGACCCGCAGCCAGGGTGAATCGATCGCCTTGACAATCCGCAAAAGCCCCTCAGCCGTCCGCGCAAGACCCCAGTGGTTCTCTAATCCTAACATCACGCCGGCCTGTTCGGCATCGGGCAGGCACTTCTCGATACTCTCGATCACCCACTTGAATCCATCCTCTTCGGTATAGCCGGGCAGGACCGGCTCGATGCCGCGGTTCTTCATCAAGTCGTCGAAGCTCCCCGTCGTCCCCCACCTGCCCGTATTGAGCCGGATAATAGGTATCCCCAATTTGTAGGCCAGCTCAATAGTCTTGAGCGTATGGTCGATGTTTCTTTGCCTTTTCCCCTTATCCGGCGAGACAAACCCCTGGTGTGTTGACATCCCGCAAAGGGCGATGCCGTTTATAAGCGCCCGGCGTTTAAGGGCCTGCAGATATTCGTTGGTCTCCTTCTCCATCTGAATATGCAGTATCTCGACCCCATCGAACCCCATCCGGGCGGCTTCATTGATGCAGGTTTCAATAGGCAGCTTCAGCCCTTTCTTAAACCGCCAGAAGGAATACGTCGAGACCGCAATCGGGTTGCCCCGTCGCAGCTTGCGGCCCTTCTCGGCTGAAGACCCCTTACGCTCGCTCTGCCCCAACGAACAAGATGCCAAACCAAGTCCCCCGGCAGCACCCACCGCCGCCGCAAGAAACCCCCTGCGATCAATCGATTCCATAGTCTTCATCCTTTCTGATGTTCGCTCACAACCCAAAAAACGCTACGCGAAATGCTCATCTCTAACAATCCGCCCTGAGTTAATATCAGCGGCTATCTGCATAAACCTCGGCCCCGCATAATCGAAGAACCGCTTGTAACTCTCGCAGTAATAGCTCTCCCGTCCGAAGTTGTCCTTATCGAACGGCGCCCTGTCCTTCATACACCCCCCGCGGCAAATAGCTAAATGCCTGCACACAAGGCACTTGTTGCAGAGGTTTTTTTTGCTCCGCGCGAACTCGCGCTTCTTGGCACTGCCGGCCAATTTCTCTATCGGCGTCTCAAAAATATTGCCTAAGCGCCACCTCGGCTCGACAAAAAAATCGCAGCAAAACGCATCGCCGGTGTGCTCGATAACAATATATTGGCTGCACTGCCGGTCAAAAGTGCAGATCGTATGTCTGCCCGTGACGTAATACGACAGGATAGAATCAAAATCGCGAATACTCAATTTGCCCGGCCCATACTCAACCCAACGGTCAAAAACCCTGCACAAAAACTCGCCGTACTGCTCCGGCGTAATCGAAAAATCCGTAACCTTACCCGTAACCTCATCAAGCTCCACGCACGGGATAAACTGCAGGAACTTAGTCCCCAGCCCAAGCAAAAAATCGAACACCTCGTCCGGATGCCCCACGTTCCTGTCGTTCAGCAAAGTAAGTGTATTGAACTGGGCCTTGTATTTCTTGCAGTTGTCGATCGCCCTGATCACCCTGTCGAACGTCCCCGCACCCGAATGGTCCAGCCGATAGTAATCGTGCATTTCTCTCGGGCCGTCGATACTCACCCCCACGAGGAACTTGTTCTCGTGCAGGAACCTGCACCACTTCTCGTTAAGCAGTATCGCATTAGTCTGCAGAGAATTACCCACCTCCTGCCCAGCCCTGCCATACTTCTTCTGAAACTCCACCGCCCTCTTGTAGAAATCAAGCCCCATAAGCGTCGGCTCGCCCCCCTGCCACGCAAAACCCGCCAAAGCAAACCCCAACTGCATATAGTCCTTGACCAGCCTCTCCAGCACCTCGTCGCTCATCCGCTGTCTGCCCTGCCCTATCTCCGGCGCCCTGCGCTTGTAAAAACAATACGTGCAGTCAACATTGCAATCCGACCCCGACGGCTTTATCAACAGCGTAAACGGCTGCATTCGTTCACATATCCTCAGCCAAAACTCAACAGCTCATCTATAGCGCTTGCTTTGATGAGTTGTCATTGCGAGACCCGCCGAAGGCGGGTCGTGGCAATCTCACGCCTCCACAAGATTGAGATTGCTTCGTCGCTTCGCTCCTCGCAATGACACTTTGCATTTCATCCATTCCCAGGTAACGGCGTTATCCTAACCTGCTGACGGACATACTCAAGCATCCCGCTCAGTTTCTTCACGAGCAGTCTATTCTCCGGTCTCTCGGCAATATTCACATTCTCAACTAAATCAACCTTGTGGTCGTACAGCATCCGCGCATAGAGCTCGCCGTCCTTGCGCCGCCACTCCGTATAGCGATATCGGTTCGTCTTGATCGAGTCACCGTTGAAGTATCTGCTAAAAACCGCCTTTTTCCACTCGAGGTTCGGATTCTTCAAAAGCGGCACGAAACTGCTGCCCTCCAGATGATCCGGCGAGGACAAAACACACAGCTCACACAAGGATGGATAAATATCCAGATACTCTGTCAGGGCGTCCGTCTTCACCCCTCTCTTGATCCCCGGCCCCCTGACAATCAACGGCGAATGCAAAGAAGTCTCAAAATTGCAGTGCTTGCACCACAGCCCATGCTCGCCGAGGTTCCAGCCGTGGTCCCCCCAGAGCACCACTATCGTATTATTGCGCAACCCCAATCGGTCCACCTCGGTCAGCACCCTCCCGATTTGAGCATCCGTATAGCTCACACACGCATAATACCCGTGCACAAGCGTCCGCGCCGTCTCCTCAGACAATGGCCCCTTCTTCGGAATACCGGCATAGCTCCGCAGTTCCCCCCAGTTGTGCAAAGCAGCATCCGGCGCCCCCTTCGGCCTGAAAGGATTGTCCGCAAGGTCGATTCCTTCCCGCTTGTACATATCCCAATACCTCTTCGGAGCATTGAAAGGCAAATGCGGCTTCAAAAAGCCCATCGCAAGGAAGAATGGCTTATCCATACGGTTGAGCCGTCGAAGATCCAAAATCCCCTTATCCGCAATCATCCCATCATGATACGCACTGTCCCTCACCTGGGCGGCCTCGAAGGCAGGCCCGCCCCCGGAGTTCTTGCGAGCGGCATCCTTACTCTCGGCCAGCAGATAGTTCCGCCAGTCCCCTCTCGGCCGCCACGGCGGCTGGCTCCAGCCACCCCTGCAGTCAGCCGAATGGTGAAATATCTTACCGTTCGATACCGTATGATAGCCGTTCGTCTTGAAGTGCTTCGGTAAAACCGGAACCCCCGGCAAATCCCGCTCGGCCCACGTGGCATAGCCGACAAATCTCCCGCGGGCAGGCCGAACTCCCGTCAACAGGCTCGCACGAGATGCCCCGCACACCGGAACCTGGCAATATGACCGCAGGAAAGTAACGCCGTCGCCGGCAAGCCGGTCTATGTTCGGCGAAATCATCTGCTTATGACCGTAACAGCCAAGCTGAGGACGCAAATCATCCACCGCAATGAACAAGACATTGGGTCTCTTTCGCCCCCCGACACTCGCCTGCCCGGCAAACGCACATCCGGACATCGCCGCCAACGACGCCCCAATGCCAAAAGCCCTTAGAAATTCACGTCGATTTAATTTCTCTTTCATTTGTGCACCGATCAACCTTCCCCCACCCACAAAGAATCCCACCCAAGCTCTGTCCTCTCCCCACGACAGGGCAATGTATCACAAATCCGCCCGGCCCGCCACCGCTTTTCAGTCCCTCTGCCGACCGGGCGTACGCTCAATTCTCAATCTTCAGTCGAACCTTGTCCGCCGAACGGGTGTGTCTGCCCATCGTGCCACTCTCCACCCTGGCCGCTATCTCCATAAACCTCGGTATCGTGTAATCGAAGAACTGCTTGTACCCCTCGCAGAAATAGCTCGGCCGCTCCGCCCTGCCGCCGCCCACGCGGACCCTGTCTTTCACACAACCCCCGCGACAAACGTCTAAGTATCTGCACAAAAGGCACTGACTGCAAAGCCTTTGTTTGTCCCTCGCAAACGCCCGCTTCTTGCTGTCCGCCGCTAACTTCTCTAACGGCGTATCGAGGATGTTCCCAAGCCGCCACTTCGGCTCAACAAAGAACTCGCAGCAAAACGCATCCCCGGTATGCTCGATTACCACAAAGCCCGCGCACTGCTTGCTGAACGTGCAAATCGTATGATGGCCCATCACGTAGTACGTCACTAACGAGTCAAAATCGCGAATGTTCAGCTTGTCCGCTCCGTACTCGTACCACAAATCGAAAAGCCTGCACAGAAAATCGCCATACTGCCTCGCCGTAATTGAAAACTCCGCAACCTCACCCGTATCCGGATCCGTCTCGATGCACGGAATGAATTGCAGATAAGTAAGCTCATTCTCCACCACAAAGTCAAAAAGTCTTTCCGGATGCTCTACGTTGCGGTTGTTCAGCAGAATCAATGTACTGAATGGGACATCGTATTCCTTGCACCTATTTATCCCGCGCATCACCCTCTCAAACGTCCCGGCCCCCGAATGGTCCACGCGATAGACGTTATGAAATTCCTCCGGCCCGTCGATGCTTATACCAAGCAGAAACTTGTTCTCGTGCAAAAACCGGCACCACTTCTCATCCAACAGCACGGCGTTGGTCTGCATCGTATTGCTCACCTGCTGACTTGTCCTGCCGTATTTTTTTTGAAGCTCCACCGCCCTTTTGAAAAAATCCACCCCCATCAGAGTCGGCTCACCACCCTGCCACGCAAACCCAGCCACCGCAAAATCCAGTCGCATGTAGTCCTGGACGAGCTTCTCGAGCACCTTCTCGCTCATCCGCTGCCTGCCACGCCCAAACTCAGGCGACCTATCCTTGTAAAAACAGTACACACAATCAATATTGCAATCCGATCCCGAAGGTTTAATCAAAAGAGTAAAAGGCTTCATCGTCGTCGCAACCACTTCCGCACCCATTGCTCGGCCTGTTTGGATGTCTTCAATTCCCCTTCCAACTGGGCAACGTACATCTCCTCGGCCAACTGCCCCAGTCCGGGCCCGGACACAGCCCCCAATCGCATCAGATCACGACCGTTAAGAAGCGGCTCAGGCCGCAGATCAACGTCACCAAGCGCCTTTATCCTCTTGCGCAGCCTTATCAGCGCACCAACGCTCTTTCTGCCGCCGTACCTCGTCTTTTGAATCGCTTTCTGCAGCACGTAAAGATCCTCAAAATACGGCTCGGCAAGAAGCTGCTTTAACTCGGCCAAAGACATCTGCTCGTCAAGCAGCCTGCCCCTGTGGCTCAGCAGAAATCCTATATGCTTGCTTTGCCTTCTGCTCAGCCGCAGAACGTGCAATCTCTCAACTGCAAATTTCGTCCCGCACCCGGCAAAAAAACCGGCCAGCGCAAGCGAAAAACTCACTTTCTTCGGCAGGTGACCGAGCACGCCAACTGCAAACTCCGTCTCCCACTCCACAAAGCCGCCGAATATCTGCTCCGCCAATCCGCTCTTAATCAGCATAGAGACGCCCTCCGAGCGATTCGGGTGGACAAGGATGCCCTCCAGCTCCATCGCAATCCGCTCACCGCTTATTCTCTTTATCGTCTTGGCGCTGCCGCAAATCGCTTCATAAGTCCCCGGCTCAATCGCAAAGCCAAGCTGTGTAGAAAATCGCACCGCCCGCAGCATCCGCAGGTGGTCCTCGGCAAAGCGGTCCTCCGGTCGGCCAATCGTACGTACTACTTTCCGTTTGAGGTCCGCCTGCCCATCAACGTAATCAATCACCTTTCTTTTCAGAGGGTCGAAGAACATCCCGTTGATCGTAAAGTCCCTTCGTCCGGCGTCTTCGGCCGCACCGGCAAATTCGACCGCCCCCGGGCGCCGCCCGTCCGCATAATCTGCCTCAGTCCTGAACGTGGCGACTTCCACCTGCCCGCCCTCGATCAGAACAATCACCACCCCGAACTTCACACCTACTTTCAGCGTCCGCTTGAATAACTCGATGACCTCTTCGGGTCGTGCATCCGTGGCAATATCGTAATCGCTCGGCCGCCGGCCCAGCAACATATCGCGCACACAACCCCCGGCCAGCAAGGCCTGATAACCATTGTCTTGCAAACGCTTGATAACCCTTATAGCCACCTGTTTATTCGTCATTCGCCCGTATCCCTTAAAATAGTCACAACCATAGTCCCCCAACGCCGCCGCTCAATAACTCCAAACCACCCGTATTCGTCGAGCAATCTCGTACCCTTCCGGGTCCGCACCACCACAATGCCCTCGCCCGCCACCTGGCCGCCTAAAACATCCAGCAGCTTGCCCAAAAGCGAACCCGCGCCAACATCCTTCGTCGCCGCATAAGGCGGATCAACAAAAACAAGATTGTACTTCCTAACGTTCGAGCCGACCGGTGCGCCTAACTTAAACGCATTGGCCCTGACGACCTTGGACTCCTTCACAAAACACGCCCTCTCTATGTTCTTGTTCAGGATTACAATAATCTTCGGGTCCCGCTCGACGAAAGTCACAAACTCGGCCCCTCTGCTAAGCGCCTCTAACCCCAGAGACCCCACGCCACTGAACAGGTCCGCCACCACCGCCCCGGCCGGCAAATCGTATTT
>CAYWOD010000030.1:0-22720 GCA_964459805.1 uncultured Pirellulales bacterium
TAGCCAGGCTGGATTGTCCAGCTTGCCCACATCAGCTTCGCTTGGCGCACTCATATTACGTCTCCGGTGGCGCGAGTTACGAGTCAAGAGTCGCGAGTTTACGTTATGCGGAATAGGTAATAATCGCTCCAAAGGCCAGGGCGATTACAGCGATAAGGCGAAGAATCAGGACCGGCTGCCTTTGGAACCAGTCGATTACTGCTCCGAGCTTTTTTAGGCCCGAGCATAAATACGAGCAGTCCCGATATCAGGAAGAGAATTCCGAAGGCGGCTATGACCCATTTTATGTAGCAGTCGCTGGCGCCAAGTAAGAATACGACCGCCAGAATGAACCTTATCAGGCCTGCAAAGTACATGCGTTTGCCCTTCTTGAAGAATTCCATCAGGCGCTTGAAGACCTCGGGCTTTACGAGATACAGAATCCCCACGAGGATGAACAAAACGCCAATGCTTTTAATGGCGATAACCATAGCGTTCTCCATTACTTGCCTTTCGGCGGTTCTGCTACATTTTCGGCAAGCGTCTTGCGTTTACGGCTGAGCTTACCTTCCGACACTGTGGTATTCGATGCCTGCCTTTTCAACGACTTCAGGGTCATACAGGTTTCTGCCGTCGAAGATGACGGGCTTTTTTAGCTTTGCTGCGATGGCCTCGAAATCGGGGTTACGGAATTCCTGCCAGTCGGTGAAGATTACAAGTGCGTCGGCGTCGTCAAGTGCATCGTATCCGTTCGGGCAGGTTTGGATTTTGCCGTCGAGAGCTGCGGTCGCCGCGGAGGCGGCTTCGGGGTCGTAAGCCTTGATCTTCATTCGGCAATCGAGGAATTTGTTTATGCAATAGATTGCCGGCGATTCTCTGACGTCATCGGTCTTTGCCTTGAATGCCAGTCCCCAGAGGGCCAGTGTGGTCTTGTCCAGGCGGTCGCTGAAATAATCTATAACACGTTTTGCGAATCGCTCGTGTGCGTTGGTATTGACCTTCCGGACGGATTTAGCAATCGCCATTTCGACGCCGCATTCGGAGCCGGTATGAATTATTGCCCGGATGTCTTTTGGCAGGCAGCTGCCTCCGTAGCCGACGCCCGGAAAGAGAAAGGCCGAGCCGATTCGCGAGTCGCTGCCGAGACCCTGCCTTACCAGCTCGACGTCGGCCCCCAGCTTCTCGCACAGCTCTGCGATTTCGTTGATGAAGGAGATTCTCGTTGCGAGCATGATATTAGCAGCGTATTTCGTCATTTCAGCGGAGGCGGGGTCCATATACAGCAGGCGGCGGCGCGTTCGCATAAACGGGCCGTACAACTGGCTCATTATCTGCTGGACTTGGGGATTGGTTGTGCCGAGGATTATCCTGTCGGGGCTCATAAAGTCGTCAACGGCGGCGCCTTCCTTTAGAAACTCGGGGTTGCTGACGTAGTCGAAAGGCGTTTGGGTTTTCGATTTTATGATGTCCGTTACCTTTTGGTGGGTCCCTACGGGTACAGTGCTCTTTGTGACGATAATTCGATAGTCCTTTAAGTTCTCGGCGATCTGGGCGGCGACGGTGAGAATTGCCGAGATGTCGGGCGAGCCGTCCTGTGCCGAGGGAGTGCCGACCGCAAGAAAGATGATAAGCGAGTTGTCCACTCCGTACTTGAGGTCGGTCGTGAAATGCAGGCGGTTCAACTGCCGGTTGTGCTTGACCATTTCGGTCAGGCCGGGCTCATAAATGGGGATGATGCCATCCTTCAAGCCGGCGATCTTCTTGGCATCCTTATCGATGCAGACAACGCTGCTGCCGGCTTCGGCTAAGCAGGCGGCGGTAACCAATCCGACGTAGCCGACTCCAACCACACAAATCTTCATATTGTTATCTCCTGTCGTTTCGGCCTCAAACGCCTCTTACGCGGACGGAGGTTCGATCCTATATGTGGGTTTCGATCCATCAGGGTTTTGATTGTATTGCAACAACGCGGTGCCTGTAAAGTCAGAAAAGCACTATAACTTACATTGTGCGTCGGTTCCCACCGTCACAGCGGCCATTGCAGAGGCCCCATCGGGGTCAATCGAGGAACTCTAACATATCGATGTCTATCTCGACGCTGGTTGCCTGGCCGAGCATATCTATCTGTAAGAGTAATCGCGTGGCATTCTTGGCTCTCACGACTATCCCGGTCAAATCAGTCAGTGGTCCGGCTATGACCCTGCAGCGTTGACCGGCCTTGATATATTTGTAGGGGGTCAGCGGCGCACCGGCCCGGAGGGCACGCTCAATCTGGACAAGCTCATCAATCAGGTTTTGCTGGTCGTTGACTTCGATTAGATTGGCGACGCGGTTTGTTCGCAGCAGCTCAACTCTCTGGTTCTCATTGCCGCAGAAGAACAGATAGCCGCTGAACAAGGGCAGGAGTGACCTAATCGTTCTTCGGCTTCGCCGGTGGACCTTCCAGCTCATCGGGAGAAAGTAGTTGATGTCCCTGTGGACGAGGTCGTGGGCCAGGGCCTTTTCATTTCTGCTTTTGGTATGAGCGACCCACCAGTGGCCGATGAAATCCCGAATGGACTCTGCGTTGGGCGATATTATCGGCGGATTTTCACTTGCTTTGAGCAACTTAATTCTCTCCCGTTGGTCGGTGCGCTCGGTAAAACTCAAGCGCGGTTTTGCCTACGTATTCAACCTGCTCGGCTGTCAGCTCGGGATAAATCGGGAGCGACAAGACCTCGGTGCAGAGCTCCTCAGCCACGGGCAGATCCCCTTCGCGATAGTCAAGGTCAGCGAAGCACTCCTGGAGATGGAGCGGTTTCGGATAGAATATGGCCGAGCCGATTTCGTTCTCAGTCAGGAATTTCTGCAACTGGTCTCTATCGGGAGCAGTGACGGTGTACTGGTGGTAAATGCTGAGGTTGTTTGGCTCGACTTTGGGCGGTTTGAGAGGTGAACCGGCGAATATCTTGTCATAGAGGCCGGCGTGCCGTCTTCGCTTTTGGTTCCATTGGTCGAGGTAATTGAGCTTGACGGCGAGTACGGCGGCCTGAATGCTGTCGAGACGGAAGTTGCCGCCGATTATCCTGTAAAAGTATGGTGGGTTTTGGCCGTGGTTGCGAAGAATCTTGATCTTATCTGCAAGGGCGTCGCTGTTGGTGACTACCAGACCACCGTCACCGAAGGCACTGAGGTTCTTGCTCGGATAGAAGGAAAAGCATCCATAGTCGCCAAGATTGCCGGCCTTTGTAGCGTTCTGGCTTGCACCTATAGCCTGAGCGGCATCCTCTATGACGGCCAGGTTGTGGCGGCGGGCAATTTCGGTGATCGGCTTCATCTGGGCCATCTGCCCGAATACGTGCACGGGTATAATTGCCTTAGTCTTCTCTGTGATTCTTTGTTCGATTTGGTCCGGGTCAATGTTGAAGGAGTCCGGATCGACATCAACAAAGACGGGCTTAGCGCCGAGTCTGGCGATAGAGCCTGCGGTTGCAAAGAAGCTAAAAGGGGTGGTTATAACCTCATCGCCCGGGGCTATCTCGAGGGCCATCAGGCTGACGAGCAGGGCGTCGGTTCCGCTTGAAACACCTATCGCGTGCTTGCAACCGCAATAGGCGGCGATTTTCTGTTCAAATTGCGCCACGGCCGGGCCGAGAGCAAAGGTCTGACTCTCGCAGACGCCGGTTATTGCCCGGACGACTTCGTCCCTGCATGTGTCATATTGTACCTTCAAATCCAAGATGGGAATCTGCATTGCGACCTTTCGTAAAGCTCAAGCCTTTACAGTTTTTCTTGCGTCCGGGCGGGGAGCAGCAGCATTTCGGGTATCGATGACAATCTCTGCGTTTTCGACAATCCAATCATAGCCATAAGCATTTTGTTTGAAGTCCTGCAAAAAACTCCGGTCGGCAGTCATCTGCCGGGCTTAATCGCATAGTTTAGGACTATGCAGTAGAAATGTCAAAGGAATTGACTATCAGAGAATAGAGTATTTTTGCTTGACAATCGGCGATTTGTGTTTTACATACTGAGGTATCTATTATGTTGCAGTGACGATAGAACAGGATGAATAATGGGAAAGTCATCGGCTTGCCGACGCTGTGGATCAGGTTTGGGGACCCCGGCCAAGAGGTTCGGCATCCTGTTTACGTGCATTGGCCGGCGGGTATCGCTGCTCAATAGCTTTCGCCGAGCTGCAGGTCAACTAAGGATGAGCGCTTCGTTTTTCGGTGCGGAGACGAGCGAGTTGAGTTCCGCCCTGCAATTGTGCGATAAGGGTTTTCTGGTCAAGCCGATAACACACGCCGGTTATATCGGGCAGCTGCTCTCGATTGTCAAACGCCACAAGGTAAAATTGCTGGTTCCAACGGTTGATTTGGACCTCAAGCTCTTGGCGCAGAACGAGCCGAAGTTCGCGGCGATGGGCTGTCGTGTGCTTGTCTCAAAGCCGGATGTGGTCGATGTGTGCCAGGACAAGAGGAAGACTTATCGTTTCCTGTGCAAGAACGGTTTTGATACTCCGGCCACTATGAGTGTTCGCTTGGCTTTGGCCCGGAAGAAGGTGAATTGGCCGTGCTTTCTCAAGCCGTGGGACGGATATGCCAGCCGAGGCAACGCCATTGTCAGGAATCGGAGGGAACTGTTGTTCCACGCCAAGAAGATACCGAACGTGATCTGCCAGGAGTATGTTGAAGGTGTCGAGTACACGTGCGATGCGTATGTGGACCTTAGTATGAAGGTTCGCTGTGTCGTTCCGCGAAAGCGCATCGAGATAAGGGCCGGCGAGGTGAGCAAGGGGCAGGTGGTAAAGAATGCTCACATTATGAAGGAAGCTGCCCGACTGGTTGAGACGCTTGGGGCCGGGCCGGGCGTTATAACTTTGCAATTGTTCCTGACACCTGATGACAAGGTGAAGTTCATTGAGATAAATCCGCGATTCGGGGGCGGCGTTCCTCTATCAATCAAGGTCGGCGCCGATTTCCCAAAATGGATACTTCAAGAGCTGCTCGGCAAAAGACCGCGTATCCGCTTCGACGGCTTCAAAGATGACCTGATCATGCTCCGCTACGACGGCGAAGTCTGGCTGTAAAATCAGCAGGTTAAAAGAGCCTGCTTCAACTATCTGATTTCTTCTGGGCCTTGGCCAGTGCTTGTCAGCCCCAAAGGGCATTTTGAACGTACCGTGCCGAAACGGGTAATCGCCTGACTGATTTTCCTTTGATTTGCCGGGCAAACCACGGTAGAATATAGGCAGAGCAGACATGGATATCCTTATTCGAATAAAGCGTCTGGTAATCTCACGGCGAGTTCTTTTCACCGAGAAGGCAGACCAGGAGATGGCAGCAGATTCGCTGACGCCGGAAATGGTGTACGAGGCCATCCTCAATGCCCCGGCAATCTTCAAGGTCCTGCGTTCGCGTAATCCGAAGACGGGCAAGGCCGAAAGGTTGTACGTGATCAAAGGGATGACCTTTGATGCACTCGAAATTTATACTAAAGGCAAAATAGTGGAAAAAGAAGGCATCGACGTGTTCTATGTCCTCATCTCATCAAAAAAGAGCACAGACATCTGAACCTCTGCCTTGTCCTGAGTGCGGAAAGGCCAAGATGGTCCGAACAGTGGAGACCTGCCGACTTGCAGGGGGGCTGACGGTCAAGAGGCTTCGCCATTATAAGTGCCGCTCTTGTGGCGCACGTTTCTTCGATGATGATGCAATGCACGTTATTCAGTCTGCACGTGCATCACAGCCTGCATCGACTACGGCCCGATGACTGTTGTGTGCGTCTTATGGTATGGTTTGCGTTGTTGGCTTGAGTTCTGCGTACTTCAAAGAGGCCTGATTATGCTCCGCTACGACGGCGAAATCTGGCTGTAGCCAGGCCAGGTCAGAAAAGCTGGCTTGTGCTATGTCCTCATCTCATCGAAAAAGAGCACCGACATCTGAACTCCCGCCCTGTCCGGAGTGCGGAAAAGTAAAAGTAGTATGGGCAGCAGAACGCTGCCGACGGGCTGACGGGCTGACGATCAAGAGACTTCGCCATTATAAGTGCCGCTCTTGTGGCGTGCGCCTCTTTGATGATGATGCAACACACCCTATTCAGTCTGCACTTGCATCAAGGGGCCCATCGACTACGCCGTGATTATAGCGCGTTACGACAGCGAAGTCTGGCTGTAGAAGGGGAGCTTCAGACACAGATTGACGCGGATGGGGAACAACAGAAAACGGCTCCTCACCCCTTGAATGCCGACGATGACAAAATTAAGCTCTCTGTGGAAATGGTCGATATACAGCAGGGCCAGAAATAGTCTTATCTTTTGGTATGGGGATTTCTCCTACTGATCCGGATTTATGGTTTCTTGAACAAGCTCTTTCAAGGCGAAAAAGGTGAATAAGACAAACTCAAAACGCGCGTGGGGACTGCTCATAATGTTTTTTGCTGGCTTGCTTTGGAGTATGAACAATAATCCACCCACGGAGGGCCGTGTCCCGCGTCTAATAATTGTTGCATTGACAGCTATTGGAGGTGGGTTGTTTTGGTCCGGTAAATGCTGGCGGAAACGAGCAAGAGAGAAGTCTGATCTCCAGGGTGACAGAGGACCTCAGCCAGTTGCAGTGGTTTCTGAAAAAGCACCAACTGAATCAGAAGAAGCGGAAACGCAGATTGGCACTCAAGGAGAATCAATCATGCAAAACTCCGATGACGAGAGAACTAATGTTCACCATGAGGAGGTTCAGCCGGTAATGGTTAGTGATGGGCAGCAGGTGGAGAGCAACTGTGTTGTTCAACAGACCGCCATTGAGCAAGTTGGCACACAAGAAAGTATGGAGGATTCATCATCTATGGCTGTTCCACACGCTGCCTCCGTACCAGAATGTGCGGCTGTTGGACAATCCGATACGGCAGACCATGTTCAAGGCGACAAGGTCGAATGTGGGGTCGCGGCCAAAGACCAGCAGAACGAGATAGATGCCAAAGAAGAGTACAAATGGCTTGCTCTCACGGTTCTTGTTATGATTCTCATCATAGCAATCGCTGTGAGATTCGGGTCCTCATCCCCCATCAAAGATACACGAGCTTCTGTATGGAAGCGGGATTTGTCAACGCCCTGCAGCAGACTTGAAGGCTGTTGGATGCGTGGTAGTCAGACTCTGCACTATTTCGTAGACAATTCACTAGAAACAGGAACATTCTCTTTGTCGGGTACCGCTACCAAGCTCGACCAAAGAGTACAGTTCAAAATCCTCTCTGAAGAGCGTTCTGGGAAGAAACTGTTGGTAAGGGAATACTGGAGCCTTGATGGATCGCACAATTGGGTTGAGGTTGAATACACCATCAGCAAAGATGGCAAATCCCTGGCCAAAGAATACAGACAGTGGGACGGCAAGGGATGGCTCGATGTGTACAGTTACGATGAGAAATCCACTAAGGCATTTGAGGAAGGATTTGATATATAGCGCAAGCAGCGTTTTGTGCCTGAGCCACAAGACTAAGAAATTACCGGCAGATAATTGTCACGCGCGTGCGTATAACGAGAGGTGGTGGTGAATGAGCATTCCACCATAACCTTCCCTGACTCCTTAAATGCCCCCGGCCTATTAGAGTGGCTGATTTTTCGATCCTATCAGGACCCTCCAGTGGCTCCGTTTTCAATGGTACTCACCACCCAAACTAATCTTAGAGTGGTCTGGTGTGGCCTTTCTTCATCATCAGGTCTCCGAATTCGGTCCACTTCAGGTGCCGTGTTTTCCTTCCTTTGTCGTATTTCGGAGACCATTCAATAGATTGTTCGGAAAACCGAAGAGTTCCGGCTACTCCAGATCGGTTTTCTAGCTTCAACGCCACTATTCGTTCCGGAGGAATATAGATTGATAATGTTATTGGCTTCGCCATATTGCCCCCTTTTTGTCGATTCATACGGATAGGAGTATATCGGGACCGTGGGAGTGTGTCACTGTGTGTTTTTCTTGTTCTTCTTTTTCTTCATGTGTTTACTGAATTCATCCCAGTTCAATGAGTATCTTTTTTCGCTGGCTTTGTGTCTCTCGACCCATTCGATGCTTCCCTTCCGCACGCAAAGTTCCCCCAGTTTCTTTCCATCTTCTGATACCTGAAATATGGTTGGTGCCTTTCCCTGGTCCCTTGTAGGTAACGTGCATTGAGTTTTGTAACTCATAATATGTCTCCTTTAAGCGTGGTAATAAGTAGTATATTTTTACTTTATCCTTATTCTACTATCGGTTATATCTGCTTGCTTCTTTTGCATGTTAAGTAGAGGGAGGTCTATTGGGGGAACCCACTTTCTGGGCCTGAATCCTTCAGAACCCTATGCTGGATATCGGACTGTGTCGTTTTTTCTGGGACGAAACCGAGAGGGCCAGAGCATAAAAGAGAACCTAAAAGGGTCGGGGAGCCTTTTGCGGGGTTTTTGGTCCGTGGTCTGCCTGCCGAGTCAGTGCGAATCAGCTTAGGTACTGAGCTGGCCGGGGCGGTAGTCTGCGAAGAGTTGGCCCCAGGGGGTGTTTTGCAGCCAGTTATTGGCGATTTTTCTGCCTTTGAGCCGATACCATATTTTGTCGTGGTAAATCGCCGATGCGAAAATGAAGGAATATACCAACGGCGTGTGAAACATCAGCTTCTGGAGCCATCGCATCGGTCCGAACCAGAACAGCTTGCCCACGGATGAGGCAGCGTTGTCGCCGGTGACGAATCCCCAGTTTTGGTTTTCGACATCGACGTCGCCGAGGATTTCGATCTCGCTGAATCGGCCGGTGCCCAGCCCTCGCTCATGGGCCAATCGGATGAACTTGTGATCCATCGGCTCAAAACCCATCATTTTTGCACATACGGCGTCGATGGCCACGCAATCGTCGGAGGCCAGGAGGATATTCTTGGTCACGGGAACCATTGTTCTGGGTCCTGCCCCATTGCCGGCCGTTGTGCCGTCGGTCACTACGAAAATCCCTTTGTGGATTTCCTTTTGAATGGCGAGCAAATCTACGAGTGCTTCGTTGATTTTTGAGTGGCAGTAATGGCGTTTATTGTCCAGCAGGCCGCCGAGGGCGTTCTTCATAGCACCTGTAATATTCGTGTAGATGTGGCACTTGACGGTCGGCAGATGAACAACATTCTTGCCGTGGAAATAGTCCGGTATGTAAATGCCTTTCGGGAAGATTTCATCGAGCACAATCATCCTTGCTTTGGACTCGTACCGCTGCCACTTCATATCTGACGGCTTGAAGTTGTACTTAATAGGCACGCCATAGTGCTCACAGACGGGCCTTTGCTTATTGAGTATCTCGCCTGTTTCGGCGCTTGTAACCACCGTCTCATTCTCAACGCAGACCAGGTCCTTGAATCCGGCCTTGTGCAGACCGAGTATCGCACCCTCGAGCTGCCATGGGGTGGTATTGGCGCTGGGGTACATCAGGTGCCACGACAGGTTGTTCTTTAGGATGGTGGTTGCAGTGGTATCCAGCGTGTTCCGGACGCCAGCCAGCTCCATAACTGCCGCCACGTCCTGCAGGACGGTTTGCGGCGTTGTCTTTATGACGGCGACTTTGCCCATAAACTTACTCCTGTCATTACTACAGAACAAACACTCGATTGTTCATCGGTGATAAAATACGCCATCGATGTGCTGCTGTCAATAGAGTTGCGGGGCGTATTACTCGGGCCGGCGTTTCTCCGCGATGCAGAACATGTGGGTTGATTCGAAGGACGCGGCGTCGAGATTTTGCAGCCGGGCGAGGGCCTTGCTCACCGGCTTGAGCCATCTGAAAAAGTACCTTATATTGCCGATGAGGCGGCCGAAAAACCCTGCGCCGTCAAAATCGAGCACGCTAAAGCCTGCCTCTGCCAGCAGGTCGCCGAGCTTGCGGCGGCTAAAGTGCTCGTGCCAGCGCTTCTCCGCCGAGACATCTCCCACAAGGCCGTCCGGATTTGATACATATCGGCGCTCATATTCTTCTCGTGAATGGCCGAGGCAATAGTACCACCGATGCAATCTTGGAAAGCGAAACTTGAGATTTCCCATATCGAGGAATGAGAACAGGTGCCGGCCCGGGACCGTAACAATCAGCCTTCCTTGGTCCTTGAGTACTCGGCTTAGCTCCATCAGAAGCTCATTTTGCCTGCTGACGTGTTCAAGCACGTCCAGGATGGTTATCGAATCGAACGTGGCGTCATCAAACGGTAGGGGGGCTGCATCTTGGATATTTGTGATCTCCAGGTCCGGGAAGCGGCGTTGTCCCTGCTCGACCGCCTTGCTTGAGACGTCCACGCCCACCAATCGGCCGATTTGCTTGTCCTTGAGTGTGCTGAGGAACTGCGCGTCGTAACAGCCAAAGTCCAGATGGGCGTCGGTTCGGCGGGGTACGCATTCCCACGCGAAACCCCAGCGGTTATGTCCGTACGGATTGGCCGAGCTTATTTTGGTGTGCATAGATAGTCTTTACTCTGTTGCTTTTGGGACGGCACGGTAGATGACGCCGAGATGTTCGAACTCGCATCGCTGTCGTATGATGTCCGGGCAATATCCTTCGAGCGGAGAAATTACGTAAACTGCTCTCTCGGCTAAGAGTTTGTCAACGGTGTGCTCATTGAGCTGCGGCGCGCCGACACTTTCTCCGATGTCGGATATGATCTTGACGTCAGCTCGCTTTTCCTTGACCTCCTGCGCGTACAACAGTGGCGGCGCCGTCGTGGTGTCGGCGAAGATTACCGCGTTCGGCCTGACGATATCCAGCGCCTCGTTTGCAAATCGCTCGGCTCCCCGGTAGCCGGTCCTCCAGGGCCTCAAGAAATATGTATAATACTCGCGGTAGGGGATTTCTCTGGTGCGTCCGCTGGAGATTTCCAACCACTTTGCGACCTTCGGGGCGGCTATGTAGGCGGGCACAGTGAGCAGACAAAGCGCCACTATGACCAAGCCCAGATTACTGCGGCTATTACGGCTGAGAACTCTGTGGGTTCCGGCGGCAATCAGAACCGAAACGATGCAGTAGAAGGGGATAAAGAATGCGTAGCGATCAACGATGCCGTATCGAAAAGCGAAGAGCAGGAATAACACCAAAAGCGCCAGTATAATCCTTGCGAACCACCGCTTCGGCGAGAGCCTGTGCAAGGCCGATATGCCGACAAAGGCGAGCAGCACATTCGGCGTTGGGAAGTTGAGAGTCATCCACATCAGATTCTCTTTTACTATCGACATGGACAGGGAGATATTCAGAACATCGGCTTTGTAGCGATTACCAAAGGCGGCCGAGGCCATAGTGGACCAGAAATCGCCTCGCTGGAGAATATCTTTTACGATTAGATACTCAAAAGGCAGCGCCCCAAGAGCCCACAACAGAGCCATCACCACGATCTGCTTGCTTTTGATTTGCCTTTTGACCGCCAGCACTACAACAAGGACGAGGTAACAGATAAAAGGAATAGAAGCGAGCATGTGATTGGCTATTGCAAGGCCGTTTACAAAGGCCAGCGCGTACAGCAGGTTCAGCCGCCCGGTTTTGGCGTATTGCAGGAGGGCTATCAGTTCGAGGAAAAGCAGGGCCATACTAAGGTTGTAGGTTTCCGGGATGGCTGCGTGCCGCCAGAAGGTATGCGAGAGAGCGAGTGACAAGGCTCCAACCAGGGCGGGCAGTGTGCTTTTGAGCCATAACCGCAGGAGCAGGAACAGATTCGCAACGGCAAGGGCTGATATGAGCGCGGTGGTCAGGTTGACGCGGTAGGCGAATTCTCCGAGCGGTATGTATTTGGCGGCGATGGCGATTATGTAGAAAAGCGGATGTGACAGCGCCAGTCCGAGGCGCCCGGCAATATCATTGTGCCATACGCGGTACTGAATCACGCCGCTGTCCTGCCAGACGGGTCCCGGTGCGCAGCTTGCCACGTAGAGCACAGCCGCGGCTACAAGAACGGCGATGTAGCCGGCCCTGATATTGTCGGATGTCATAGGACTGCTGCCGGTTTTGACCATCGGCTGTTTCCATTTATGATTCTAATAGTATGTTACAAGTCAAATAGTCACAATCAGGTACTGCGTATCGGAGCCGAATCGTACTGCTCCCTCGTAAGCAGCGGGGACAAGCAAGGTATCACCCGCCGCAAATTCGACAAAATCTCCGTCAGCCTGCTCGATTGTTCCGAAGCCGGAGAGGGTTATCAGCGTTTTCATTCTGCCCGGCGAGAGAAGCAGCTCGCAGTCTTCGGCCTGGTGACCTTTGTCTATCTTGAAGTAGTCGCAATCGACCAGGCGGCCGACCGTTGTCACCGCAAGCTCATCACCGGAGGCGTCGAAGTGGATACTCTCCAGGGCCTCTTCGATGTGCAGCTCTCTGGGCTTGCCTGTATCGTCCACCCTGTTGAAGTCGAAGACGCGATAGGTGGTGTCCGAAGGCGTTTGAATCTCGGCTATCAAAAGGCCGGGCCCGATGCTGTGGGGGGTGCCTGCGGGCAGGAAATGGCACTGGCCGGGTTCGACTGGGATTTTCGCCAGCATCTCGGCGGTGCCGCCTTTGGCTATCGCTTGGGTGAATTGCTCTTTGCTGATGCCTTTTTTCAATCCCTTATAAATAACCGCCCCGGGCTCGGCCGATATTACGTACCAGCACTCGGTTTTCGGTTCTCCTTTGCCCGTTCGCCGGCAGGTTTCCCGGTCGGGATGGACCTGCACGCTTAGAATATCCTGGGCGTCCAGAATCTTTATCAAAAGAGGGAAAGGCCCCGAGAAGTCTTCGTCACCGATTATTTCTTTGGGGTATTCTTCAATCGCCGAAGCGAGGGTCCGGCCCTCCAATTGGCCGTTTGCGATTACGGATTTGTTGCCCGCCAGATCGGCCAGTTCCCAGCTTTCACCGATCTTCTCGCCTGCGGGTATATCCTTATTAAAAACCTCTCGCAGCTTCTGCCCACCCCAAATTCGCTGTTTGAAAATCGGCTCGAACTTTAACGGATATACCTGCATGGCGGTATTATAGAGATGCGCAGGCAGCTTGTCTATTATTGATTATCCGCATTGGAGGGCCCTATTTTATCAGACTTATTGTGGACCGGTTTTCTTATCCTCGTCAGGGGGTATACGATGTTCCTTGGACATCCCAAATTACCCGGATTTTCTTCTTGACTATCTCCCTTCCATTGGGTACAATCTGCATATAAGACATTAGATGTGCACGGAGGACGGGTGGGAAGTTTGCCCTTCTCATCAGACGTTCCTCAATATGAAGCGTAGTTGTTACGGACTGATACGCGGACAAGTGCGTAGCCGCCAACGGCTCTGGAGACAAGAAAGGAAACGATTCTCGCAAGATCGACTTGGACTGAACGTGATCCAGCGTGGATCACTAAGTGTAATTCTTAACCTTTATTATGGAAGGAGCTAAAATGAGTAAGCTCAAACTTTCCGCCGTGGTATTAGTGTTTCTAGGCACAATCATTGTTGTGCCGACAGACTCTGTCAGAGGTGGCCCTGTTTACAACATCACAATTGATGGCAGTGATGCGATTTTTCTTGCAGGCCGCACTGACGTAACAATTCCTCCAGCTTCGGACCCCTGGGATACCGGGACATACCTGAGAAGGCATCTCTTGGCAACTCCCGAGGAGATCCAGGAGACTCTGCCGCCGATCATCCCCGTCTCCGGTGGAGACATTATACGAGCTCAGGATCCTGCTAAAGGAGGCGTGAACTTTTTCAACGAATTCGGCCCCGGGTCCATGGGGTGGTTTGGTCCGAGCGGGAACGGACTCGGTGACAGCAACCTGGACGCATTGGACGGCATTAGTGGCTACATAGGGCCACAAGGGCCCCTGGCCGGAGTATTTCTTGATGGGAGTATTCCCAGTGGGTCGGCACCAACGACACTGGATTTCAGTCCTACTGGACTTGGACTCGATTTCTTGCAGCTCACCCCTTCGCTTGGGCAAGTATTCTACATTGGTGATGGCGTGACCAGTTCCGGGGTTTTCCATAAGTTTATTGCCCCGCCAACTGCCACGCGACTGGCGCTCGGCATACCTGATGGTTTTTATTTTAGGGACCACCCCGGTGCGTATGATGATAACGACGGCAGTTACCGTGTCACCATAGCTATCAACGAGATACCCCCGGTCATACCGGCGCCTACAAGTTTGACGCTTGGAATGCTCGGCTTGCTTAGTGTCGGGGCGATGCGCAGGAAGCTGAACAAAAAGACGGCTTAGTATAGTACATTACAATAGACGCAGGACGCTGTTACTTCCAACCTGTATCTTCTCAGGCTGTTGTCCTGAGGGTGTAGGTGTGCACCTACACTCTTTCCCTTTAGGACAATAAGAGGGTCAGAATGTCTATGTTAATGTCGCGGGGCGGCTGCTTCGCGTTTGGCTCAGCATGAGAGTTTCTCAGGTTATGTGCGACAGAGCACAAGAATGAAGGTTAGCCGAGGAATTCGGTGATACCGTTTGCGATGGCCTGTGCGAGGCGGTTCTGGAAAGAGTTGTCTCGCAGGAGGCGGGCCTCAGCATAATTCGAGAGATAGCCCAATTCGATCAGAAGGGCGGGTCCGCGGGTGTGGACGAGGACGCGGAAATCGGCTTTCTGGGTTCCCCAACTACTCAGGCCTGTCTTCGCCATAGATCGGGCAATCGCATTGGCGGCCCGGCGGGAAGACCAGGAAGCCGAGCGTGCTACGTACATTGTGAAACCACGCCTGGAACTGCTTGGGAAAGAGTCGGCGTGGATACTTACAAAGAGGTCGGCGCTGTGTCTGTTGGCGATTGCCGCCCTCTCCTCGAGCTCTA
Organism: uncultured Pirellulales bacterium; assembly: GCA_964459805.1. Taxonomy (GTDB): domain Bacteria; phylum Planctomycetota; class Phycisphaerae; order Sedimentisphaerales; family Anaerobacaceae; genus DAOVRL01. Next base: position 14,746 of record CAYWOD010000030.1, read on the forward strand.
TAAAGGTGTCGTTATCCCGCGTCATTACGACTTTGAGCCCCTTTTGTCTGAGCAGAGAGGCGACTTTTCGGGCGACCTGGAGATTAACCGTCTTCTCGTAGAATCCAAGGCAGCTTGTTGCGCCGGGGTCTCTGCCTCCGTGGCCAGCGTCAACGACAACGCAGCCGGATAAGCTGCGGGGGCGCACAATCGGCCTGGTGCTGGTTTGCATTGCCGAGCGTATCTGCGAGACGAGCGCCTTCGCCACGTGGATTTTGCCGCCTGCTCTGCCGATTCTGCCGACCGTGCCAAGCGACTTCGTATTGACATATACCTGGCCGCCCGTGAAGGTGAAAATCATTACGGTGTTGGCCGAGTTCTTGAGGGTGACGTGTGTCGAGGTCGATTCACTCACGCGGAGGCCCAGAAGCCCCGCAAGCTCATAAATAGTGACCGTCTGTTTGTCCGAAATCAGTTGGTTGCCCGGGGCGCCGGCTGTGGACGGCTGGCAGCCTGCAATCGCCGCAGCCGCTATCATGAGAATTGTCAATCCAAGTTGATTACGCATTACAAAGACCTTATCGGTATTTACAGGGTTCGTACATTAAATTCTTGTTAAGCACAAGTGGGGCAGAGACCCTCGAGCCGGGTCTGCTGTCGATGAATGTGAAAGCCTTTGTGTGGACTTTTCACCATAGGAAGAGACATTCCCGTCAGGCAGTGCGTGCTGCCGCACTTTGTGCATGTAAAGTGCGGATGGCACTGGGTCTCGCTGCAGTTGCGGGCCAGCTCGAAGTGCCAGGCCCTCTCGGCCATAAAAGCCTTATGCACCAGCCCGACCCTCAACAGAGACTCCAGGGTTCGGTAGATTGTAACCTTGTCGAAGTGTTTTTTGCCCAATCGTTTTGCGATCTGGTCCTGGCGGAGCGGCTTGTCGGCCCTGAGCAGCACTCTTAGCACAGCGACTCTGCCTGCGGTGCAGTAGAGCTTTGCAGTCTTCAGTATCTGGCGTGCCTGCAAATCCAAATCGCGTCTCATTGTTCGACCTCCGCGGGCTTTTTATGGCTGCATCCGATACCAGCGGGCGAATTAACAAACAATAAAGGAAAGACGATATCGCTGATACAGCAGGGCAGCCAGACGGCCAAAAATAGAAAGCCGAAGCTGCCTGCGAGTTTCCAAGCCGAGAGCTGTCCGCTTATTGCCATAAGGATATGGAATGAGGAGGCCCATGTGCTCAGCAGAACGTGCCCTGCGTGTGGGAATTTTGTCTTAGGTCTGAAGCGCGCTATCAGGACACCTGCTATCGCGGCCGGTATCACCACGTACCAGCCCTCAATAAAGCCTATGTGGGCGTGCTCGGCAAAACCTGTATGTTCGTGGGAATGGGCGTGAAGGTGCATACCCAGAAGGACCTCGCCAACGTAGGGAATTAGCGAATCACTCAGGGTCGCTATCCCGATTGAGCCGAAGAAGCCGACCAGAAGGACAGCGATGAATTTGTGGCTTTTGGAGTGAAGCTGAAACATCGAGGCCGTTACGATGGCGCTTAATACCACGTGAGCAGGGTGAAATACGTAGAACAGCACACGGCTCGTATCGTGGTCGAGATTTTTGAAGAGCAGCATGCACACGATCCCCGTCAACGCCCCGAACAAGGTAAACGGTGCGTGGCTCTTCAATTCTTTCAGAATCGCTGTAAGCTTGTTTTGCATCTGTACTTAACGACCTAAAATCTGTATCAGCGAGAGTTCGCTCTTAACGTAAGCGGCATTCTACACCCTATACAGCGAATTTGCAACTAAGTTGCAAATTTTCTTAGCTCTTTTGCAAATTTCGATTTGCGACTACGAGTTCGCGGTGATTGTAGTAATGATGATTCGGCTATAGCTCTGTGCTTCAGTGTCCCAGTGAAAGAGCGGATGGCCTTTACAAATCGCGAATCACCAATTCACGACAGCAAAAAGCATTGCGGATTTTCGCGTGGGCGGGTAAAGTAGGGCTTCTTGGAAGGTTCGGCAGGGCTGTTTGTGTTCGGTTGTGAGAAGACGTTAGGGGCAAAAGATGAAGATTAGATTCGTACTGCTTTGGTTGGTTGTCGTGGTGGTTTGTAGCGGCTGCCAGGTGGGGCGTGGGCCTCGGCGGCCGGTTGTTGGGATTACGAGCGTTTATAAGATTAGTAAGGCGAGCGGCTCGGCTTCTACTTCCGTGGGTTTTGCGTACGTTAGGGCCGTCGCGGAGAATGGAGGCGTGCCGGTTGTTCTGCCTACTATCGACGATGAGGAGGTTATCGAGCGATATGTACAGGACCTGGACGGGCTCGTGCTGGTAGGGGGGGCGGATATTCCACCTGCTGCATACGGGCAGGAGCCGCACGAGACGGTCAAGGAGATACCAAAGCAGCGGTATGATTTTGAGCGCAGGCTCATTTCCCTGTGGCTGGACAGCGGCAAACCCATACTCGGCGTCTGTCTGGGGATGCAGTTTACAAACGTAGTTGCGGGGGGGACGCTTATCCAGGATATCCCCTCGCAGGTCGGAACGCAGGTAGAGCACCGCGGCTATCACACCGTCCGGGTGGAGCCGGGCAGCCTCCTGGCGGAAATCCTCGGCACGCATCGGGTCCGCGTCTATTCGAACCATCACCAGGCGATCAAGGATTTGGGCAAAGGACTGAGGATTGCGGCTCGCAGCGAAGACGGCGTTATCGAGGCCGCCGAGCGGACGAAAGGCGGATTTGGATTATTTGTGCAGTGGCATCCGGAGGCTGGCGACGATGTACGCAGCAGGGATGCGATTTACGGCGCGCTGATTCGAGCGTGCCGAACAAGACGTTAATGCCGCCGGTATAGTGTTGAACGCAACAGAACGGTAATCATGCAGACGATATCAGGTAGTTCGCAATTGGAGAAGGTCGAGAAGGGCTGTGTGCTGACGATTGGGAATTTCGACGGCGTGCACCTCGGCCATCAGCAGATACTCGTCGCCGCGAGCAAGGCGGCGGCCGAGAGGGCAGTGCCGCTGGTCGTGATGACGTTTGAGCCGCATCCGCTTGCCGTTTTGCGACCCGAAATAGCACCGGGCGTTTTGACGTCGTTGGTTATGAAGGAGCATCTTCTGGCCGAATTTGGGGCGGCTTGCCTTTTAGTTGTGGAAAGCACCCCGGAGCTTCTGGCCTTATCTGCTGAAGAATTTATCCGGCGGTTCCTGGTGGACGGTATCCAACCGAGCCTTGTGGTTGAGGGCGAGAGCTTCAATTTCGGCTCCGACCGACGCGGAAGTATCGAGACGCTCGTCGAGGCGGGCAAGGAAAATGTCTTTGAGGTGTCCGTAATCGCACCAAGGCAAGTTCGTATCTCCGACGGCCGGACGGCAGCGGTATCGAGTACGCTGATCCGCAACCTGTTGGCCCAGGGCGAAGTCGGCGATGCGGTGGCGGCTTTGGGCAGACCGTACCGGCTCATCGAGAAGGTCGTGGCCGGCAGGGGCAAGGGCAAAAGGCTCGGTTTTCCGACGGCGAATATGAAGCTGCCAGGCCAGATGGTTCCGGCTGAGGGCGTCTATGCCGGGTTCGCCGCGACTGCGGATGACGCCGAGGAGATACTCTCGGCCGAGGCCAAAGTCCCCGTTGCGCTTAGCATCGGCAGGACAACAACCTACGGCGAGGGACAGAGTCTGTTGATAGAGGCGCATCTGCTGGCGGAGAATGTAGCTGAGTTGTATGACAAGCACCTGGCGATGGATTTCGTCGAGCGAATACGCGGCCAGCGTAAATTCAAGACCGAGTCGGACCTCTCCGCCCAGATTGCAGAAGACTGCGAGAAGGTAAAGGAAATCTTGGCCACAGAGGACACAGAGACGGATGAGTGATGGTTGAATCATAAACCTGAAATTGTATAATTCGATGTATGAATGAGCCAGAGACAAGCCCTGATGCCCGGCAGGTCCTGATTGATGTGCTGGGCAAAATGCCGCCGGAGGAGAAATTCAGGCGGGTTTTCGATGCCTACGAGTTCGGCAAGATGTTGGCTATGGCGGGCCTCAGAGACCGGTATCCTGATGCCAGTGAAAAGAAAATCTGGTACCTCTGGGCAAAGCAGCACCTCGGGGAAGAACTGTATGAGAAAGTCTACGGAAGCGTACCCGATGAATGACTATCGAGAAAAACTCGGACCTCCCGATTTAAGCTTCCACACGCTGCAAATCTGGATTCATGGACGGCAATTTCCCGAACTAAACGACTTTTGGGATGGTAATTGGGTCAGGGCCACGGTTCACTGTGGGGCAAAGGGTGGAGATGTATGGACCAGCGGCTCGATAATACATCTTCCGGAACTTAAGAGTTGGCTGCAACAAACTGAGACCTTGAATAAGAGGTTCAAGGGCAATGCGAACCTTGATTGCATGGAGCCCTACCTGTCTGTCGAAATGGAGATTGGCAAGAGAGGCGAGGTGTCTGGCTGCATACGGATTACACCTGACATTATCCTCCAAAAACATGAATTCAAATTTGAAGTTGACCAATCGTACCTCCCTCCATTGATAAAGCAACTTAAAGAGATATTGGTGAGATATCCAATCAAAGACGAATAAGTGCTGAGGTAGAAGATCAGGATAAGAACGCGAGAACGTGGATGTTAGCCTGCGTTCGGTTGTTGTGAGGGATGTTTGTCGTGTATCCTATAGCTTATCTTATAACCTTCACGACCTATGGGACATGGCTCCACGGAGATGAAAAAGGGAGTGTTGACAAGGAACATAATCAGTACGGTTCTCCTTTTGTGGGACGAAGTCCAGCTTGGCATAGAAGGGAACAAAGCGTGCTCAAGAACCCGGCGTTTACATTAGGGCGGAAGGCGCGAGAAAGGGTTTTGGAAACGATTCTGGATGTGTGCAGGTTTCGCGGCTGGCAGGCGCATGTGGTTCACGTTAGAAGCAACCATGTTCATATTGTAGTGAGCGGGGAGGAAAAGCCGGAAAAGATGATGGTGGATTTCAAAGCTTACGCTACCAGAGCGATAAAGAAAATCGCAAACAAGCAAGGGGCAGTCAAGAAATACTGGACACAGCATGGCAGTACAAGATACCTTTGGACGAAAGAAAGCCTTGATTCTGCGATGAAATACGTTGAGAATGAGCAGGGTATGATGATGACATTTGGTGCAACAGACAAACAGAGCCCCGAACGTGAGTGAGGGGATAAGAACCGGAGAAGATAGTTGTTTACCCGGCGCTTACGCTTCGGGCTCAGTTGTGGTGTGAGGATTCTTATGGTTGGCAGTAGCTTTCAGGAAGCTGTTGATTTGATTGAGAAGTCCGGCGGGGTCTTGGTGACGACGCATACGAAGCCGGATGGGGATGCGTGCGGGTGCGTTGCGGTGCTTTGTGATGCGCTGGCGGCTTTGGGCAAAGAGGCCCAGCCCTTGATGCTCTCGGATGTCCCGGGGTGGTATGAGTTCGTCTTTGCAGACAAGGTCCCCGTACTCGGGCGGGATGTTACAGTTGAGCAGCTTGCAGGAGGCAAGTTAGGCGAATTCGATTTGATTATGGTGGCCGATACCGATAGTTTCAGCCAGTTGGGCGATTTCGAGAAGTATCTCAAGGGCAACGACAAGGCCGTCCTTGTTATCGACCATCACATCACCTCGGACGGTGTAGGCGACGTCAAGATAGCCGATTCATCCGCCGCGGCGACGGGCCTGATTGTATTTGAGCTGGCGAAATACGCGGGTTGGGGAATTACGGAAAGAATGGCCCAGGCGCTCTTCGTGGCGATAGCGACCGATACCGGCTGGTTCCAGTTCAGCAATACCGACAGCAGGGTCTATAACACCTGTGGGCAGTTGATTGAAGCCGGGGCTAAGCCGACCGAGATATACGAGAAGCTTTATCACAACTTTTCGTACGCGCGCTTCAGGTTGATGCTTGCGATGTTGGAGACGCTGGAGCTGCACTTTGACGGTCAATTCGCGAGCCAGCACATATTGCGGCGGGACTTTGAGCGGACCGGCGCCGCGTACGAGGACACAGAGAACCTGATTAACGAATGTCACCGGATAGGCACGCTCGAAGCATGGGCGCTGTTTGTCGAGCTTAAAGACGGCCGAATCAGGTGTTCGTTGCGGAGCAAAGGCGCGGTCGATGTCAGCAAAATCGCGCAGAAGTTCGGGGGCGGCGGCCACAAAGTGGCTGCGGGGACTTATCTGCCCGGGCCTTTGGAGGATGCAAAACGGCTTATTCTCAATGAGATGGCGGGGAGATTTGGTGAAGTCGCAGGCCAATGAGCTTTATTTGGGCGGATAGTAGTAAGGTGTCTCTCCGTTTTCGTTGGGTGTGAAGGCCTCCTTTAGGATTGCTTGTCCATAGAAGCTGTTGGCCGCGACCCACCTTTCGTCCTTGAGCCTGCGAAGGAGCTTGCCCCTGCCCCATTGTTTGGCGCCGCTGACGGGCCTGCCGGCGGTATTGGGAGTGTCATTGCGGGTCCGTGGGTCGGTAGTTTCCAGGAACGCGATAAATCGCTCGGCTTCGTTCGGCTCGTTCACGTAGGCAAGAACATAAGCCCTGACACCTGCCGGGGTTCCCTCGGGCAGCGGACCCGAAGGGGCCTCGATGGGCGGCGTCTGGTCCTTCTGTGCGGAGAAAAGGACGCCGGTATTCAAATCGTAGAACCATTCCTTTTCATATTCCACGACCGGCGGCGGCTCTTCGGGCCAGGCCAACCATATAACACTCACCAGCAGCAGAAGGACCGATGCCGAGGCCATCGCCAGCACCAATTTTGGGTTGTCGTTGGCCCATCTCCTGACAGCCAGATCCTTCCACCAGCTCTGCAGGCGTTCGAGTTTCTTTTGAATGTCGTATCGGAGCCAGTCGGGAATTTGAAATGACATCGCAATATCCTTCAGCAGTCCGTGCCGCAGTGAAACCAGTCGGTACGGAAACAATTTTACTATTGCCGGCCCATGAGCAATTGAACGAAGCGTTCGAGGTCATAGTTCTCGGGTGACGCCTCGTCCGGTCCTATTTGCCAATTCGCCAGATCGACTGTCCTGGGGTCACTGTATTTCCAGTACTCACAGTGGCTGTCTGCAAAAGACATGTTGCACCCGTTACTGTGTCTTGCGGTTATGTTTCGGCTGTCCCTGACAAACCACTTGGGCGGTATCGCGTCGATTTGCTCGATCGAGCAGAAGGAGCCTTCAATCCATTTCGTTCGGCTGCCGGCGTCGATGAAGACCACCTTTTTCGTGGGCATTTGAATTTCGCTCCAGCTCCTGAAGGGTTTTATGTTGTCGTGCTCGCAATTGCAGGTCTTGCCGTTCATGGCGCGGGAGATTGAATAACTGCGGAGAAGCTCGCTGCTGTCGCTTTTGCACTTGTACAGATCAAGCGTTTGGGCGGTATAAGGCCAGAAGACGCCGTTTTCAATTGCCTTCTCGGTGCCGCCTATATGGTTGCTCGGCATTACCGGGCCGTCCGCGACCCAGTGGCTCGCCGGCGGAACGTCCCAGTCGGTGTCGGCCGAGCATAGGTCGTCGTCGTTTTCAAAGGCATACATGATCCAGCCTTGCGTGAAACTCCTCAGATTTGCAAGGCAGTGCACGCGTTTGCCGTGTTCGCGAGCACCCGATAACGCCGGCATAAGGATAGACATAAGCAGAGATATTATGGATATAACCACAAGCAGCTCAATCAGCGTAAAGCCACCCGGCGCCATTTTGCCCCTTTCGTTTTGTTGTCGCTTAGACATGGTCATTTCCTCGCTTTCGTTCAAACAGCCAAACCGCCCATTACGCGTTGGAACAATACTGCAATTCCTTCTATTATACCTGCAATCCCACGCATCAGCAACACAATTTGGGGTAATTCGGGGTGCAATTTTCCTGGGAGAAATGTTGGTGGTGGTGTTTTTTCGCCGGCGGAGTGGGACTTTTGGGCCATTTAGTTCCTGTTGCGGAAAGAGCATTTGTCATTCCTGCGAAAGCAGGAATCCAGG
>CAYWOD010000031.1:0-22117 GCA_964459805.1 uncultured Pirellulales bacterium
CTTCATAATAGGCCACGAGTGCTCTGCGACTGTAAAGGCGGTCGGCGCTTCAGTTACCCGCGTCAGAGTCGGCGAGCCCGTGGTGGTGGACCCGGCCGCATACTGCCATGAGTGCGACCAATGCAGGGCCGGCAGAGAGAATACCTGCCGAAATGTGCGTTTTCTCGGCGCGCCGGGTCAGGGCGGCGGATGTTTGTGCGAGTATCTTGTTATGCCGCAGGAGTGCTGTTTTCCAACCAATGGTGCAATCACTCTTGAGCAGGCGGCGTTGTGTGAGCCGTTATCTATCGGCGTGTATTCGGTGAAACGGGGCACTTTGCCCGCCGATGCCCATATTGCGATCCTCGGCACAGGTGCCATCGGTTTGAGCGTCCTGGCGGCGGCAAAGGCCGAAAAGGCCGGGAATATATATGTTACGGATAAAATAGATACGCGTCTGGAGGCCGCCCGGACCGCGGGCGCTGCCTGGACGGGCAATCCCGATAAAGACGATATTGTCGGCAGTATAGCCGGCGGCGACTCGGCCCTGGAGCCGCTCGGGCTGGATGTTGTGTTCGAATGCTGCGGCCAGCAGGACGCGGTGGATCAGGCGATCGATATCCTCAAGCCGGGCGGCATACTGGTGTTAGTGGGCACTCCCAGGAAGGAGCGCGTCTGCTTTGACGTCGATAAGTTCCGGCGAAAAGAGATTGAGGTGCGATACATACGCCGACAAAACCAATGTGTCCGGCGTGCGATGGACCTGATAGCAAGCGGCCAGGCCGATATTGATTTTATGATAACCCATCGATTCGGGCTCGAAGAGACAAGAAAAGCGTTCGACCTGGTTGCGGTTTATGGTGACGGCGTAATCAAGGCGATGATTGATGTATGAGCAGGTTTGACCATCACGATTTGAGATTTGGAGTGAAAAACAGTATGAGCTGGCTTGATTTGGACGAAAAAGTGGCAATCGTAACCGGAGGAGCGTGTGGAATTGGAAGGGCTGTGTGCGATGGGCTGGCCGAGGTTGGGGCAAAGGTTGTAGTCGCCGACATAGACGAACAGGGCGCTAAACGGACTGCTGCTGAGCTAAAGAAGAAGTTCGGAGGCGAGCATATTTCCGTGATGGCCGATGTGACCGGCAAGGCAAGTGTTGACGCTATGATCCAGGTGGCCCTCGACGGCTTTAGCCGAATTGATATCCTCGTCAACAATGCGGGCATAAACATTCCCCGGCTGCTCGTCGATCCGGCGGGCAAAGAGGAACTGACCGAGAAGATTTGGGACAAAGTTGTCGCAGTCAACCAGAAAGGGCTTTTCCTGTGCGCCCAGGCGGCCGCCCGCGTTATGATTCGCTCGGGCAGGGGTGGCGTCATAATCAATATGGCTTCTGAATCCGGAATGGAGGGCTCGGAGGGCCAGAGCGTCTATGCCGGCACAAAGGCCGCCGTATATAACCTGACCCGTTCCTGGGCCAAAGAGCTCGGCAGACACGGCGTCCGTGTTGTCGGTGTCGCTCCGGGAATACTCGAAGCAACCGCGCTGAGGTCCGATGAGTACGAGCGAGCTTTGGCCTACACGCGGGGAATGACAGTCGAGAAGCTGCACGAGAGATACGAGAAAGCCTCCATACCGCTGGGAAGAAGCGGAAGGCTCAGCGAAGTTGCCAATGTGGTGTGCTTCCTGGCATCCGACCGAAGCGGTTACATCCACGGCACCGTCGTCAACGTCTCAGGCGGCAAAACCAGAGCTTAAGCCATTTTTAGACCAGAAACATCATTTTTTTCTTGCAAATCCTCCTTCGATAGTATAGAAATGTTATTGATAAGCGGATGCATCTCGGTTTTTTGCTCCATCAGTTATAGGGGAAGCCGCCAATCGAAACTATGAACTAAAGTAGCAAAGGAGCATATGAAAGAAAGTTGAATGAAGCAAAACAGGTAAACGTCTGTGTGTTTCCCCAATTTATTTTGAAAGAAGGGTTGACAAAGGTCTCCAGTATAAATAGTATACTTTGTGTTGATATTTCGAAAAGAGGGCTATTTTTCAAAAGCTATGGTAGTATGATGATTTTATTAAGGAACTTGAGAAATGAAATCTAAGTTATTCAGGAATTATGGAACGCCTTCAAAAAGTTTTGCAGAAGATATGGATACTATTGCAAATCTGGATATCACAAAGCAGGCATTGGAAGTACTACCAGAAACTATATCACAATATCTTTTGGCAACAGACTCAAAAAGTGAGTCTGAGTCTTTGGAAAGTCTTAGAAAAATATGGCCCTTGCCTCCAAAACAAATGGGAGCAGTTCTTGGTGTCGGAGGAAATCTCTTACAAAGAATGGAAATAGAAGATACTATCGACGATATCATGGCTGATTTAGATACATTAGCTATTGTTGATAGCGAGAAACTTCCCCAAATACGGCCCTTTTTGGAAGTATTGATAGAAGAGCACAAACGCACATATAACGCAAAAAGTCTTGCATCCAGTACTCAATCATCTGGACTGAAAGTCATTAAGGGCATAACACACCTAATAGACCTTCGGCCCGTTGTTGACAATCGTATTGAATTAGGCGAGGACGTATCTGAGTATAAACCATCAGTTAGCACCCTAGTTCCTGTGGCAATCCTTAGACTCCGTTTGTCGGGAGATGATGAATTTGTTTTTCAAATGAATCTTAAAACACTTAGCATATTGCAAAATGAACTAGCCGCTGTCGATAAGGAACTCAAAGAAACTATAGCATTTGTTGGAAATGAAAAAATCACTTTGCGATGAAGTATCTTTCATAAAGATTATCGGGTAGGCTTATGGACGACATATCAGAAAATACTCTTGAAATAACCAATGGAAACCAATTATCTGTTCATGAACTTCGAGAATATATTGATAAACATCTGCGTTATTTACACTCAAGGAATGAAGTATCGATTAATATTGGTTTATCAGGCCATGCAGAAATAAGTGAGCTTAAAAATAGCCAAAAATTGCTGGAGGACAGTAAGACTATTCCCAGCACATTTAAGATTATTAGTGGTCCCCAAAAAGATAAAGAGTTGAAAGAGAAATTTCATAGTTTTGTTGAAAAGTGGAAAGAAGAAACGCAATTTGCATCCACCGTTCTAGAAATGGCAATGCATCCAGCGTACCAACACATTATTGGAATGGGCCCAAAAGTTCTTCCATATATTTTTCAGCGCCTTTCAAGAGAGCAAGAACACTGGTTTTGGGCGTTAAAGGCCATCACATCTGAGGATCCTGTGCCTCCGGCTTCACGTGGCAACATCAATAGGATGCGAGATGCATGGCTACAATGGGGAAGGGAAAAAGGTTATGAGTGGTAGTCCTGAAGACGAACTTGTTCAGGTTTTTCCCATGCTTAGATGTTCCCACTTCAATGTAATGAGTCCATATGACCCAACTTATAACTGTGTTGCATATGTTATGCGTGACACAGAAAATTGGTGGGAGCCCGATCCTATGGGGATTTATTATTGGCCGCCAGGTTTATCTCGTGGTGATTATTCACTAAAAGCATATTCTACTCTTTTTGAAACGTTTGGCTACGAAATAGATTCTACCGACCAATTGGAAAAAGGACATGATAAGATCGCGATCTTTGAAAAGAAAGGCAATTTTAAGCATGTCTCATTACAGTTGGAAAGCGGATTGTGGACAAGCAAAATAGGGGGGTACGAGGATATTACACATACCATCGAAGGGCTTGTTGGTGATTTCTACGGACAAGTTGAAGTGATCCTAAAGAAACGATCTATTAAGATGGGTAAATAGGGTTCGTTTACCGAATGGCGGTTCCTTAAGTAGCATAACTGTTCCTCTATAACTCTCGCGTGGTTTTCAATTTTGGGTAATGTCTGCGCTCTCGCGTTATAGCTTCTGGCTCATTTCTGACGGGTCTTTCAGACACAACATGTGCACCAATGACAAGGAGGATTTTTTCTTGTTTCCAGCGGGGACTGAGATTAGAATCCGCCTTTATGAAAAAGGCAAGTATCATTAGTATTGGCAATGAGGTTCTAAGCGGCGAAACGCTTGACACAAATGCTGCGGCCCTTGCCGGACGACTGCTCTCAATTGGCATACCTGTAGTAAGCTCCTATACCGTTGGTGATGAGATAGATGCTATTGTGCGGGCGTTGGATCTGGCGAGTGCCGATGCCGAGCTGGTTCTGGCGACCGGCGGATTGGGGCCCACTGATGACGATTTGACCCGTCAGGGATTTGCAAAATTCCTCGGCGCCGAACTGCAATTTCAGGCCGAGCTGCTGGAGAAAATGCAGGGATTTTTCGCCCGGCGAAATCTGCAAATGCCCGAGAAGAACAGGGTTCAGGCATATATACCTGCCGGCGCCAAGGCACTGGCCAATAATCTCGGTACGGCTCCGGGCATTATGGCCCGGATAAAGGGCAAATTGCTTGTTGCCCTGCCGGGCGTACCTTCCGAAATGAAAAAAATGTTTGCCGAATTGGTTGTTCCAGAGCTGCAACAATTCGCGAAGAGCCAGGCTGTGGTTGCGCGAAAACTGAGGTGCTTTGGGGCGGGCGAATCAACAATCGCCGAGATGCTCGGCCCCATTATGCAGCGAGACCGAAATCCGCTGATCAACTGCACTGTGGAATTCGGCGTAATTACGCTCCACATCATCGCAACGGCAGAGGATAAAGACAAGGCCCGACAAATGGCCAAGAATGACGAGAGATCGCTGCGAAACCAACTTGGAGACTTGATCTACGGTACGGGGGACCAGAGTCTGGCCGAAGTGGTCGGTGAAGAATTGGTCCGGGAGGGAAAAACTCTCGCGCTGGCTGAATCCTGCACGGGCGGCGCGTTGGCTAAGCTACTGACCGATATCCCCGGTTCAAGCAGGTATTTTACATACGGCTGGGTTACTTACAGCAACAGTGCCAAGACCAGCGAGCTTGACGTACCGGCCGATTTGATTGAACGGTATGGCGCCGTCAGCGAGGAAGTCGCCCGGGCTATGGCTCAAGGTGCCAGAAACAAGGCCCGAACAGATTTTGCAATCAGCACAACCGGCATAGCGGGCCCAACCGGTGCGACCGGACAAAAACCCGTGGGCCTGGTATATATTTGTGTTGATTCGGATGAGGGGTGCGAGCTTAAGAGCTGCCTTTTCTCGCACGGCAGAGAGTTCATCCGGCTTCGAGCCGCACAAACAGCCCTAAATATGCTGCGATTGAAATTGAAGAATTGACTAATCGAGCTGGAAATGTTATAATAAGCATACTGGGGCTTGCATGATTCCAAGGAGAATATGGCCAAGCAGCGCAGACATTTAGGTGAAATATTGTTCAAGGCGGGGCTGGTTGAGAAGCAGGCGCTTATAGAGGCAATCAGGACCACGAAGACAGACAACAAGCGCCTCGGCCAGGTTCTGCTCGAGCTCGGCCTGATCGACGAAGAAATCCTGACCAAGGCAATCGCCAAACAGTTTGGGCTGCGATACGTAAACCTGGACAAAACCCCCATACCCGCTGATGCAACGACGCTTGTCCCGCAGGAACTTATGAAACGGCACAACGTTCTTCCTCTGGGTATGAATAACGGTAAGTTGAAATTGATTATTAGTGATCCGTCAGACCTGGAGACGATGGATGCACTTCGTTTTCGTCTGAACAGCGAGCTTGAATGCTATCTTGCAAATCCCGCCAAGATTCGTTCTTACATCGAGGAGTCATTTGCCCGGGCACAGAAGGAAGAAGGCGACAGGCTCAAGCACAGCATTGACGCCACTGCCGCAGAGCTCGCTGAGGCCGGCCATGAGCTGCAGGCCGAATCGCTTCTGGCTCAGGCCGGAGGTGAGGGTGATGAGGCTCCCATCATCAGGCTGGTAAATCTCATAATAGACAATGCCTATTATATGCGGGCCAGCGATATACATGTTGAACCGATGGCCGACAGGGTCCGCGTCAGATACCGGGTGGACGGCGTGTGTCTGGAGAAAGACAACATCCCCAAGAATATGCAGGCGCCATTGACTACCCGTATCAAGATTCTCTCGGGTATGGACATCGCCGAAAAGAGGCTGCCGCAGGACGGCCGTATTAAGCGTGAGATAGGGGGGCAAGACATCGATTTCCGCGTGTCGGCTCTGCCCGGGAACCACGGTGAAAGCCTTGTCCTGCGAATCTTACGCCCGGACGCTGTAAACATCGGCATCGAATCGCTGGGATTCGAGCACGATAATTACGAGCAATTCCAGAAGATTATCAAAAGGCCAAACGGCATTTTTCTCGTTACCGGTCCGACCGGTAGCGGCAAAACCACCACATTGTATGCAGCTTTGCAGGAGCTTAACAAGCCGGACAAGAAAATCATTACCGCCGAAGACCCTGTGGAATACAGCTTCGACGGAATGAATCAGTGTCAGGTGAGGGAAGAAATAAGCCTGACGTTTGACAGGATACTAAGGTCGATGCTCAGGCAGGCCCCCAATATCATCCTGGTTGGTGAAATTCGAGACGGCGTCGTTGCGGATATTGCCATTCAGGCGGCACTGACCGGACACCTGGTCTTCAGCACCTTGCATACGAATGACGCCCCCAGTGCGATTACCCGTCTTATCGATATGGGTGTCAAGCCGTTTCTGGTAGCCAGCTCAATACAGGCAATTATGGCGCAAAGACTCGTAAGGATTATCTGCGATAAGTGCAAAGTGGCTGATGAGAATCCGGATCCGAGCCATATGCAATTGCTCAACATAAGCTCCGAAGACCTCGAAAAACATCCCGTCTATAAAGGCACCGGATGCAGTCAGTGCCAGGGCACCGGGTACAAGGGTCGAATCGCTATCTTTGAAATGTTTGAGATGAACAACGAAATAAGAGAGCTGGCCTTTACAAAGGCGCCAACTACCGATTTGAGAAAGGCGGCAAAGGCGAGCGGAATGAGAACATTGATGGAAGACGGCAAGTTGAAGATCTTTAATGGGATAACAACGCCGACCGAAGTAGTCAGAATAACACAGACAGAGGGCGCTGTCGTAGATTAAATCAAATGTAGTTATCAGGGTTTGTAAAATGGCAACAGTTAACATGGATAGATTGCTGCAGGCCTGTGTTACGCAAGGGGCTTCAGACATACATCTTGTTACCGGCCGACCGCCCGTATTGCGAATAGACGGTCGGCTCAGGTCGTTGGAAACCAAGGTTCTTGACCCCAGTGACACAGCGGCTTTGATGAAAAGCATCACTCCCGACCGCAATCAACAAGAGCTCCAGGAAGAAGGTGGAACGGACTTTGGTTTTGCCTACGGGGACGCGGCAAGATTTCGCGTGTCTATTTTCCGGCAAAAAGGCAACATCACACTGGTGCTGCGTCTTATCCCCACCAAGATTATGACGTTCGAGGAAATAGGCCTGCCCAAGATTTGTGCCGCTTTGTGCCGCAGGCCGAGAGGTCTGTTTCTCGTTACTGGTCCGACCGGATGCGGCAAAACCACCACCCTCGCTTGTATGGTAAGCTATATTAATGAAAACTTTGACCGCCACATTATAACCGTTGAAGACCCGATAGAATACTATCACGAACACAAGAAATCTATTATTAACCAGCGGGAAGTAGGTATTGATGTCCCCAGTTTTGGAGAGGCCTTAAGACGGGTTTTAAGAATGGACCCCGACGTGATTTTGGTAGGCGAGCTGCGGGATCTCGAGACAATCGAAGCGGCCATTAGAGCCGCAGAAACCGGCCACCTGGTCTTTAGCACCGTGCATACTACAAGTGCTGCCGGCACGATTACCAGACTTATTGATGTCTTTCCGGTGAACCAGCAGGAGCAGATTCGCATTCAGTTGAGCGGCAATCTGATAGCCGTTCTGAGCCAGGCCCTTTGTCCCTTGGTTACCGGGAAAGGAAGAATCGCTGCATACGAGTTTATGGTGGTAACACCTGCCATTGCTAATCTTATCCGGGAGAACAAGACCTACCGAATCGATTCGAGCATTCAAACCGGCAAGAAGCTGGGAATGCAGTTGCTCGATGAGCACCTCTGGAAACTGTACGACAGTGGGAGAATCAGTCTGGAGGAAATGCTCGATAAGGGCCGTCAGCCGGGTGCTTTGCAGGACAAGGCCACGGCTAAGAGGCAAGGCGCAGGGGCAAGGGCCAAGGGCAAGCGCAAAGAAGCCGTAAGGGAAATGAAGGATATCGGACCTATCCTGCGGGCGTGACTCCCCACGATCAGCCAGCATCGCAATTGCGTGAAGTTGCGGTTGTAGCAGGGTGTTGGGCCGGCATATCTTGCGTTTTTGGTCAAGAGGGGGGTTTTTTCTTCGGGTTGCGGAGTTGCCCAAATAGCTCCATTTAGCCTATGTTGCAGTCCTAAAAACCAGGTGTCCAATGCGTAATTTATTTGCCATACAGGCTTTAATGTCGTATAATAGCATAGGCTCGGAATTGGTTTGATCATAGTAGGAAACATAAAATGGCAAACACAAAAGCAACGCGAACGATGCCTCCCATAGAGCAGTTGCGAAGCAGGACGCTCGGCAGGATTCTTATAAAGATGGGAGTTCTCAGTAGAGAGCAGGTGCACGAGTGTCTGAAGATACAGGGACAGCGACAGGGGAAGATCCAGATTGGTGAGATTCTGCTTGAGCTGGGGCTTGTCGGTGAGGACCAGTTGCGAATGGCGCTGGCCGCGCAGCGGGGTATGGAATACGTGAGTATTGACAACCTTGACATTCCCCTTGATGTTATCGCGAGAGTCCCGGCCCAAATGGCAAAGACCTATCACATCGTGCCGCTTGAGTATAGTCAGGAAGAAAACGAGCTTACGGTTGTCCTTGATAGTGCGGAGAACTTCCGGGCCACCGATGACCTGAGCACCTTGATGGGTTTCAAGGTCAAGGCGAAGATGACCGACTCGGATTCATTGGAAAAGGCTCTGGCAAAATATTATGAGGAGACGCAGGACGAAAACATCGATGAGCTGATAGATGAGATTCAGGGCGATACGTTCCTTGCGGAGTTTGAGGGCAGGAATCAGAGTATCGACCTGGATGAATTGAAGGAGCTCTCCGAGTCGAATCCCGTCAAGAAGCTGCTGAATTTGGTTTTGCTGCAGGCGATTCGTGATAAGGCCTCGGACATTCATTTTGAGCCGTTTGAGAATGAATACAAGATGCGTTATCGTATCGACGGCATTCTTTATGAAATGATTCCTCCGCCGAAGTATATTGCCGCGGCCCTCAGCTCGCGTATAAAGGTTATGGCTAACCTTGACATTGCTGAAAGGCGTTTGCCGCAGGACGGGCGAATATCGTTGACGGTCCAGGGTAATCCGGTTGATTTGCGTGTAAGTGTTTTGCCTACAATGTTTGGAGAAAGTGTGGTACTGCGTGTTCTGGACAGGACGCAGGTGAGCTTTGATTTGGCGAAGCTTGGGTTGAGGTTGGCCGACCACGATTCAGTGCGTCGGCTTATTCACAAGCCCAACGGAATCATTATAGTCTGCGGTCCGACCGGTTGCGGCAAAACAACCACCTTGTATTCGGCCTTGAACGAGCTTAATGACGTTGAAACGAAGATAATTACCACCGAAGACCCGGTAGAGTATGACATTGATGGTCTTATTCAGGTCCAGATGAAGGCGGATATCGGACTGACATTTGCAAGATGCCTGCGTTCGATTTTGCGTCAGGACCCGGATATCATACTCGTGGGCGAGATTCGTGACCTTGAAACGGCGGAGATTGCGGCACAGTCGTCTCTTACAGGCCATGTGGTATTCACCACGTTGCATACGAACGATGCGCCGAGCTCGATAGCACGACTTCTGGATTTGGGTGTTGAGCCGTTTCTTCTAACAGCAACTATCGAGGGGATCATTGGTCAGCGGCTGGTGAGGAGGATATGCAATAGCTGCAGGACACCCTTTGAGCCGACCGAAGCCCAACTGATGGAGCTGCAGCTTACGCCGGAGGAGATCAAGGGCAAAAAGTTCTATTATGGCCGGGGCTGTGATAAGTGTAACGGCACCGGTTACAGGGGACGAATCGGCATTTTCGAGATTATGGTATTCAATGATGAAATACGTGACCTGATTATGGATCAGGCCTCGACCGCTGTTCTGCGGTCGGCGGGCCAGAAAGCCGGTATGAAGCTGCTCCGTGATAATGGTTTGGCTGCAATCTATGACGGCACTACTACCATAGACGAGGTGGTAAAGGAAACAATTATGGAAGAAGTATAGCAAGACGGACTGTCTGCGAATTGGGACCTGGTGGTTAGCTGTGGTTCTCAGGGAGGTTGAAGATGCCTACATTTCAATATTCAGCACTGGACGCGCAGGGCTTAGAGATCAAGGATGAAATTGATGCCCTCAGCCAGAAGGAAGCGATAAGCAAGATACGAAATATGGGGTATTTCCCCACGAAGGTTCGTGTTCGCGGGGCGGGCAAGAAACCCGCTGCGGCGGCGTTGAGGCCCCAGCGAAGGCGAGGCGCCGGCGGCAAGGTCAGGGTCAAGTACATTGCCCAGTTCGCACGACAGCTTTCCACGCTCCAGGATGCGGGCCTGCCTATTTTGCGGTCACTGCGGATTCTGGAGGAGCAGCAGAGGTCGGGCACATTCAAAAGGGTCATCGGTTATGTTGGTGACGACATCGAGGGCGGTGCGACACTCTCAGAAGCGCTGGGGCACTTCCCGAGGGCTTTTGATCGGCTGCTTGTCAGTATGGTAGCGGCCGGTGAGACCGGCGGCGTGCTGGACCTGATCTTGTCACGTGTGGCCGACTTTATGGAAAAAGCCCAGAAACTCAAATCGCGAGTGAAAGCTGCGATGGTTTATCCGGTCGTGGTTTTAACCGCTGCTTTTATTATTCTTTTGCTGCTGATGACGTTCGTAATACCCAATTTTACAGCGGTGCTGACCGAGATGACCGAGGGCGCGGAGCTGCCGAAGCTGACGCAGGTAGTGCTCAAAGTAAGTAGCTGGATTGCGTACGACTACGGCTGGGCCATCCTGCTGGCAGTTCCATTTGGAATTATCTTCGTTCTTAGATTCATGAGGAGGTTTCGCATGGGCAGATTGATACTGGACAGCATTAAGTTGAAACTGCCCGTGGTTGGTCAGCTCAGCGGCAAGATATCCGTCACGCGGTGGACCAGAACGTTAGGGACATTGATCAGTGCCGGTGTGCCGATCCTCGATGCCATTAATGTTACGGGCGAGACGGCAGGAAACGAGGTATTCTCCAATATGCTTGGCAACGTTCACGACTCCATCAGACAGGGCGACACTTTCGCCGGCCCGCTAAAGCAGTCAAAAACAGTTGACTTAATCGTCAGCAATATGGTTGCAGTCGGCGAGGAAACCGGCGACCTGGACAAGATGCTTCTGAAAGTGGCCGACAACTACGACGAGCAGGTTGACGTGCTGGTTGCAGGGTTAATGTCGATGCTTGAGCCGATTATGATTGTTTGCCTCGGCCTTATCGTTATGACCATCGTTTTGGCCGTGTTCCTGCCAATGATAAAGATTATTACGACAATGAGTGTCTGAGAAAGAACAGGAATCAATAATTTACACTTGTAAGGAGAAAAAAATGAAGACAATCGCCAAACAATCCAACAGAAAAGCGGCATTTACCATTGTGGAATTGCTGACCGTTATGAGCATTATCGTAATTCTCATCGGTCTTCTTGTGCCGGCCCTGAACAGGGTCAGGATATATGCCAGGGAGGTCAAGCAAAATGCCCAGTTTCACAGCATGGATGCTGCAATCGAGCTTTTCGGTAACGCATTCGATGGTTATCCTGAATCCGATGCTCTCGACGCCAGCCCGGCGCGGGCAAGCTACTGTGGTGCGATGAAGCTCTGCGAAGCTATGATGGGCCAGGATTTGTTGGGCTTTCACTCCAATTCGATTTTCAGGGCGGACGGTGCGGACGCCGCGGGTGTGGCCCTGTACGATCCTATGGATCTGTCGGCCAGAAAAGGCCCGTTTCTGCCGCTCGAAAGCGCCAATGCCTTCAGGATGCAGGATATATATGGCAGCGACACGGGCGCGTTTGACCCGTTAAGTTTCGTTTTGTGTGACGTGTTCACGAGCAAGCGAGATACGGGAATAAAGGTCGGGATGCCCATAATTTACTACAAGGCCCATACTACAGGCAGATTGCACGATCCGGCCCGACCAATGTCACCTGTTGATAACGCAGACAATATCTACAATTTCTGGGACAATCAAGAGTTGATTGTACTTGGCAAGCCGTGGGTCGCCGGCGGCGCCGGAACAACAAGCAAGCAGCACAAGCTCGAAGACCCCGTGAGATTTTACAAGAACACGAAAAGTGACAAGATCACTACTATGGACAGGCCTTCCAAGGCGGATACTTACATCCTGATTTCCGCAGGATACGACGGCGAGTATGGCACGGCCGATGATATATGCAATTTTGAGTGGAAATACGTGAACTAACCGCCGCAAGAAGGCGAGAGTAGTCGCTACAGGTTGCCCAGAGGTCCTGTTGAGATAGTTGTTTCTTGTGATTAACGGCAGGGGGCCGGGGAAGTGTAGCTTACAATGTTGATGATAGTGAACGTTTGAAGGACGGAGAAAGTGATGAAAAAGAGAGTAATGGTTATTGGAGTAACAATGGTTATGTTGTTGGCAGGCAATTTGGCTCGATCCGAGGGTTGCGCGATTGTAAACCCGAGCTTCGAGGACGATGGCTGGATAGATGACATCGCCGTACAGGAGCCGAACGGTTGGAGTGTTGACATCCCGGTGGACAAATTCACGGGATATATCTATACGGATTGGGCCACCGACCGCACCTACAATCTCACGCTTCATTCGGAGTGGAAAACCTTTGACGCTGGAGATATGGCAACTCTTTCTCAGGAGGTGGACCTCGTAAACGTTGAGCGAATTGTGTTCGACGTGAAGCTGGATAAGCACTCCTATTCTGTTCCTGAATGGAATCCGAATGCGGCCAGCGCACTTCTGTTGATCGACGATGAAGTCGTTTGGGAGTCAAACAGCGTAGGTTCGGATTTGAGGGGTGAATACCGCGGGCAAGTCTATACTGTCGAGGACAAATACAGAGCTGAAGGTGCACACAAATTGTCGCTGGGCATTAGAATAAACGAGGGCGGAAGCCTGTACGGTGACAGATACTTTACATTCTGGGATGCCATCGATTGCAATCTCTTCTGCGGCGGAGGCGGGCTTCTCGAAGGGGATATTGACCACGATTGCTGTGTCGATGCGAACGATTTGAAGGAGCTGGCGGGACTCTGGCTGAGCGATGAGATTGACCCGGACGACAAGGCTAATCTATTCCACGGCGATGACGATGTGACCAGCTATGGCACTATCAATTTTCTGGACTTTGCGATCTACGCCGGCGGCTGGGACGGGGATATGGTCGGCCTGCGGGAGCTCGCCGCGATCTGGTTGCAGCAAGTGGACCGCGATGACCCATATAATTTGTTCGGAGACGACGACGTTGCTCCAAGCGGCTTCATCAACTTCTTCGACTTTACGGTTATTGCCGATACCTGGCTGGGCTGCAGCTATGTACCGGAGCCATAACTTATTACCATTAACGATGGTGGATATAGAAAAAGGAATGAGCTGTGAAGAGTGAAAAATCAGGATTGACACTCGTGGAGATGTTGACGGTTCTGGCGATAATCTCGCTGTTAGTCGGAATACTTATTCCCGCTGTAAGTGCCGTCAAGAACTCCGCAATGGAGGCCAAGCAAAGAGGCCAGTTTGTGACTATCGAGCTGGGGCTGACGACCTTTAAGAACGACAGCGACTGCGGCGGCGATTATCCACCGTCAACCGGTGCAGATCCGGTGAGCGGGGCACGGCTGGATTATTGCGGCGCCCAGAAGCTCGCCGAGGCCCTTTTGGGCTTGGACCTGTTGGGATTCCATCCGAAGTCGGAATTCAGAGCCAATGGAGTCAACTCTGCCGGGGTTTTTGTGTACGATACCGGCGACCCTGTCCTCTTTGGCCAGAGAAAGGACCCGTATCTGGAAGGGACTGCTAACGCCTTTAAGTTAGCCGATCTCTTTCTAAGAACCGGAACAGGGCTTTTGTACGGCGATACCTATGTCCTCTGCGATGTGTTTGGCGCTACGAAAGTAACGCTTCCCGGCGGCACAACCGCAAAGGCAGGAGCGCCTATTCTATATTACCGGGCGAATACCGCAGGCAAGGACATACGTGCTGTTTACGATGAACGCGATAATGAGGTCCTTGTTTTCTTAAAGGCAGCAGAGGATGGGAAGACTCATCCACTCGGCGTTCCTGGAGGCGGCTATAGTAACTTCTATGATTACATCACAGACCCGAAAATTACGGCCAAGCAATGGCCATACAAGCCTAATTCTTACATATTGATTTCAGCGGGGGCGGATGGCCTTTACGGAACAGGTGACGACGTCCGCAACTTTGGCAACTAAGCTCCCATCCACTCCTCACTGCGCGAGTTGATACTATGGAAAGTGGCAAATACAAAAGCGGTACAACTCTTATTGAGATGTTGACTGTTGTGGCCGTTATTATGCTCCTGGCCGGGATGGTGCTCGGCATCGCCGCTCACATTGACAATCAGTCCAAGGAAAAGGCCGTCAAAGCCACTTTTGCGCTGCTTGAAAGTGCACTGCAGGAGTATTACGACTTTAGGGGCGTCTTTCCCGTCGCGGCCGACGCCAATCCCAACGTCAATTGTGAAATACTTTACTTTGAGCTTTATTCCATGCCCGGCTCTCGAGAGGTGCTGGAACAAATCAGCGACAAGTTAATACATAATAAATTCAATCCGCTCGCTGTGCCGCCCATTCAGGAGATATATGACCCGTGGGGCACCGTCCTGGATTACAGATATGACGCCGCCGCTGACAGTTTTCCCAGGCTCATATCGGCCGGCCTGGACAGAAACCATGGTATAGGAGACCCGGCTGCTGCGGCAGACAATGTAACAAACAAATAGATAAGATAAATAGCGTGCCCTGACGGCAAAGCAGAAAAGAAGATTAAACGGCAAGTGCGACAACAGCAATGAGGGCAAAACTTAGACAATCCGGCGTTACGCTGACCGAGTTGGCGGTCGTCATTGGAGTTATGGCGCTGTTGCTTGGCGTGGGGCTGCCGGCCGTCCGGATGGTCATCGACTCGTTTGAGTCCGGCAGCAGCGCAAAAAGTATGATAAGCGCTGCCCTTGCATCCGCACGCGCCCTCGCGGCCAAAGAAAGCCGTTATGTCGGAATACGCTTCCAGAAAGCGTATAATCCTGACGCCGCGGAGCCCCTCAATCCGCTGACCGCACCGCAATATATGATATTCATAGTCCACGATCCTGACCGTGAGCCGGCCGGGACGGGCCTGGCAAACGGTTTCCGGGCTCTTGAGGGGGCAAAACCGATAAGGCTGCCCGACTCTGTCGGCGTGATGGATTTGACGTTAGTTCAAAGGACCGTTTCAGGTTCTGCCATTCTCTTTACAGATGAGCCTATTGATGCCGACGGCGAGATAGACACCCCGGAAGAGTTGAGGGAAACAACCACGTTTTCAGTCATTTTCTCGCCCTCAGGCAAGCTGCTTATGCACGAGGTCCGCGTGAGGAATAGAAACGGCAGGAGGGACAGTGCATCGATCGCGAGCGCGGATGACGTTTTTAATACCCAAACGAAGATTACCGATGCGACTGATCCTCGTGGGATGTTTTATCAGGACGATTATCTGGCGTTGGGTTTGGGGCCGGAATACAGCCGAAGGAGTTTTATCATCTATAGCAGGCTTGAATTCAAGCAGGCTTATAAAGCCGGCAGGGCGTGGTCGGACTATTTGGCCCGATTGGTCCCCGAAGCGATTTACATTAACCCCTATACAGGGATGATAATCTCGAAGGATTGATATGACTATGGCCAAGAGGCGGCAATATGGCGGTTTTTCTCTTGTCGAGGTCCTGATGGCGGTCGGCACGCTCGCTATCGGAATGATTTTCATAGGCGGCACCTTCCTTGTAGGCATCCATCTTACGACCGTCTCCACTGAGCGGACTATCGCGACTGTCGTGGCCAACGAGGCATTTGCAAAGGTCGAACTCTTTGGCGTGGACATGAGGGACCCTTGCCTTTACGAGCAGAAGCTCTTTGGTTACGAGGTCAGAGGGGCGCTTGGGCTGGTGGACGCCAACGAATTTGCGTATCCATCAACGAGGACTCTGCCGGACAAGCAGTATTTCTGGTCTGCCCTGTGCCGACTATATCCCTCCGATCCGAATCACGATGTACAGGTGACGGTTTTTGTCAGCAGAAAGGTCGGCGCCGCTTCCAAGTACCCAGACCCGCTGGGTTCGGTGATAGATCGGCCTGTTGCTGTGCAGGTCGGCGTTTCAGGGATGCCAGCCGCTCTCGTGCTTACCGTAGAGGGCGGCAAGGAGACCTGGATTAGCGCCGGCTCCACCATCGTTGAAGACAGCACCGGAGAAATCTATCGAGTAGTCGATAATGGTCCCGGTCCCGCCGAGATTCTTCTTGCTCCGGATAAGCCCTGGCGGGGGGGTGATATGGTTTGGGTAGTTCCGCCGCCGATTGGCCGCGGCAGGGGGCCCTGTATAGCGGTGTATCAGACAGTAATCAGATTTTAACCACAGAAATTGTTAGTTTTTAGTTCGTAGTTCGTAGTTCGTAGTTCATAGTTTGTAGTTCATTGTTCATAGAAAGACAATGCAGTGGGATTTAATTTTGAAGATCTCGACGTTTACAGCAAAGCGATTGACTTGGTCGCCGGTGTCTATTCTGTGACAAAGGATTTCCCGAAGGATGAAATGTTCGGCTTGACAAGTCAACTCAGGAGGGCTGCGGTTGCCATACCATCGAACATCTCAGAGGGCTCGGCTCGAACTAAAAAAGACTTCTGCCGTTTCATAAATATGGCAAGGGGTTCGCTTTTTGAGTGTGTCACACTTCTGCGAATATCACGTAAACAAAGTTATATCGACCAGAAGCAGTTTGTTGACTTGAGCAAAGAGTTGACAGACCTATCAAAGATGCTCAGTGGCCTCAAGCGCTCCATAAGTCCACAAACAATGAACAATGAACACCCAACAACCAACGCCTTCACTTTAGTTGAGCTTATGGTCGCGGTGGGGATACTGGCGATCGTTCTGTCCTTTGCAGGGGTGATTTTTAACGCCGGCATCGACACCCACCGCATTGCCCTCGCAAACGCCGAGATCATGCAGAAGCTCCGCGCCATTACCGGCCAGCTCGACGCCGACTTCCAGGGCCTCCGTAAGGATGGAGAGATCTTCGTAACCTGGGTGGCGTCACGTTTAAGCTCTGCGGATTACACTGATTGTGACCTCGACGATTTCGAGAGGTTTGATCGAATAATGTTCTTCGCCGACGGCGATTTTCAATCGTACCAGGCCGCCCCGATGATCCGCGGCAATACAGCAAGGATCTGCTACATGCTGGCAAGGAAAGGGCCTGTCAAGGCCGAAGCGCAGCCCAAGGCCGAACGAATACTTGCAAGGACCCAGCACATTTTAGTGGCCCCTGACCCCGCTTTTGATGACTTCGATCCTGCCGCCGACTGGTACCGTTGGAACAACGAATACGAGTACGACGAGATATCGTTGGAAGGATGGAAACACATACCTAAAGCGCTCAAGCAAGACATGCTGACCGTGATTTCCGATGTCAATGTCTATACCCCCACTGTCGGGCCGGCCGTTAGGGGCGCAAACGTTGACACTGCCGACCCCGGTACTATCCACATGCTCTTGTGCGAGGGCGTGGGCGAGTTCAAGGTCCAAGGCTGGTATGGTGCCCAACGGCGGTGGGTCCCGGAAGTCGATCCTGATGGTGACGGAGACACGGGAGATTCCGATTTCTTTTTGGGCAGTTCTAAGGTTCCCGGAGTATTGTATCCTTATCGGTTCGCTCCCCCCGGGCCTCTCTATGGCGAGGTGATAATTAACTGGGGCGGTTTTACTTATCCGGTGGGAATGTTGAATGAGACGTATTTCAACTCCATTCCGGGGCTCGGACGGGCGCTCAAGTTCACTTTTATGCTGTTCGACTCGAAGGGCATTATAAAGCAAGGCCGTACTTTTACGCATATTGTTTATTTGGACAAATAGTATTAGCCGCGAAGACACGAAGGCACAAAGATGAGAGTGGCAAATAAAGAATTCTCGAAAAATGCGTTTTGTGCCGGCCCGCCCCGCATCAATCCCGCGGGGATGGCCCGCGGCTCGGCGCTGATCCTAACGGTGGTCCTGACCAGCCTGTTGGCTATTGTCGGCGTTTTGTTCCTTATGGTTGCCCGCGTGGACAGGATGGCAACGTCGGCCGTCTCGCAGAGCTTGGAGCTCGACCTGGCAGTCGATACGGTCGTTGCGAAGATATCCGGGCAGTTGATCTGGGACGTGCCAGGCACAAAAATCCCAGGCAGGATGCCCCCGGCACCACAATACGCGGAGTACCACGACTATCCCGGCCCGGAGGACGAATGGCTCGCGGTCATCGAGCCTTATGAGGCAGCGCCGGGAAACTACTTCTGGCGCCGCATAAGCGATATCTACGGTCGCTTCGGGGTGGCTGCGAGCGACCTGCCGGTCGCAGTTGTCCCGGACTATCAGGACCCCGGCATCATGGCTGAAGGACTCCTGGCCGACGCAGACGGCGACGGCATAGCCGATTCACTTTGGGTTATTGTGCCGGGCATAACGTCGAGCAAGGGCCAGCCTGTTTTTGTGGCTGTCCGGATCATCGACAACGGTGGGATGATAAATGTCAACGCAGCGTTCAAATTCGATCCGGCCGATCCCAATGGTCCGGGGATTGACGGCGCGAGCCTGCTGCAGATAAATCTTATGGGCCTGACCGACCGGGGAGTCTGGACGCGTGCCGACGAAGAGGCTCTGCTCCTGGCAAGGGGCATTGGCATTTATCCCTACAATCTGAGTCAATATGAGAGTGCCGTGACCTGGTCATACGGTCAGTTGCCAATGCCATACACGCCGTTCGATATCTCGGATGAGCTGGAGCTTAGGAACCGATTCCTGCTGAACCAACGAGAGACTGATACCCGCATCGAGCGATTCGGTTGGGCGCGTTCTTTTCTGGACGACGGTTTCGGCGGGACGACGCTCGAAGTGCCTATAGGTTCGGGCAGTTCTGGAACTAATCTTGACGGGTGGTTTCTACACGCCAAGCTATCGGATGATCCTACTCTTTGGAAGTACTACGACTATCGCCACATCGCCACTGCCTACAGTATGGACCGCATCATCACGCCGGATGGGAATAAAATGGTTGCTGTTACTGACTTCCCTCTGAGAATATTTGGGGCGTTAATGAGAGGGATCGACCCCAATTTGTTACCGGGTCGAGATGCTAATGATTTGGGTGCTCAATTGGCTGTTAATATCAAGGACTTTAGCGACCCTGATCTGTGGGTGACCTCTTTCCGAGACCCAAGAGGCAAGATGTATTATGGCGTTGAGCCGCAGCCGTTTATTAGTGAAATAGCCTTTAAGATCAGCGGCGACACCGGCGTGGATGCCCCCACTGATTCGGGGAATAACAGTTTTGCGGTTGAGCTTTATAATCCGTTCGACGTGGATATTCCATTAGCCGGTTTCAAGCTGGAGCTTCGCAACGGTGCAGTCGTCGTATATTCGGTAAGTCTGGCTGGTACCATAGCGGCTGACAGCCGATATATAATAATCAACGGCACCGAGGCTTCGACCGACTTTGGTATTACGGGGTTGTTGGATCCTAATCTCGTGCTGGCGAAATATACTCAGAAAACTTTTCTACCGGAGTCGCCCGATTATGAGCCTGAGGAATATGACATCTATCTTATCAGAACGGCAGGGGGGTCGCAGATTTATCTCGACCGGCAGGATACTGAAGATGCCTGGTTTAACTGGCTTGCCGTTAAGGATACGGCGAAGTTTTACTCCAGGGCCGACAATGACTGGAACATAGTGTATCAGGTCTTCGACCCTAATATAAATACACTGGATAGAGAGAATAGGCCACCCGGGCCCGGGCCGCGGAAGAACTACAATATTCCGAGCTTTGCCATCGGTTTGCGTACGGTCGGTGATATCGCCAGAGTGCTTACCGTGGGGCCAAGCAGCGACCCAAACGATATGATCGGCGTGCGGCTTGCGACAGAGCCTAACGAATGGTCGATCCGCATTGATTTGCAGAATCCGGCCTTTGCAAACATCTTTCAGTATCTAACAGTCATTGACCCGACCGCTCACGGCCGTCCGGCGGGGGAAGCAAGGATAAAAGGGCGGATAAACATCAACACCGCTCCGCCGTTTGTCATAGCGCAATTGCCCTGGGTGGGCCGTGAAGTAGCCCAGGCAATAGTCGCGTATAGGGATAAACTGCAGCTACTGCCCGGTATTGTGGATTATTCAGGTGGTAGAGCACGAGGCATGTGGGACCTTCGGGTACCGCCGCCCCCGGGGATGTTGGTGCGGGAAGAGCACGGATTTGCGAATATATGGGAGCTGTTAAATGTTACACATGCTTTGAACGTACCTCTTTCTGCTCCTCTGCCTGCCTACGCTGGGCCGTTCGATATTCGGAAATACGGTCACGGTCGCGATAAGGATCCAGGGGGTGTTGAGATAGACCAAGCAGGTTTTCCCGATCTGACTCCGAGCGATGGTGTGGCGAATGATTTCGAGGAGCGGGATCTCATTTTCTCGCGTCTCAGCGATCTTGCCACCGTGCGAAGCGACGTTTTCACTGCTTACATACTTGTTCGCATCGGTGCAAATGGTCCGCAGAAAAGGGTCATAGCCATACTCGATAGAAGCGGCGTTAGTCCGCTGAGCGCATCTCCTTACACCACTGGAAAGGTGAAAGTGCGTGCGCTGCACCCGGTTCCCGACCCGTGGTAAGCTGTGCAGTTAGGCGTTTATGAGGTCCACGATTTGCTGGTGCACCTTTTTGTTGGCTGATACTGCCTGGAACTCCCGGCCTTCATAGCCGTCCAGATCGAGTGGGAAGATGTCCTTGCCCTGCCAATCGGTCATAATAGCCCCCGCACTTTCGCCGATAATTGCCCCAGCCGCTAAATCCCACAGCTTCGGCGTGGAGGCGATAGTAGCTACGAGGCCGCCCTTTGCCACGTATGCCAATTGCAGGGCCGTTGTGCCGAGATTGCGATACCTTGTCCGCCGTATAATCTCGCAAACCCAGCCCGGCACGCCGTCATCACCGGGGAAATGACTATCGAGACCGACACTTGAATACCCATCCATATCCGCTTTGCCGGCCATGATTCGCCGCCCGTGCAACTGGGCTTCGCCGCCTTTGACAGCGGTGAACATCGAGTCCGTGGCTGGCTCGAAGACCACACCCACAATCGGCTTGCCTTCGTATATTACCGCAACGCTGACTGTAAACAGGAGCATACCGTGTGCAAAATTGTTCGTTCCGTCTATCGGGTCGATGGCCCACCAGATAGGCTCAGAGCCCCGGGGCGATTGCTTGAACAACCTGCCCTCGTCCCCTTCCTCGGCAATGAACCCGTGGTCGGGGTAGTTCTCCTTGATTCGGTCGATGATAATCTGCTGGCATCGAGCGTCGGCCTGTGTTACCAGCTCGGAGTCGTTTTTGACCGAAACCTTGACGAAGTTGATCTCTTCCATGGCCCGCTGTCCCGCCAGACGCGCTGCCACAATAGCCGTCTCCAGCATTCTACTGAGTTTCCCGTGATCCAACACCATATCTGCCACCCATCTATGACCTTGACACAACCGTTACATTCTCCTATTCTAACGTAGTTATGCAGACAAGCCAACAGTTAAATAAACCCAAAATCTTCCGTCGAGCTTCGACCCGGCAGCGGGTCGTGGCCGGAATCGTTTTCCTTGTGATAACTGCATCATTCGGCTTATTTCACCTGGCGGCGACGGACCGAATCCGCGTGGACCGGTGGGTCGATCCCTGCGGTTTCAAGCAAAGGTACGGCCTTCCCTGCCCGACTTGCGGAATGACCACCTCGATACTTGCCTTTGCCCGGGGCAGCATCTTCGAATCCTTTTATATCCAGCCGACCGCTGCTCTGATGTGCAGCAT
>CAYWOD010000032.1:0-22112 GCA_964459805.1 uncultured Pirellulales bacterium
GGCCTCTGAGAAAATTGGGTTTGTTTTGCATAAAAAGTAGTCGATTTGTAGAGTTTTCACGACAAGTGTAGAGTTCTCACGACATTTGTAGAGAGTTCGCGACATTTGTAGAGGGCCGAGAGGGTAGAGTGGATGCGTAGATGAGTAAATGCGTTGATGCCTAAATGCGTTGATGGTGATTTTAGCCTCCTGCTGTAGTATTTAGTATTTGGTATTTAGTATTTAGTATCAAGTATCCGCTATTAGTTCGATAGGCATTATACCACATAATTCGTTAGATGTAAAGTAAATTCTTAAAGAGTAGATGGGTGGATGAGTAAATGGGAGAATGCGGAGATGAGGCTGGCGGCGAAGTTGTGAACGGGGGAATTAGGACTTGTTTACCGGGCGGAGGGGCGATATACTCGATGAACGAATTAGAATGGAGAAGAAGGATAGACTGTTCCTAGTTTTCAATCATCACGAATCCACCTGCAACAAGGTTAAAACCCACAGAGACGGCTCTCTTTTGCTCCAGTTCGGCCACCTTCTCTTCCCTGGATATCTCGAGGTTTCGAATCCTTCCCTTGTGGAGCCGTACGATCGGATCAGCTTCGCTTTTCCCTTGTTCTCGAAGCTTTTCAATAGTCCCGTTTGCCTTGTCTATTTTGATTCTGGTTGCTTGGTTTACACTCTCAATCTGGTTGTTCACCAGCGTATCATTACTCCTCTTTAGTTTGTTTTCTTCATCTTCGCGAATCATTTCCAGATATTCGGACGAGTCCCCAAGAGCAGCCTCAAAATCTTCCTCTTGATACGTGGGCAAGCTCACATTATCAACGGGCTCAGCATTCACAATCTCGCTCAGAAACCACTCGGAAACCTCATCCATGATCTGAACCTTCCCATTCCCCAAGTTAACCAGAATCGGTATCAGAATAAGATCCTTCTTCAACGCCGTTTTCTCCAGCAAGTACACGAAGAAAAGAGACTTCCCCTCATATTTCCCATTCCCCCGCAATCGAAAACACCCCGTGCTGTGCAGTTCCTGCCTGTTCTCATCATAATACCGCTTTACAGCCTTCATAACCGGATGGTGGATCGTGATGAATTCCAGAGAACCATCCCGGCAAGCCTCCTGATCACTAAAAGTCACCAGGGTCCCACTTTCAACAGCCAACCTCTTGTCGATTTGCCTTATGTTCTCCCTCGCAGTAGAGTACCGCCTGACAAATCTGCGAAATCCTTCGTCCGACTTGAGGACAAACACATTCTCTCTGCCGCTTTTCGGGGGTAGTAGAGTTGTCTTAGGAAATCTACTCCGTAGGAAGAATTGGAGAAAGAACATCACTTCGTCTGAAGTAATGAACCGTTTTGTTTCCAATATTTTCGAAATCTCCTGGTTGAAGTACTCGTCCTGTCCGATGAATCTCTGGCACTGTTCTTCAAATTCCCGCAACGACTCTTGCCTTCTTGCTATGTTCTCCGCGACCTTCTCGATCTTCTCGACCTTCTGCTCATATGTCAACTCTGCACGGAACATCTCCTGTGTCAACTCTGTTATCTCTTCTCCAAGAATAGCTTCCAAGTCCCCGATGTAAGTCTCGAATATGTTTATCCTGCGGTAAAGCCGGTTCAGTATCTCGTCATCAATAGTCCCGACCATGGAGAAATTGTAAATAAAGATCTTCTCATGGCGCTGGCCATACCGGTCGAGACGACCGATACGCTGCTCCACTCTCATAGGGTTCCAGGGCAGATCATAGTTGAAGATCACGTTGCAGAATTCAAAGTCAAGACCTTCACCGCCGACTTCCGAAGAAAGAAGGATTTTGATCTTATCAGTCTCACGGAACTGCCTGATGATTTTCTGTCTGCTTTTGGTGGGTACGTCCCCGTGCATCAAGGCGACTTTCCCACCGTATCCGGTTGCCTGCAGCTTGCTCCTCAGGTACTCCAATGTCTGCTTGAAAAAGGCGAAAACCATGATTTTGCAGCTTGAATCTTCATCTTCAAGCTTGTAGAGCGCCTCCAGGAACCTGTCAAACTTCGTATCGACGAAACCTATCCGGCCAGCACTTCTCTTCAGTTTCTGAAAGCTTCCCAACTCTTGGGCCTCCAGCTTCCAGGATTCACCAGAATCCCCCGATAGATCGATCAAATCGCCGTTGTCCCCCGTAGGAGCCTTGATGACCTTCTTCTTGACTATACTGTCAAGATTCTTCTTCATCGCCTGGATGCAGCTTGCAACCTGTCTTTGAGGCATTATGACCGCAAACGATATTCCCTGCGAGGCCCTGTGTCTTGCCGTAAAACGGTCTGCCACAAACTTGGTCACGGCGTTATAGAACTCCATCTCCTGCGGAGTGAACTGAACCCTGATCACCCTTGCCTCTCTCGTAGGAAACTGAATCGCAACGTCTCTCTTTTTTGTTCGGGTGAAAACATAGGACAGGCAATTCAGCTCTATAAGAAGCTTCTGTAACCGAATTGCTTGCCCGCGACTCAGTTTCTTATTGTTGCTGAGTAGATGCACCGCCTCATGATAGAAAGGATTCCTGCTGAATCTATCCTTCTGCGACGTTGCTTCCACTCTCCTTAGCACCTCTAGGGCTGCCTCCGGATCGTACAACCTCCGCAAGGCATCGTTTATGTATTGGTTCGGCTCAATGACGTGATGAAACAAAGCAAAATCCGAAAACTCTTCGGGAACGAGCAAGCTGAGAAGGTTGAAAAGGTCCGGTGTCCCCATTTGTAACGGGGTGGCAGAGAGAAAAAGCATCGCGTCTGACAAATCCGACAAAACTTCTCCCAGTTCACTGCTTCGAGTCTCGGGATTCCGCATATAGTGGGCTTCATCTACAACCACAACGTCAAAATGCGGGTTGATTTCTCTCAGCTTACCGATAACTTTGCGCGACCTGGCAGTCTGCAGGGAAATGATCGCCTTGATTCTCTCCGTCTCTCCGTACTCACCATATCGATCCAAAAACCTGTTGAACTCAGTCCTCTTAAGGATGCTGAAATCGAGACTGAATCGCTTTCTCATCTCCGCCTCCCATTTCGGGATAAGCATAGAAGGACATACGATTAGAACCCTCGACAAGTCCCCTAATCGAGCAGACAACTCCGTGATCATGATGCCAGCTTCAATTGTCTTCCCCAGGCCGACTTCATCCGCCAGCAAAAGCCTCTGCCTGAAAGCGTTGAGGAATTTCAGGACGGGCTTGAACTGATGCACCTGGAATTCCGTTCGCGACGCATAAAACGTGTACAGGTTATCCGACAGAGGTTTTTCGAGCTTCTTGTAGATCAGTGATTGAATGAAGTTGCCCACATCGGAAAACTCTTTTGACCTCAGCAACTCCTCTACGGTCTTGGGAGGGACGTACTTCTCCAGCGACTCCTCGGGATAATAAGAACTCGGCTGGCTCGGATCAGTACAGACAGGATAGAACAACTTGCCCCTGGTTTCTCTCGGCTCCCCGTCAATCATGCCTATTTCGTTGGTGCGGGCTTTTATGACGACCTTATCACCTTTAGACAGTCCCGAGTCCATAATGCAGTCCCATCGTATTCACAATATCAATTGTTCGGCATTATACGTCTTAATCTCCGATAGGAAAAGGAAAACCGAGTCTCCTTTGTAGCGTTAAGCAACCCAGTTTGGCCCACGGATTGCATCTGAGGCCACATCTGCTGAATGTACCCACATTTTCTTACTGTTTTGGCATACCTCCACTGTTGCCCTCCATTCGAGAACCCGATTTTCAGCAGTTCCACACATCATGCCGGCCTCGCGGGTATTGTCATATATTGTGGATTGGATTTTTTGCGGGTCGAGGTCTCGTATTGCGTATAGCGTATTGCGTATTGCGTATAGCGTATAGTGGATAGTATATAGTATATAGTATATAGTGGATAGCGGAGGGTGGGAGAGTTAGTGAAATCGGGAGGATAGATGGGGGAAAATGATTTCACACCCCCGCCAAGCTCACAAGGGATAAACGCATTGACCTCAGGGCTGTTGAATAATATAATGAGGACGACAATTATTCTTATTATGTGATCTTTGATTGAAGTAAGCAAAAAGACGAGCGACGAATTATGTGTTTGGCAATACCGGCGAGGATAATTGAGTTAGACAAGGATCTTGCGGTCGTTGACGCGATGGGGAACCGCTGGAAGGCCAAGACTACACTGCTGCCGGAAGCCAAAATAGGGGACCTGGTCCTGATACACGCGGGATTTGCAATCTCGCTTGTCGATGAAGAAGAGGCGAAAGAGACCTGGGACCTCATTGAGCAAATCACCGAGTTCGACGATACAGACAATAAGATTTCAGGATAGATTCAGGCTGTTATGCTCGAGAGAATTCACAAAGCACAGAGAATTATGGAGGCCGCGTGCGAATCGCTGGGCCGGCAGATCAATATAATGGAGGTCTGCGGCACGCACACGGTGGCCATCTTCCGCAACGGCATAAAGTCCGCCCTGCCGGAGAGACTCAAGCTCCTGTCAGGGCCGGGCTGCCCGGTCTGCGTTACCGACCAGGGCTATATTGATGTTGTGCTGCAATTAGCCGAGCGTGACGATTGCATGATTGCAACTTACGGCGATATGATTCGGGTCCCCGGCAAGGAGGGGTCGCTCGAGACAAAGCAATCGAGAGCCGATGTCAAGGTGGTCCTGAGTAGTGAAGATGCGCTGCAATTGGCCAAAGATAACCCCGAAAAGAAAGTAGTCTTCGTGGCGGTAGGCTTCGAGACCACTACACCGGCTACCGCCGTGGCGGTAACCGAGGCCGCCGAACAAGGGGTGGATAATTTTCTTGTTCTGACCGCGCACAAGCTTGTCGTCCCTGCGATGCGGGCGCTGCTGTCGAGCAAGAACGATAAGATAGACGCGTTTCTTTGCCCCGGCCACGTCAGCGTGATAACCGGCTACGGTGCTTTTGCCGAGATAGTAGATGACTTTGGGCGTCCGTGCGTGGTAGCCGGCTTTGAGGCGCTGCAAATAATCGAAGGGCTTGCGGAGATCTGCCGGCAGCTTTCAGAAGGCAAAGCCGAAGTAACATCAATATACGGCGCCGTGGTAACAGAAAGGGGCAACGTCGCCGCGCAAGAAATCACCGCCGAGTGCTTCGAGCCGGCGGACGGTTACTGGCGAGGGCTGGGAAAAATAGAAAAAAGCACGCTCAGACTAAAAGACAAATACAGTCAGTTTGACGCACTTAAGCGATTCAACATCACCGAAACCCCGGGTGAAGAAGCAAAAGGCTGTCGATGCGGTGAAGTGTTGTGCGGCCTGATAGACCCGCCGCAGTGCAGCCTGTTTGAAAAAAGCTGCACGCCAGAACAGCCGGTCGGCGCCTGTATGGTAAGCTCCGAAGGGGCTTGTGCAGCTTGGTTCAAGTACGGTGGTATCAGGAAATCAGGATAACAGGGATCGGGACTTCGGGAAATTAGGAAATCGGGCGCAGTGGAAACAAACAGACACGACAGAATCTTACTTGCGCACGGCGGCGGCGGTAAATTGACCGACGACTTGATCCGTCACCATATCCTCCCAAAGCTAAAGAACGATACCCTCGCAGAGCTGGGCGACTCGGCAAAGCTGAATCTTACTTCCGACAAGATATGTTTTACAACGGACAGCTACGTTGTAAAGCCGTTGTTCTTTAACGGGGGGGACATCGGGAAACTCGCCGTATGTGGGACGATAAATGATCTGGCGGTTGCCGGTTCGAGGCCGGTGGCCCTGGCGTTGTCGCTGATAATCGAAGAGGGCCTCGAATTTGAGCTGCTCGAGAAGATTTTGACGAGTATCAGCCGGGCGGCGGCGCAGAACAACGTCAACATCGTAACCGGGGACACCAAGACGGTCGAGGCCGGCGCAGCCGAAAAAATCTTTATAAACACCGCGGGAGTCGGGGTAAGATTACCGGGTGTGGACCTGGGATGCGAAAGAATCGCCCCCGGCGATAAGATCATCATCAACGGCACGATAGGCGACCACGGTATGGCCATTATCTCGCAGCGGGAGGGCATCAAGTTTGAGTCGCAATTGCAAAGCGACTGCGCCGGTATAGGCGAGCTGACCTGCAAATTGCTGGAGGCCTCCCATTTTGCAAAACGTAGCAGAATGGGGTTTCCGGAGGATACAAGCGCCATAAAATTTATGCGGGACCCGACGCGCGGCGGGTTGGCTGCGACGCTAAATGAAATCTCACGAGACAGCGGGCTGAGCATTGAGATTTGCGAGGGCGAAATACCGGTCAATCCGACGGTGCAGGCGGCAGCGGATATGCTTGGCTTCGACGTGTTGGCGATTGCAAATGAGGGCAAATTTGTCGCGATTGTCTCGCCGGAATCGGCGGATGATTGTCTGGAGATTTGCAGGAATCATCCATTGGGCGCCGATGCAGGGGTAATAGGACAAGTGGTTGAAACGCGTGATGTGCCTACGGTGGAGCTGATGACCAGGATCGGCGGAAGAAGAATCGTGCAGATGCCGTACGGGCGAGAACTGCCGAGGATATGCTGATGCACGAGGCGATGGTGGCCCAGAGTCTGCTGGAGACAATATCAGAGGAAGCGGCCAAACACAATGGAAGGCCGGTCGGTGCGAAGATAAGCTGCGGGAAGCTTTCAGGTGTCAATGACGAGGCACTCAATTTTGCCTTTGAAGCTATCGCCAAAGATACGCCGTGCGAAGGTATGAAGCTGGAAATAGAGCATAAGCCGTTGCAGGCGCAGTGCAGGAGTTGTAATCAAAGCTTTGATGTCGAGCTTTCGCAGCCGAGATGCTCGGTGTGCGGTAGTGAGGATTTTGATCTGCTGGGCGATGCAGCTTTGGTATTAGAGGAAATAGAACTTGAAACGGATTAGCGCTATGAAGAGAGTTAATGTTGGCAGGAAGATTTTGGGCGAGAATGAGAGGTATGCGTTTGAAAACGTCCTTTTTTTCACAGAGCACAAGAAATTGTGCCTGAATATGATTTCATCACCCGGCTCGGGCAAGACAACGATTCTGACGAGAACGATAAGCGAATTGAAGGACGAAATAAGAATCGGCGTGATCGAGGGCGACATTCAGACCGACATAGATGCCGAGAGAATCAGCCAAACCAAAGCACCGGTCGTCCAGATAAACACCGAAGGCGCCTGTCATCTGGTGGCGGCCCAGATAAGCGCTGCGTTGAAAGAACTGCCTGTCGAAGAGCTGGATTTGATTTTCGTCGAGAATGTCGGCAACCTTGTTTGTCCATCTGATTTTGATCTCGGCGAGCATGGCAAGATAGTGGTGCTTTCGGTCGCCGAGGGTGACGACAAGCCGGCCAAATATCCCGCAATCTTTGCAAAATCCAAAGTTTTGCTCATAAACAAAATTGACCTTCTCGAAGGCGGCCTGGTTGACTTTGATATCGAGCGGGCAAAGGCTGATGCCGGCAGGCTCAACAAAGACATCGAGATTTTCCCGATATCAGGCAAGACCGGTAAAGGTATGAGCGACTGGTATGACTGGCTGACAAAGTCCGTCAAGAGCTTGTGATCGCTGCGGACCGTTCGCTATGATTTCCGCCCGGTTCAGACGCTTAGTTTGGGGTCGATTTGCTCGCGGTAAAGAGCATGTTTGCGGATGTAGCCGGCGACTGCTGGGGCCAGCATACCGCTTACATCAGCCCCTGCAGCTAATCTTTTGCGTATTTCAGTGCTGCTTACGTCCACCAGAGGCGTCTGGATAATGCATCGCTGGAGTTTTTCAACCCGTTGGCGGCCCCAGAGACCCTCAAATTTGCCGTAATCCGGCCGCTCGCACCCGGCCCTGGACATAGTACACAGATGACACGCATCAATCAACTCCTCAATACCATACCAATGCTGCAGATCATCTACCCCGTCGGCACCCACCAGCCAATAGATCAAAGCTTCGCGTCCGTAGTCCGTCTGAAATTGCCGCACGGTATTCAACGTGTAACTCGGCGCAGGCTTGTTCAGCTCGCAATCACTTACCTCAAGATTCTCGTTGCCGGCGATTGCAAGAGCTATCATGGCAAGTCGATCTTCATCACGGGCCTTCGGGAAAAACCCCTTAAGCGGAGAGCGCTTCGCCGGAATAAAAACAACTTTCTCTGCGCCAATTTGTTTGGCGGCATCGGCGGCGACAGCAATATGCCCGAGATGAATCGGATCGAACGTGCCTCCAAACAATGCTATTTTCCTTTTCGCCATGAGAATTTAACAAGTAAACTGTGCGATTTATTAAAAAATTTTTTGCACGACAAATCAAGAAAATTCCGTCGTTAAAAGTGTTAACAACCGGAAGAAAGTCTCAGACTTCAATAAGATGTTTGTTAGACTCCTGCTCATCACAACGTTTTGAAAACTTACATAGTGACATAAGAAGATACGCTCTTTTGCAACCAAAACTAACGAAATCAAGCCATAAGTCAAGTAGATTGTATTGAACGGGCGTTACAGAAGCAATGTAGTTTTTGCTTTTTGTCGGGATTTTACTCACAACGAAAACGAGTCAGGACGTTTTATTGAATAGTATGATAGACAATATGCGAAGCTGTGTAAAACTCCCGGGGCAAAAAATTGTATCAAGTATTCCTAAAGTTTTGGACGATAAAAATTATATATGAAATTATTAGCTTTTTTGTTTAATTTTTTTGACAAAGGTTTCTAATGTTTATTAGTGTTGTGAAAACAACAAGAACATAAAAGGATTTGGTCAGCCAAAAGGAGGTGAAAACCAATGGCGAAGAAAAAAGCAAAGAGAAAGAAGAAAGTAACTAAGAAGAAAACAAAGAAGAAAGCTAAGAAGAAGAAGGCTAAGAAGAAAACGAAGAAGAAAGCTAAGAAGAAGAAGGCTAAGAAGAAAACAAAGAAGAAAAAGAAAAGGAAAAAGAAAAGGTAGCGTAACAATCTGATCAAAAGCCCGCTTCCGTTTTTGTTTCGGATTTTGGCGGGCTGCCGGGTAAACCGGTGATATCAGCCGCATGCAGGAATATCGAGATTGCGGCAGGTTATGCGAAAAATGGAAGGCTTTGTCATGACGGCAAAGCCTTCCGTTCTATTTATACCTCGAATCAGCGGATCACCCCTCCAGCATCGCAGCCAATTGACCGTCTATCGCCTGCAAAATCATGATCGGTCTGAGCCAGACTTGCTCACCCCATCGGCACCGATTATCGGGCTTATCCAGGCCCGGCCAATTGGTTTCTTGCAATTCGGATTCGATTCCCTATACTACTTGCCGGCACGAACGTGGGTTTGTATAGGTTCGTAAGGCTGCTTTGCGAAGAGAATGACGATATGGATTATTTTAGCTACAAAGACGGCAGACTGTTTGCCGAAGACGTGGGTGTTGAGAAAATCGCTGCCGAGGTTGGCACGCCGGTCTATATCTACAGCAAAGCTACTTTCACCGAGCATTTGCGAAGGATTCAAAAGGCTTACGGCGAGCTTGATACCACGATTTGCTATTCCGTTAAGGCCTGCGGCAACATAAACATCCTCAAGTTCCTGGCCGGCGAAGGCAGCGGATTCGATATTGTCAGCGGCGGCGAGCTGTATCGCGTTTTGCAGGCCGGGGGCGACCCGGCCAAAATCGTTTACGCTGGCGTGGGCAAGACCGACCGCGAAATCATCGAGGCTCTGAATGCCGGCATCGGCTATTTCAACATCGAGTCGGAAGCCGAGCTGGAGAACCTGATTCAACTAACAAAACAGAACATCGCGGTCCGGGACAATCAGCCGAAAGTTGCCCTGCGTGTCAATCCGGATATTGACTACAAGACTCACGCCTTTTTGACCACCGGCAAGAAGGAGACAAAATTCGGCGTTGATATCGAGCGTGCACAGAAGGTCTTTGCCAAGTACGGCGACAACGGCGTGGTAGCGCTCTGCGCGATCCACGTCCACTTGGGAACGGGTGGCAAGAAGATTGACCCCTACGTTGAAGCCGTGGAAAAGGTCCTGCCGCTCGTTGACCGGCTTCGCAGCGGCGGCCATACGATTGAAGCGCTCGACCTGGGCGGCGGCTACGGCGCCGACTACGAATCCGACACCGTACCCTCGGCAGCCGAATACGCGGCAGGCATCGTCCCACTGCTCAAAGATAAGAACCTCAAGCTGATCCTCGAGCCCGGCAAGAGCATCTCGGCCAATGCGGGCATATTGCTTACTCGGGTCCTTTATACCAAGCAGGGTGGGGCAAAGGAATTTGTCATAGTCGATGCGGGGATGAACGATTTGATTCGTCCGGCTCTGTACGATGCGTTTCACTTCATCTGGCCTGCTAACGTACAGGAGCAATTTGTTCCGCGGCATCGCACTAAGGATTTGGAACTGGCCGGGGCGAGAGTCGTCGATGTAGTCGGGCCGATTTGTGAAGGTGCGGATTTCCTTGCAGAAGACAGGATTCTACCGCCCGTGCAGCGGGGAGAGCTGCTCAGCGTCTTTACCGCCGGCGCCTACGGCTTTAGCATGAGCAGCAACTACAACGCCCGAGGCCGGGCACCTGAAGTGTTTGTTGACGGCGCCAAATTCTCGGTCATCAGAAAACGCGAAACCTACGAAGACCTGACAGCCCTTGAAAAGTGAGAACCCGATGTTCACGCCTCGGTGGAGCTTGCAGATTTCAGCCCAGCGTGCAGAATATCCCGGTTCAACTCAGAAGTTTCGCTCCACGAAGCCGGTATCGACCTTTTTCTTGTCAAAAAAGTCAAGCATTTAGCGATTTCTTTATCCAGTCGCTGATTTCACCGGTCATCTTCTCTGCCTTGACGGCGGTATTTCTGTCGTAGTGAGTCGGCCAGTGGACAGGATAGCGAGTGTCAATATAGAACGGGTTGAGGAACCGACAGGCTTGCTGGAGCTCTTCTACCTGCGGATTGTTTTGTTTGGAGGTATCCAGCAGCTCCAGGAGGTTATGGACAGCTCTAAATTTCAACTCGTTGGCGACTATGAAGACCTTAAGATATTTCTCCGCCGCCTGATGAAAATGAAAGCATATCTGACCAAAATAATCTGTGCACTCAATGCCCACACGGGCAAAGCCGTAGTCTTCATCTGCTTTCTCTATCCATTCTTTGGCAATTTCAGGCAGCATCGTAAAGCACTTTACCTTCCTTGAGAATACTTTTTATGAATGGATCATGCAATTTCAGTCTTTGCTCAAGCTCCTCCGGTTTATATACGATAAAGTCAGTAGCCAGGCTGTATTTGATCAGCGCATCGAGTTGACGGATTCTATCAACGCCAAGTTCGGGCACATCCTCTTTGATAATAAAAAGGTCGATGTCCGTCCCCAGTTTCACCTCGCCTTTAGCCAGTGAGCCAAAAAGAATGATCCTTTCCGGCTTATACAGGTGGATAAGCTGGCTTACGATATTCTCTATTTCTTTGTCGAATCGCTTCTTTGATATCATTTTTGATATTCTCTTTTCACCTGATTTCTCGAACCCACAAATATGACAGCGACTTAAAGAGGGGCAATCTACAACTTTTCAGAAGTTTCGCTCTACGAAGCCGGTATCGACCTTATTCTTGACGAAGAGGTTGTGCGAGAGGATGTCCAGGCAGGCGGGTATTGTTGTTTTGATCGGCTCGATGACAAATTCCTGCAACGCCCGTCTCATTGTCGTGATGGCCTCGGCTCGCGTCCTCTGGTGAACAATCAGCTTTGCAATCATCGAATCATAACTCGTCGAGACCGTCCAGCCCTGATGAACGTGCGTATCGACTCGAACTCCCGGGCCGCCGGGCGGAATATACCTGGTTATCGTGCCCGGACAAGGCGCAAAATTATTCTCCGGGTCCTCGGCGTTAATTCGGCACTCAATGGCGACTCCGGCGAGCTTGATATTCCTTTGGCTGGATTTGATGGTATGGCCGCTGGCTATCTTCAACTGCCACTTAATCAAATCATGTCCGGTGACCATTTCCGTAACCGGGTGCTCGACCTGGATTCGCGTATTTGCCTCAATGAAGTAGTACTCCTTATGCTCGTCCAGAAGGAACTCAACGGTTGCGGCACTGGCATACCCGGCCTCTTTGATAATCCTCAACGCAGCTTCACAAAGCTCTTCTCTGGTATGCTTATCAAGGACGGGGCAGGGTGATTCCTCGATCATTTTCTGATGTCTTCGCTGGATGGAGCAGTCCCTCTCGTAGAAGTGCAGTGCGTTGCCGTCGCTGTCGGCCATCACCTGGACCTCGACGTGGCGTG
This sequence comes from uncultured Pirellulales bacterium, assembly GCA_964459805.1. GTDB lineage: Bacteria > Planctomycetota > Phycisphaerae > Sedimentisphaerales > Anaerobacaceae > DAOVRL01. Next base: position 12,220 of record CAYWOD010000032.1, read on the forward strand.
GCTCAACGATGAACTTTTCCAGATAGACACGGCCGTCACCGAAAGCGGCCTCTGCCTCGGCACGTGCGGCGTTGAAAGCCGAGCGAAGGCTGATATCGTTATGTGCGACTCTCATACCTCGCCCGCCGCCTCCGGCGGCCGCTTTTATTATCAGGGGGTATCCCATCTTGTTTGCGAGTGTCAGGGCTTCGGACTCATCTTCGATGGCGCCGTCCGAACCCGGCACAACCGGAACCGAGACTTTTTGGGCGAGTTTGCGGGCTTCGACCTTGTCACCGAGCAGTCGCATTGCCTCAACAGGAGGGCCGATAAAGGTTATTCCGCAGTCGCGGCATATCTGTGCAAAGTTTACGTTCTCAGCGAGGAAGCCGTATCCCGGATGAATTGCGTCCACGTCGGCGACTTCGGCCGCACTTATGATGCTCGCGATATTGAGATAACTTTCGGCGCAGTTGGCCGGACCTATGCAGATCGCTTCGTTGGCGAGCTGCAGGTAGGGCGCATCCTTGTCGGCCTCGGAATAAACCGCCACCGTTTCGATGCCAAGCTCGTGACAGGCACGGATTATCCTAAGTGCTATTTCGCCACGGTTTGCTATAAGGATTCTTGAAAGCATTTTTCAATTCACTGTTTCTATCGATTATTGCCTTTAGAGCTCCTATTCGCCCCGGCCTTTTCAATAATCAATAGAAAATAATCAATCGTTAGTCCGGTCTGACTCTAAAAAGCACCTGCCCATACTCGACGGCCTGGCCGTTGCTTACCAGCACTTCGGTAATTGTTCCGCTGGTCTCAGCCTTTATTTCGTTCATTACCTTCATCGCCTCGATTATACAGACGACTGTCTGTGTGTCGATGTGTGAGCCGAGCTCAACATAAAGCTCGGAATCAGGGCTTGCCGTTGCATAGAATGTTCCCACGATGGGCGACTTTATCTCCACCAGACCCTCTTGCTGCTGGTCCGGCGAAGCCTGGGCGGAAGTCACCGGGCCATCTTCAGCCGGCGAGTGTGCAGGGACGACCCGCGGTTCATGCCCTATCACAGGCACAGCGGCAACGGCCCCGCCGACAGCGGGTTGAGGTTGGGCGCGTTTGAGGGAGATTTTGTTGTCGCCGTGCTTGATTTCAATCTCTACCAGCTCGTTTTCCTTCATTATTTTGATAAGTTTCTTTATTTTCTGCAAATCGCTATCTTTATCCGCCATTGCCGCATCCTTTCCATGCAAAAGGTATCGATCAAGCCCAATTAGTATAGCGTACGGATGGGCTTTTGCAAATAATTTCTGTCACGAGGCAGAAACGGCAGTCGCGTGTGTTGAAGGTGGTTTTTGGGCGATTGCCGATGGCTCTTGCCGCCGAAAGTCCGCGCCGGGAATCGTAAATCCAAAACTGGCCGCATGATAAAGGATGAGAAGCGATACTCGGCGCCGATTAGAGTATCTCAAGGCCGACTGCTGTAATGTCGTCAACCTCGGATACGTCGATTTTCTGGTTGTGCGCGAATGTGGTAAGATTGTCCACAATTTGGGCGATGGGCAATTTGCTCAATTCGCAGAATTCATCCTTGAAGTGAAAGCCGACCTGGTCATTATAGCCGCCGATGAACCGATCTGCCCCGTCGGAATATACGAGCAATTTGTCACCCGGCTCAAGTTGTATTGTTCGCTCGGCGAATTCGGCCTGGTCAAAAACTCCGAGAAGGGAGCCTCGCAGCTCGAGCTGCTCCGGTTTTGCTCCCGGCTTCATGAGAATCGGGTAGGGATGTCCTGCGCGGCAATAGGTCAGCTCCAGGGTTTGCGTGTTGAGCAGACAATAACAGCAGGTGGCGAACTGATAGCCGGAGAGTTTTTGTGCGGCCATGCGCACGTTGAGGTTTTTCACAACGTCGGCCGGGGGGAATATGCGGTAATCGCTCTTGACGGTCTGGCGCATGACCAGGGCCTGCTTTAGAAAGATAGTCAGCAGTGCGGCAGGCAATCCGTGCCCGACGACGTCGGCTACATAAAAGCCGATGTGCTGCTCATCGATACGAACGATGTTGTAAATGTCCCCCGATACCCACTCGGCCGGCAGGAACGTTGCCGCCCATCTTATTGTGTCGCTGTTGGGCAATTGCGCGGGTAGGAAATCCTGCTGAACGAGACCGGCCAGACGCAGCTGCTCGGCCAGATTGTCCACGAGGGCCTCTGTCATGTGGAGCTGCTCTGCGAGGGTGTTCTTATAGAGCTTGTGCATTTTATTGGGGGGGCCTGCGGGCTTAACGGTAATTCCGTCACTTTTCTTGCGGTATGCAAGGTTCATGCTGATTCTTACCCACAGGTCATCTATCGAGATGGACTCCATTTTGCCGGTCATTGAGAAGCTGCTCTTAGCGGGCGCCAATGCGAAGCTCTTTACGGGCAGCTCCACGCGGTTGGTCAGCAGAACTACGCCGATATTTTCCGACTCGAGCGACTCGATTATTTGGGCCAATTTCTGCTGTTGTGACGTCTCCAGGTTCTCGACATCGACGATAACTGTTCCGATAAGGTCGAGCCGGTCCCTTATCTGTGGATAAGCATGTATCGCCAGGACAGCGCAGGAGAGCTTTTTGCGCTTCAAGAGGCGTTTCATTTCGGGCGGCATTTGGCCCTGATTTGTCAAGTACAGGACATCAGTGAAGTTTCTCGGCAGTTCAACGGTATTTGTGGACTGTGGTTCTTGCATTTTGCTTGCCGCCTGGTTAGGTTATAGGACGTCGAGCCAATATTTTTCCTGATAAAAATCAGCATAGTTAATTTCGGCTTGTTACGGGCTGGACTTTTCGGTTTTCTTGGGTTTTTTTGGGCATTTTCTGAGTGGAGGCTCTCGCGTTTGACCGCGTGGAAAGGCGCAGCAGAAGCGAGGTGTCAGCCAACCGAACATCAGGCGTGAAGGCCGGAGAATTGAAGGTCGCTCGCGGTTGGCGTTGAATTCCCGGGGGCCGGTCTTAACCGGCAAATATTGCCGAGCCGATGCGAAGGATTGTTGCGCCTTCCTTGATGGCCACCTCGTAGTCGGAGCTCATACCCATACTAAGCTCGGCAAACTCCGGGCCGACGATTTTCTCACCGCGCATCTCAGCAAACAGCTCACGAGCGCGAACAAAACAGGCCCGCACGATGTCCTTATTATGAGTGAGCGGCGCCATCGTCATAAGACCAACCAGTTGGAAACTTGGCAGGGTGGCTATCTGCTCAGCCAGATGGGTGGCGGCACCGACTGGAACACCATATTTCTGCGGCTCGTTGGAGGTGTTGACCTGCAGAAGCACCCTGGGACACAGGTTGAGCTTTGCGGCCGAGGCATTTATCTCCTCAGCCAGGCGAAGCGTATCGACCGAATGTATCAGAGAAGCTACAGGCAAGACCTGTCGAACCTTATTGCGCTGCAGATGGCCTATCATATGCCAATTGACTTGTTTTGGAGAGCTCGAATTCTTGTCGTTTGCCTGCAGGAAACCGGTTACCTCAGTGGAAACCTTCTTTAGCTGTTGAACGCGATTTTCACCAAGCTCCGTGCAGCCAAGACGTATAACCTCTTTGATCGCCTCCATTGTCGCAGATTTGGTTACGACGACGAGCTTTATCTCGCCTGGCTCCCTGCCCACCCGGGCACAGGCAGAGTTGATGGTCTGCTTTACGTGCTCAATTCTCTCAGAAATCTTTGACATTACAAACATCCAGAGACCCAAGCAGGAAAACCGATTGGCTGCAAACGACGATGCGCCCAAAATACCAGTCTGTGGAAGACATTGCCAGCATAAAAGTCAGCGAAGCCTAATTTTCGGCGGCCCTATTTTCTGGACGGCGCAGATGGTGGTTGACTGCCGAATCCGGGGAGTTCGGGCAAAGGTTCGGCTGATCGCTGCGGACAGGTCCTGGCAGGGTCGTGATTTGGTTAGACCTTTGTTGCGGGCGTATATTCTGCGGCCCTCGGCTGGTTTGGGGGCCGGTTTTTGTCACGCGGAACATTGTGAGAACGGTCGGTGGTGAGATTTGTAGGTTATAGTACGAGCCAATACGGCGGATATTCAAGGCATTTGGTCCGATATTCGTTGTTCAGACGGTACGAGCACTGAAAAAAGGACGAAAAAAAGTCAATTTTTCACTTGCATTTTGCCGACTGAGCTTATATAATGGTATTACAAGAAAGTAGGGGGTTTAGGGATAAGTCCCCTCAGGAGTGTCTCTTTCGTTTTTTTCTTTGACAATGAATAGACCGAAGAGTTGCTTTTTTCAGTTGGTATCTAATATAGTGAAGCTATGCTGCTTTTTGCAGCATACAAACCTCGGCGAGGCAGTGTGGTGCACCGGTCTCCCCCCCAGCCGGTCCCACCACCTCGCCTATTTTGTGCGCGTAGGGGCAGCCTGAGCTGATTTGCGCGTGGTCATCAAGTGGTCAGGTGATTCTCTCCGGCCTATTGTCCGCGGACTTGGACTACGACCGTTCTGCTGCGGGGGCCGTCGAATTCACAGAAGAATATGGCCTGCCAGGAGCCGAGCTTCAGTGCCGCGTCTCTTATCAGGACTTGCTCGCTACAGCCAACCAGTGAGCTCTTGCAATGAGCGTCCGAGTTGCCCTCGAAATGCCGATAGCCCGGCCGAGAATGGGGTATCAGCTCCTCAAGCGTCAGGAGGATGTCCTGTGGAACTGTCGGGTCGGCGTTTTCGTTTATGGTAATCGCCGCCGTCGTATGAGGGCAATAGACTATTGCATCGCCGTCGGCAATTCCCGATTCCTTCACGACGGTGCTGACCTTGCGCGTAATGTCAATCATCTGGTTACGACCGCTGGTACTGACGCGAAAATCCTTTTGCACTATCTTCATAGCTCTCGGCCTTCGTCTCTCGTGAATCGTATCTCGTATTGCGTATGTAGCATTGTTTCAATAGATTTCTCGACTGCTCGTTCGACTGCGCTCAGGACAGGGCTCCAAATGACATCACATCTGCTCGACAACTCCTATGCCCAAAAGTCCACTGAGGCCGTGCCCGATGACCCTCGCAGTCAGATCACAGAGCAAAAGTCTTGTGGGCCTTTTGTCGGGCCCGGCATCCAGAACAGGACAGTTCGTATAAAACGCACTGAATTTCTGTGCCAGCTCATAAAGGTAACTGGTCAGGTAATTGGGCCGGTAGTCGGCGGCGGCAGCTTGAATCGCCTCGCCGTAGCGAATCAGATACTTCGCTAAATCCAGCTCAGCCGGTTCAGTCAAACTCAATGTCTCCACCCCGGCAAGCTCGGTCTCGATATCCACATCCCTGCTCTGTGCCCTGCGCTCAATCGATTTTATCCGCGCGTATGCGTACTGCATATACGGAGCGGTATTACCGTCCATCGCTAACATCTTGTCGAAGTTGAAGATATAGTCGCTCGTCCGGTTGTTGGAAAAATCAGCATACTTGACGGCGCCGATCCCGACCGCCTTCGCGATTTGGTCCTTTTTCCGTGCGGGCAACTCCGGGTTCTTCTCTTCCACGACCGCCCTTGCCCGCTCGACGGCTTCATCAAGCAGCTCTTTCAATTTCACGTTCTCGCCTTCACGGGTCTTAAGAGGCGCGCCGTCGTCGCCGAGAATAGTTCCGAACATAACGTGAACAAACTCTGTCTTCTGTCTCCTGTCTCCTCTCTCCTGTCTTACATCCCACCCGGCCATCCGTGCAACTGCAAAGAGCATCTCAAAGTGCAGCTTCTGCCGCGCATCGGTAACATAAACTATCGCATCCGCACCCAGCTCATCAACACGATACCGCAACGCCGCCAAGTCCGTAGTAGCATACAAATAAGCCCCATCCGACTTGCGAATAATAAACGGCAAAGGCTCCCCCTCTTTGTTCTTAAACCGCTCCGGAAAAACACAAACCGCACCATCAGATTCCACTGCCAACCCTTTCTGCTTCAATTCCTCAACAACACCAGTCAGGTCATCTTTGTAGGCACTTTCCCCCCGAGAGTAAGCTCCCAGCGGTACGTGGAGTTTATCGTAGATTTCCTTATAGTGCTTTTCCGACTCGCGGACAATCTGTCGCCAAAGAGTTATCCAAAGCTGTTTCCCGGCGTGCAAACCGGCAATTGCTTCTCGTGCTTCCTCTGCAAATACATCGTCATTGTCAAAGAGCTGCTTTGCCTCTCTATAAAATGACTCAAGGTCAGAAAGAATAATCGCGTTTGAGACGTCATGCCCACTCTTGCCGATAGCTATACGTTTTCTGGCGAGCAAGGCACAAAGCATTCCGAATTGTGTCCCCCAGTCTCCAATGTGGTTCTGGGGGATGACCTCGTGCCCTAAGAATTGGAGAAGGTTCCAGATACAGTCGCCTATGATCGTGCTTCTGAGGTGACCAACATGCATCTCTTTGGCAATATTGGGCGCGGAGAAGTCAAGGACAATGGTCTTCGGATTCGCGACTTGGCTAATCCCGAATCTTGGGTACGGTCTACGAATTCCGTCTGGATAGGTTTCGTCCACATAATCATAGGATATTTCGAGCAGCCGCTCGGCGAGGAAATGGGCTTTTAATCGCAGATTGATAAATCCCGGCCCGGCCACCTCCGGCGGCTCGCAGATATCGCCAAGGTCCAGATTCTTCACCACCTCCTCAGCGAGCGTGCGCGGATTGGTCTTGACCTTCTTGGCCAGCCCCATGACGCCATTAGCCTGATAATCGCCAAACTTAGGGTCCGTCGAAGGCCGCACTATCGCCGGACAGCCCTCCACCCCCGCAGCCGCAGCCATCGCAGCAGATATCCGTTCCTCAAGAATGTCAACGACAAGCTTCATTCAAATAGTCAATAATCAATCATCAATAATCAATTTCTCAGCGTCGCCCCAGAGCAGTTCGAGGTCGTAGTATTCTCGATACTCGCTGTCGAAGATGTGGATTACGACATCGACATAGTCCAGCAGAATCCACCGCGCCTGGTCATAGCCGGCCCTGCCGAAACGCTGCAGGCCCTGGTCCCTGGCGGCCTGGCAGATTTCATCGGCGACGGTCCGCATTTGCCTGTTGCTCGTGCCGGTGGCGATTACAAAATAGTCGGTGGCCGGCGACTTGCCCTTCAAATCCAGGACCACGATATCGGTGCAATGCCGCCCGGCCGCTAACTTCGCAGCCGACAGGGCAAATGTCCTCGCCTGTTCACTTTCGGTGTCCGTCAAATCTCAAATCCTCAACGTCAATAGAAAAAGGGCAGCCAATTCGGCCGCCCCGATAGATTACACTTATAAGCAGTTCACGTCAACCGCCCAGCCCCCGGCAAACAGCCGCTTTTTTCGCATCCCCGAAGCAAAACACGCTCATTTGCCGCCCAAGTGCAGCCATTCGCTGATTTGCGGGGCGAACTTCACGATAACGCCCGAGAAAACCACGCTGACCATCGTCATCAGCTTTATCAGAATGTTCAGACTCGGTCCGGAGGTGTCCTTGCAGGGGTCGCCAACGGTGTCACCAACGACGGCGGCCTTATGTGCATCGGACCCTTTTCCACCGTGGGCGCCCTTTTCGATGTACTTCTTGGCGTTATCCCAGGCGCCGCCTGCGTTGTTGAGCGTAATCGCAAGGGCAAAGCCGCAGGTCAATCCCCCCGCCAAAAGCCCCATCACCCCGGCCACACCTAAAAGCAATCCCGTGACGACCGGAACGATAATCGCTAACAGCGACGGCAGAATCATCTCTTTCTGCGCCCCTTTGGTCGAAATCGAGACGCACCGTGCATAATCCGGCTGGCCGGTGCCTTCCATAATCCCGGCGATCTCCTTAAATTGGCGGCGGACCTCATTGACCATAGCGCCGGCCGCCCTGCCGACCGCCTTCATCGTCATCGCACAAAATACAAACGCCATCATAGCCCCTATAAAAAGACCCCCAATCAGCTTTGGATTCATAATGTTCATCCCGTAGGCGCTGACAAATTCCATAATGTCGGCGGTTTTCACATTTATCGCGTCTCCGACCCCGTCTTTGGCGGCAAAAGCAATTGTGCCCACGTGATATATTCCGGTAGCGCTTTCCTCGGCAAGTCTCGCTATCCAGATTCGCACTTCCTCAATGTAGGCCGCCAATAGAGCCATTGCCGTCAAGGCAGCCGAGCCTATCGCAAAACCCTTTCCCGTCGCAGCGGTGGTATTGCCGAGGGCATCGAGGGCATCGGTCCTCTTCCTGACCTCCTCGCCCAGGCCGCTCATCTCGGCGTTGCCGCCGGCGTTATCTGCTATCGGCCCATAAGCATCGGTCGCTAAGGTAATGCCCAATGTGGCCAGCATCCCGACCGCCGCAAACCCGATGCCGTAGAGGCCCATTGAAGTGTTGGTAAAGCCCCCGGCAAAGCCGAACGCACACAAAATGCCGATAACAATCGTTATTACCGGCAGACCGGCCGAAAACATACCGGTAGCAAGACCGTCGATAATCGTTGTTGCAGCCCCCATCTTTGTCTGCTCGGCGATACCGCGGACCGGTTTGTACTCATCTGAGGTATAGTATTCGCTAAATTGACCTATCAGCACACCGGCCGCCAGCCCGGAGATAACCGAGCCGAAAATGCCCCACGTAATCCAGCCGGCCCAGGCCAACCCCGCCACGGCGAAAATAATCAGACCCGAACTGCCCAAAGTCCCCAACAAAAGTGCATGCAGCAGGTTCTTCTGGCTGGCGTCCTCCTTGCAGCGAACCATGAATATGCCCGCAATCGATAGGATAATGCCCATTCCCGCAACAAGCATCGGCGCCAGAACGGCACGCAAAACATCCGCCTGGCTGGATAACGTCAAAGCAGCCCCAAGCGCAGCCGTCGCAAGAATCGAGCCGCAGTAGCTCTCGTAAAGGTCGGCACCCATACCGGCAACGTCGCCGACGTTATCACCCACATTATCAGCGATAGTAGCCGGGTTTCGCGGGTCGTCTTCCGGGATACCCGCCTCGACTTTGCCGACCAGATCGGCCCCCACATCGGCCGCCTTGGTGTAGATTCCGCCGCCGACACGGGCAAACAGCGCCTGCGTCGAGGCGCCCATCCCAAACGTAATCATCGTCGTGGTAATCTCAACAAGCTTGTGGTCGGAGCTCATCCCCGCCTTGACCAGTGTCAGACCGAGGAAGTCAAGGCCTTCGGTCATATTCGCCGCCGTATAAACCACCTTATCCAGAATCAGATACCACAGCGAGATGTCCAGCAGGCCGAACCCCACAACGACAAGGCCCATAACCGCACCGGAGCGAAAGGCCACCTGCAGACCGCTGTTCAGGCTCTTGCTGGCGCCCTGAGCCGTCCGGGCAGAGGCGTTTGTCGCCGTCTTCATCCCCAAAAACCCGCACAGGCCGCTGAAAAATCCACCTGTCAGAAACGCCACCGGAACAAACGGGTTTTGAACGCCCAAATAAGCGCAGAAAGCCAGGATAGCCAGCAGGACCAGAAACACCAATGAAACAACGCTGTATTGCCTGAACAGATACGCGTATGCCCCTTCTCGCACGTAGCGGGCAATTTCTATCATTCTCTCGGTGCCTTCCGGGGCCTCCATCACCTTTTTGTAGAAATACCACGCGAAGCCCAGCGCCAACAGCGAAGCTATCGGCGCAATCCACCAGCTCCAAGGCGTCCCGGCCATCTCTGCCGATTCGGCGCCTTCGGCCGCCATTGCCGTTGTGCTAAAGACAAGGCTCGGCACCGAAAGACCAACGATGCTTTTGAGAACTTTCACTTGTCTGCTCCTTTTCCTGCTCGGTTACAATTTCCACCTGTTACAACGCATACAAAATTGCCCGCAGTCTAATCGAAGAGAGCCTTTTTTCAACTCTTTTATTCCCGAAAGCAAGAAGAAAGCGAAAATAAGCAGATGACTCGATGGATTTTGTCTTTGGACACGGATTAAC
>CAYWOD010000033.1:0-21397 GCA_964459805.1 uncultured Pirellulales bacterium
TATTCTCTTAACCGTAAGTGGACAATGTCCGTTTCACGCTGAACCAGTACAGTTTCTTCTTGGTCACTTTCTTCTTTCTGGAGGATTTCTTTGGGGGTGCCTTTTGGGGAGTTACCTTTTTCGCTGGCTGTTTCTTTTTAGCTTTTTTCTTTTTGATCGAATTTCTCCATTTTGCTCATCATTACAACAATTATTCACATACTTAGCCTGCTTCGTCCTCTTGCCCTTCGAGCTGCAATTGACTTAAGTATCCTTCAACGCGCGGGTCAGCAAGGAACGCAAGAGTTATTATCCCTACGACTATGCTGATCCAACCCGCAAGTGTTAAAATCGCAATGATCTCGAGGATTGCAATGGTTTTTAAGCCTTGTGGGTGTGTTGGGCGATACTTCAACAGATTGCTCCCTGAGCAAATCTCTACAATACCAAGGGGAATCATAACAACGGGGAACAGAAGCCAACAAAACACTATTCCTGCAAGTATGTTGCAGACACCTGCCCCGATCCGCATTCCTCCAATTGCCGTGACTTTTGCAGGTTTAGTGAGCACTGTGTCGGGTGTTGCAGGAGGACTCCCCGACTCAGCAGCAATTTCTTGGGGCCCATCGCGCAATTTTTTGTTACAATCCTTGCAAACAACATGCCCTTCGTATACAAAGGGGTGTTCAAGTTTTCCTATCGCTCTGCCACACTTTTCGCAGACTTCATTTTTCATACATAAAACAGCTCCAGAAGTTGCCTAAATCTATTGCTTGCCTTGTTCAAAAAGTTCAGGTTGGTCGCTTGGTGATTTCTTTTTGTGGGTTTTTAGGGCCAGGTGGTCGCAGGCCTGTTTGGTGATTTCTCTGCCGCGTTTGGTTCTGCGGAGGAAGCCTATTTGCAATAGGTAGGGCTCTACGACGTCTTCGAGGGTGTCTCTCTCTTCGCCTAATGTGGCGGCGATGGCTTCTATACCGGCGGGGCCGCCGTCATAGACGTTTGCCAGAGCGCGCAATACGGCCCTGTCCAACTCATCCAGGCCGAGCGGGTCGATCTGCTCCATCTTCAGGGCTCTTTCGACGATATCGGTGCTGAGCAGACCGGTGCCCTTGACCTGGGCGTAATCGCGGACGCGCTTCAGGAGGCGATTGGCGACCCGAGGCGTACCGCGGGAGCAGTCGGCGATCAATTCGAGCGTGCCGGGGTCATACTGTAAGGTCAGCAGCTCGGCGGACCTTTCTAAGATTGTTGTCAGCTCCTCGCGGCTGTAGAAATCGAGGTGATACAGCATCCCGAACCTGCTGCGCAAGGGGGCGCTGAGCAGGCCCGCCCGCGTCGTCGCGCCGACCAGAGTGAAACGCTTCAACGGGAAGTTTATCGTCTTGGCGTGCAGGCCGCTGTCAACGGTGAAATCGACCTTGAATTCCTCCATCGCCGGGTAAATGAATTCTTCGACCGGGGTGCTGAGGCGGTGAATCTCGTCAATGAAGAGCACATCGCCGGTGCCTATATTGCTCAAAAGGCCCATCACGTCACCGGCCTTGACCAGAGCCGGGCCGGATGAGCAGCGAATTCTGGCCCCCATTTCGTTGGCCACGACGTTCGCCAGGGTGGTCTTGCCCAGGCCGGGCGGACCGTAAAATAAGATATGCTCCAACGGCTCGGCCCGCTGCTTGGCCGCCGCTATGGCAATTGCAAGTTTTTCTCTGACGTTGCGCTGGCCCACGCACTCGTCCAGAGACTTCGGGCGAAGCGAAACGTTGAAGCTCTCTTCCTGCTCGCTCAAAGACTGCCCGGTTATGATTCTGCCTATCGCCATAATAAAGAAACTTGAAGCTTAAAGTGCCAAGCTAAAAACTTTGTTTCAAAACTCAACACTTTTGAATTTCACACTGTGTTTTTGCACTTTGGGCTTTACGTTTTACGCTTACACTTCGACGCCTTGCTTTAATCTGTACACCAAGGGCACGAGCGCCTCGGCTGAATCCACGTCGGGGTGTCTCTGGGACGCCAGCTCGATCAGCTCCATCGCCTCGGCCCGCTTTTCGCCCCAGGCAATAAGTATCTCGAGCGCCTCGGCCTGGTGAGGCTTAAACCTAAACTCCGCGGGCTCGGCGCCGATTGCAAAGACTTGCAGCTTGCCCTTAAGCTCGGCGATAATCTGCTGGGCCATCCTCTTGCCCACCGACGGCAGTGACATCAGTATCTTGGCATCCCCATCTTCTATCGCCGCTGCTATCGTAGCTATCGGAACGCTCAGCGAGCGCAGGCCCTTTTTTATGCCTATTCCCTTGACGCTGGTGTACTTGGTGAAGAAATCTCGCTCGCCGGCGTTCAGGAATCCGACCATTCGCGGTATCATATTCCCGCCGCCGGGCGTGCCCTCGTAGTACTCCATAGTGCAGAGCGAGATATCCGAGCCGATCTTATCCGCCAGCGCATTGACGCAATAGCTCGGAAGCATCACCTCATAGCCAATCGCCCCGACCTGAACAAGGGCACTGTCGGTATCGAGCTTGAGAAGTTTTCCTTCAATTGTTGCTATCATAAGCCAATTGATTATTTTCTATTGATAATTCAATGCTTTTTCTCATTCATCACTTATCAAACAGCAATGCTGTTTATCGAATTCGCACAGCACAGGGCGGCGGCTATGGCATCGGCGACGTCGTTCGGCTCGGGCAGCTCCGGCAAGGCCAGAACCGTCTGAATCGTTCTTTGGACCTGCTCTTTGGACGCCCTGCCGTTGCCGGTGAGCGACTTTTTTATTCGCGTTGCGCTGAAGCTCTTTATCTCAATACCCGCCTCGGCACACTTCTGTAGTATAACGCCTCTTGCATGTCCCATCAATATCGCGGTCTTGGGATGGGCGTAATGGGAGTACAATTCCTCCACCGCGACAATGTCGGGCCCGAAATGCTCCAGCAGCGATTGAGTATCCTCGGCTATCTGGTTGAGCTTCTCGGCAATCGCCGCGCCGCCGGCGGTGCGGATAACCCCCGCCTCGATCAGCTTCTCGGCTCGACTACGCTCGGGACAAGCCTTGCCCGAGGCCACCTCCATACAGGCGTAGCCGCAGACCTGCAAACCAGGATCTATTCCGAGTATTCTCATTTCCACCTCCACTGGGTCCCATCCGGCTTATCTTCGAGCACAACGCCGGCGTCGTCCAGTTTGGCACGGAGCTCATCGGCCCTGGCAAAATTCTTGTTCTTGCGAGCTTCATTGCGCTGGGCTATCACAATCTTGACAACCTCATCGACGCGTTCCTCGTGAGCCGGGCCGGCTTGGCCGTATTCATCCTTTACCACACCCAGCACATCTGCCCCTAATTCGCCGAACAGCTCGTTGACCGCGCTGAGCGTGCCGGCCGTGGGATTACCTTCTTCAAGGAGTTTGTTTGCCAGGCGAACCAGCTCAAATACGACCGACAACGCAATCGACGTATTCAAATCGTCGTTCATTGCGGCCTGGAATTTCTCGGTCAATTCCGTCAGTTTGTCCGCCACTTCCTCGTCGGCCTCGCCCTCGCTCGCCTGGCCCAGCCTCTTTCGGACGGCCTTGACCGCCTCGCTTATCTTTTCGAAGCCGCTCTGGGCCGCGAACAAGGCCGCGTCGGAAAAGTCCAGCGGGCTTCTGTACTGGCTGTTCAAAATCAACTGCCTAATCGCAAGCGGGTCGTAGCCTCGCGTAAGCCGCTCGTGCGCGCCTGAAAAGGCTTGTTTAAGCGTAATAAAATTATCGAGGCTCTTGCCCATTTTCTGGCTGTCCACAGTCACCATATTGTTGTGCAGCCAGTATTTGACAAACTGGACGGCGTTGGCGGCTTCGGACTGGGCAATTTCGCACTCGTGATGCGGGAACTGGTTCTCCAGCCCGCCGCCGTGGATATCGATGGTCTCGCCCAGATACTTCATACTCATCACCGAGCATTCCAGATGCCATCCCGGATAGCCCATTCCCCAGGGGCTCGGCCACTGCATAATATGGTTCGGCTCGGCCTTCTTCCAGAGCGCAAAATCGGTCGGGGCCTTCTTGTCCGGCGAGACCTCCACGCGTGCGCCGGCCTGCATCTCATCGACATTCCTGCCGGAGAGCTTGCCGTAGTCCTTGAATTTCGAGACCTCGAAATACACCGAGCCATTGACCTCGTAGGCGAAGCCTTTTTCGAGAAGCACCTTCACCAGGTCTATCTGCTCGGTTATATGGCCGCTCGCCCGCGGGCTGATATCGGGCCGAACGCAGTTGAGCCTGTCCATATCCTCGAAGTAGCTGCGAGTGTAATACTCGGCCAGCGCCATCGGATGCTTCTTTTCTTTTTTCGCAGCCTCGACAATCTTGTCCTCGCCTTCGTCCGCATCGTCGGTGAGGTGGCCGACGTCCGTAATATTCTGCACGTAGGTAACGCTATAGCCGAGATACCGAAGGTATCGCGCCAGTATATCAAAGCTCACGTAGCTCTTGGCGTGCCCTAAATGTGCATGTCCATACACCGTCGGCCCACAGACATACATCCCGACCCTGCCTTCTTCCAACGGCTCAAATTCCTCTTTTCTCCTTGTCAAACTGTTATAAAGTTGCAATCCCATAAATTCGCCTTTTAAGTTCTTACTTTGCCTCTATTACAGCGTTCTTCTCTTCTTTTTTTTCAGCAGTACGGTTGCGGTGGCGGCCATTGCCTGGCCGGCGCCTATTTCGCCGAGGCCCTCGTTTGTTTTTGCCTTGACGTTCACCGCTGTAAAATCAATTCCCAAAAGCCCGGCGATACACCTTTTCATTTGCCCCTTGATCGGCTCAAGCCTTGGCGCTTCGGTCTGTATTATCAAATCGATATTGACAACCTCCCACTTCTTTTCCTCGAGCAGCTCCTTGACGACAAAAAGGAGCTCCTTGCTATCCGCATCCTTCCACTTGGGGTCGGTATCGGGAAACATCGCCCCTATATCACCCATGCCGCTTGCTCCGAGCAGGGCGTCGATGACGGCGTGCAAGGCCACGTCGCCGTCGCTGTGGCCGGCGAGCCCTGCCGGGTACGGTACATAGACTCCGCCTAACATCAGCCTTCTGCCCTCGGCTATCCGGTGGATGTCCGTGCCGATGCCCGTGCGATAATCGTGGTGGCGCTCCTCGATCACAATGTCCCCTTCGTGCTGGGCACATCCGTCCCGGTAATGTTGACGGCCGTGCCGAGCGCTTTGCCCAGGCCCTTGAAAATCGCCTCGGCTATGTGATGGCTGTTCGTCCCGTACGGAACGTTTATATGCAGATTTAGCCTGGCGTTATTCGAGAAGCTGCGCAGGAGCTCTTCGAGGCACTCGACGTCGAAATCGCCGATTTTGTCCGTGCGGTACTCAACGTTATGGACGCAGCTCGCCCTGCCCGACAAATCCACCGAAACGTTCGCCAGCGCATCTTCCATAGGCACGGAGCTATGACCGTACCTGGCGATACCCTTTTTATCGCCGAGCGCTTTGACCAGGCACTCGCCGAGACATATCGCAATATCCTCGACCGTGTGGTGGGCATCAACGTTCAGGTCGCCGGCAGCCTTGACCACGAGATCGATCTTGCTGTGCTTGCTCAGGTGCGTGAGCATGTGGTCCAAAAAGCCGACGCCGGTATCGATCTCATATTTGCCGACGCCGTCCAGGTTAAGCTCCAAGGAGACGTCGGTTTCCTTTGTCTGCCTGTGAACCTTGGCGACTCTCTGTTCCATAATAATCACCTTGTCAGAATCTTTTATTTCGACAGGATCTCTTTCAAAGCCGAGAGCAGCTTATCATTTTGTTCTGCTGTGCCGATAGTGATTCTCAGCTTATCTTCGAGCCTCGGATAGGCAAAGTACCTCACATAGATATTTTGCTTTGCAAGTTTTTCGTAAATCTCGGCGGCGTTGGCGTTCTTATATTTTGCCAGGACGAAGTTGGACCGGCTCTGCGGGACGTCGAAGCCCAGATTCCTCAGTTGCCCGGTCATCCTGCCGCGCTCGGCCTTGACCTTTTCGACGTTCTCTTTGAAATACTCCCGGTCCTTTATCGCCGCCGCAGCGACGGCAATGGCGACGGCATCGACGTTGTAGGAATCCTTGACCTTCATCAGCCCGGCTATCAAATCAGGCCTGGCTATTGCATACCCGAACCGTATCCCCGCAAGCGAATATCCCTTGCTCATCGACCGCAGTATAATCACGTTGTCAAGATCTTTGACCAGCTGCGTGCAGTTCTCCCGTGCGAAATCCACATAAGCCTCGTCAATCAGGAGCACCCCGTCCAGCTCGTCGGCCAGCGAAGCCAGCTCCCCAACGCTCACAAAGCTCCCGCTCGGTGCGTTCGGATTACAGACAATAGTCAAAGCCGCGCCGGTCCCCGCCAACTTGGCCGGCAGATTAAATTCGTCGTCGAACGGCACCTCAATCGCCTCGCAGCTCTCCAGCTTTGCCAGGACCGGATAGAGCGAATACGTCGGGACAGGATACGCAACCGGCCGATTCTCATCACAAAACGCCCGATATGCTATCGTCAGCAAATCGTCACCCCCGTTGCAGCACATAATATGGTCGGCCGGAACGCCGTTGACCCGGCCCGCCGCCTGCCGGAATTCATCGCCTACCGGGTCCGGATACCGCCGAAGCCGCTCCGCGCCCATTCCCGCCAGCTCCTCCATCACCACCGGCGACGGCGGATACGGATTCTCATTCGTATTGAGCTTGACCACGTCAGCCTCCTTAGGCTGAAACCCCGGCTCATAACCCTTGACCTTCTCAATATTGTCCCGAAAATAACCCATTGCCCATCCCAGCAACGTCATTGCGAGGCCCCCTTGGGGCCGTGGCAATCTCTATTTAGCCCCGCGTTCCACGCGGCTTTCCTCCTCCCCGGTCATATTTGAACCATCAAACCGAGATTATACGGACATTTGCGCGGGAGTGGAAGGCCGTTTCTCCTATTATTCATGGGACTTAGCCGGGACTCTCGCTGCGTCTTTTCGCAAAACCCGATAATTTCCTTGACATTTTCGCCTCAATCAACTATACTGTAATTTGCTCAAGGAGGAGCCGTGAGAAAGCCTGTGCACTCTTTGTATCAAGCTTTTCCACACAAAAAGCAGTTGTCTAATCCGGATATGGCAGGGACGTGAGTTGAAAGGGGTGCTTTGTGCGCAGCAATAGTCTGGCCGAAAAAGCCGATTTTGTCACGGAAGAATAAGCCGCTGAAAAGAACAAGAAAATGTTCAAGAACCCAATCATTATACTATTGATCCCCGCCATGCTGTTAACGGCGTCCGTGGCCGGAGCGACTACTATTGTCAAGTTGACATCTCCCGCAGACTTCATTTACTCCGGAACGATCATTGACTTCGATGATGGACCGGACAGAGCAGTTGCCAACAATCGCTATCTTGCTCAGGGGGTCGCGTTCTCAAGAGACGACGGCTTTGGCATAGCACTTTACGATTGGCAATCCTTAGGGCAAGTTACAACTTCACCTGCGAATGTTCTGGCAACAATCAAATTTGGTAGTGCGCCTTTTTGGGCCATGCACGTCAACGCGACATTCTCATCGCCGATTTTCGAGTTAGGCGCGTTTTTTGGAAACGACCAAAATGGTGCAGATTTTTCGCAGATGACCCTTTCGGCCTTTGCCGACAACGGTTCATTATTGGGTTCGGTTACAGTGCCAACCAATAATAACACCAGTGTTGACCAGTTCATTGGTTTGCGAAGTGACGTACCATTCTCTTCGGCGCGATTCGAACAAAACGGCAACTGGTATCCCCTCTGCATCGACGATATGACCTTTGCGGTCCCCGAACCGGCCTCAATCGTGCTGCTCGGCCTCGGCGGGCTGGCTTTATTTAGAAAACGAACGACATAGAAATTCATTATTTCTGGCAGTAGTCGATTAGTCGGGCGATTTCGCTGCGGAGGTCTTTTCGGTGGACGATCATATCGACGAAGCCGTGCTCTAACATAAACTCAGCCGTCTGGAAGCCCTCAGGCAGCTCGACCTTTATCGTCTCGGCAATCGTGCGAGGCCCTGCAAAGCCGATCAGCGCCCCCGGCTCGGCTATCATACAATCGCCCAACGTCGCAAAGCTCGCGGTCACGCCGCCGGTGGTCGGGTCCGTCAGGACGGATATGAAAAGCCCGCCGGCCTCATCCAGCTTGGCCAGCGCCGCCGAGGTCTTGGCCATCTGGCCTAATGAGACCACGCCCTCGTGCATTCTTGCCCCTCCGGAGCAGCAGACCGCCACTAACGGCAGCTTCTCGGCTATCGCCGTCTCAGCAGCCGTGCAGAACTTCTCGCCCACCACGAAGCCCATCGAGCCCATCAAGAAATTCGGATCCATCACCGCTAAAATAACACCCCTGCCCTTGATAAAGGCCTTGCCTATCAGCATCGCCTCTTTGGCGCCCGATTTCTTCCGGTCGTCCTTGAGCCGCTGCTTATACGTCGTACCCCTGAACTTGAAACCCAGCGGATCACTGCTGGTCAGATCGTCCAGAATCTCCTGGAAGGACTCCTCATCCACGAGATACCTGATTCGGACATCCGCCCCAATCCGAAAATGGTGATTGCACCCGGGGCAGACGTTAAAGTTCTTCTCCACAGTGCTCTTATAAAGCATGTGCTCGCAGCCCGGGCACCGCACCCAGAGCCCCTCGGGCATCTCGCGACGCGGCTTGAGAGAAAAACCGTTCCACTTGGACTTTGCCTTTTTGCCCATATCAACCCACATTTACCCCCGCACCAATTGTCCACCGATAAAAGACCCGTGCCTGTACCCGGCCTGAAACGCCACGGTTCGTATCCAATTGGTGCAGGGTTCCTATACACAAACCCGGATCGACCGAGTCACAATTGTATCAAGAATCTGTCGAGATAGCCACGAAAAGTTACCGGCATCCTTGCCGAATCGCGTTTATAGCGGCAATACGGTCGGTTTTTGTAAAAATCGCGTTGCCGGCAACAAGCGTGTCGGCGCCGTATGCAACCACTGTCGGCGCAGTTTCAGCGTCTATCCCGCCATCGACCTCCACCCGCACATCGGAGCCGACAATCTCCCTGACCGCAATCACCTTCTTCGCCGCCTCAGGCAGGAACTTCTGGGCCCCAAAGCCCGGGTGCACCGTCATCACCAGAACCATATCGCAAATCGGCGCAACGGCCTCAATCTGCTCGACCGGCGTCTCGGGATTGAGGCATATACCGGCAGTGCAGCCCAATTCGTGCAGCCTCTCGATCAATTCCCGCGGCTCATCAGCGGCTTCGATGTGAAACGTTATATGGTCGGCGCCCGCCTCTGCGAAACGCTCGGCATATTTGCCGGGCTCGGATATCATCAAATGGCTGTCGAAAACCAGCTCGCTGTGCTTGCGGAGCTTGGCGATTACCGGCGGGCCAATCGTGATATTCGGGACGAAGTGGCCGTCCATCACATCCAGATGCACCATCTTAACGCCCGCCGAGGCAACCACCGCTATCTCATCGGCTAACCTGGCAAAATCCGCGCTCAATATCGACGGCGCAATCTCAATTGTCCCTGCCTTCGGTAATCGCATTCCTGTCAACCGCCTGCTATCGACCCTTCCACAATATGCACAAATCTATATCCCACAATAACTTAAAAGAACCACCGACAAAAGCTCAACACACATCGCCCGCGCAGATTCAGGGCTGCGTCGGCACAACAGTTACGCAAAGGCCCCTGCAAATCAAAACGCCCCGGCCAAAGCCTGCCCCGGGTATCATACCGAGATTCACTGCCTATGGCAACGATTAAGTCAGTCTGCCCGGCGGGCTATTTTTCTTGCAAAGCTCGCGAGGCGTACTATACTTTGGAGCTTTGAGCTCGATACGAGCAGCAGATTTGGAGCACGTGTATGAGTTTGGTCAAGTGGTTTCGAAAGAATAACAAGAAAGTAATGGCCGTTGTGGTCATCGTCATAATGTTCGGCTTTGTCGGGGGCTCGTATCTCTCAAGGCTTGGACAGAGAGGGCCCCGCCCCGCCGAGACAGTGGCATACTTCCTTGATAACAAAAAGATAACAAACTACGATTTGGGCCTGGCTCAGCAGGAGCTTGACATCCTCAGGACGCTGCGTGCCGACAGGCTGCTGCAAGCCCAGGATATGCACGGTATTCTATTGGCCGAGTTGCTATTTACCGAGCAGGCAGGCCGCGGAGCATCACCCATTATAGTAAATCACATTAGACGGACCATAGCACAGAACCAGTACAGAATCAGCAACAAGGACATCGCCGATATGTACAAACGCTCGGTCCTGTCCACGGCCTACTGGGTGCTGCTCAAAAACGAAGCCCGGCGCGCAGGCGTCAGGGTGGCACAGACCGATGCCGGAAGATTGCTGGCAAGCGCGATACCGCAGCTTTACGAAGGCGCCACCTACGCACTGCTAATCGGACGGCTCGTAAAGACCGGAACATCGCAAAAACAAATACTTGCGACATTCGGCGACCTGGTGGCCGTATTGCAGTACGCCCACCTGATATGCTCAAACGAAAATGTCACTATACGCCAGATAATGCACACAGCCGCCCAGGAAAATGAAACCATCGACATCGAGTTCGTGAAATTCGACGCGGAAGTCTTTGGCAAGACTCAGCCTCAGCCGGCCGAAGACAAGATGATCGAGCATTTCAATAAATACAAAGGGTTTATGCCTTCGGCCGTAAGTACCGAAAATCCCTACGGCTTCGGATACAAGCTGCACGACAGAGTCCGGCTCGAATACATCGCCGTCAAACTCGATGATATCGAATCGATTGTTACCCCGCCGACACACGAAGAGACGGAAGGATACTACCAAAAGAATAAGACGCTGTTCACCGAACAGGTATCCTCAGACCCTAACGACCCCAATTCACCGCTCACCGAGAGGACCAAAAGCTATGCCGAGGTAGTGGATATAATAACAGCGGGGCTCCTCAAAGACAAAATAAACTCCAAAGCAGAAAGCATACTCCAGCAGGCCAAGACGCTGACCGAGCCCAATCTCGTGGGCACGGACCTTGAGCTTGAGCAGCTCACGTCGGAGCAGTTCAGGGAAAAGGCCGGCGATTATGAAACCGCCGTGGAGCAGTTAAGCAAAGAGCACAACGTAAAGATATATACCGGTCAAACGGGCCTGCTTAATCCAGCCGAGATGCAAACGGATGAATATCTTGGCATGCTGTCGGTCCGCGGCTCCGGCAACTTTCCGATCAGCCTGACCCAGATCGTATTCGCCGTCGATGAGCTGGCAGCCAGTGAGCTCGGGCCCTTCGACGCTCCGACCCCTAAGATGTATGAAAACATCGGCCCGGCCAAAGACCCGTTCGCCGGCTCGCGGACTCGGTTCAGCGACAGCTCCGAACAAATAATGGCGGTCGTACGCCTTACCGAGGCGATAAAGGAATGCGAGCCGAACAGCATCGACGAAACCTTCGGCACTCACTCTTTCATCTTCGACCCAAACCGCACCGACGAGAAGCGCGACATCTACTCGGTAAGAGAAAAAGTCACCGAAAACCTCAAGAAACTTGCCGCCATAGATACCACCAAAACCAAAGCCGAAGAGTTCATCAGCCTGGCCGCACGGACAAGCTGGGAAACCGCACTTGATAGGTTTAACGAGCTTTACGGAGAGCAGGCAAAAGAAGACCCAAACGACCCCAACGTGTTCAAGCTCGATTACCTCAACGCGCTGAGCAGAGTCTCGGGTATTCGGCTCAAAACGTTGGCCATCCAGAATCAGGGCAACCCCGCGGCACAATTCTTCCTCAATCAGGTCAAACTGGAAAGACAATTCACCGACAAGCTCTACGCCCTCGTACCCGGCGACAGCAACACACCGGACGTTATGCCGCTGGTTCTGGGATTCGAGCCCGAGATGAGTTTCTTCTGTATAAAAAATATCTCAGTGAAAAAACTCTGGAAGGAAGATTTCGATAGAATCAAGCCCACCCGCTTCCGGCGGGAAGATATCATCCAGTTCCAGAGCCTTGCGCCGGTCCACTTCAACCCGGAAAACATATTGAAACGTATGAAATTCAGGTTCGCCGAGGCTGATGACAGAGCGACCGATGCCAACGCTCCCCCAGAACCGGAGGCAGCTACGTAATGCCGGCTCACGCAAAAGACAAGCACGTTGTGTTTCTGCTCATTGTGGGACTGCTGGCCTGGCTGATCCCCGGCGCCGGTCACTTCATCATCAAAGAAAAGCGGCGCGCGATAATCATATTTGTAACCATTGTCCTGACTTTCGCCGTTGGCCTGTACGTCGGCTCAATCGGGGTTATTAACCCCGTCACGGCAAAGCTGGCATACGCGGCACAAATTATGAATTCGCCGATGGTCGCCGCTATCGGACGATTCACGGTAAAGGCCGGGTACTCCGTCTTCGGAAAGCCCAACGAAGTCGGACAGATATACACGAGCATCGCCGGGCTCCTGAACCTCTTATGTATCGTCAACGCAGTCTATTTAGCTCATCTGCACAAAACCCAACCCGCCGGAGAATGAAATGTCGGTAATAACCGCCTTTGCAATCGCAACCTTCACTATGCCGGAGAGGATCGGCGTGGATGCGCCGGGCATTCTCTGGCTGCTGCCGTTGGCCGCTTCCATAACCGTCGTCTATAAAGCAACAAAGCTACAAAAAATAAAAGCCGCCAACTTCATCAAAGAATCGACGATCCTCTTCGGCTCAATCGTCGTCTTTATGGCTATAACCGCCTTGGTGCTCCTCGCCCTGTCATGGCTGGTTACGTAGTGACCGTCCCCTCCCGGCGCCGTTGCCCATTTTAGCCCTCATCCTCCGGTGACGAAGTCTTTGTGAGCAAACCCAGCTCAACAAGTGCGTTGAAAGCCGCCTTCTGCTCGGCCTCTTTTTTGTTGGACCCCCACGCGCTAGGAAAATGCCGCTCCCCCAGAATAACCTCCAGCTCAAAGCACTTATCATGGTCGGGTCCTTTTTCATCAAGCAGCACATACACAGGTGTCGTATTGAACCGCTCCTGGGCGTACTGCTGGAGCACGGATTTGAAATTGCCCTGCGACTGTTCGGCGTCGGCGTGTTCAATGAGCGATCCAAAGCTCCTGAGCACGAAACTGCTCACAACGTCGTAGCCGCCGTCAATGTAAATCGCTGCGATAACGGCCTCAAATACGCCTGCTGCAAGCGAGCCCGCCAACGCCCGGCTGGAGACCATGCCTTTGCCTACTTTCAAAAATCTGTGCAGCCCGATATCCCTGCAAAGACGCGAGCACGTCTCACGCGAGACGAGCATGCTCTTTATCTTCGTTAAGTCCCCCTCTAAATAATCGGAGAACCGCTCGAAAAGAAGCCGGCAGATGATCAAATCCAAAACGGCGTCACCCAGAAACTCCAGCCGTTCATTACTCAAAAGACGATTCTCGACCGAAGAGGAATGCCGCAACGCAGTGGCCAAAAGCTCCCTGTCGGAGAATTGATAACCTATTATCTGCTCTACTTGCCGCAGAGTTTCTTCATCCATTGAGTTACACCCTGATTATATGACAGCCCCGCGAGCAGATTACGAATATCGCCCTTATCAGCGATCTTCGTAGCCGGCTCAACAGGCGAACAGTTTCAGTATATCGCAAATCAGATCTGCCGGCAAGCACCTAAATCAGGCGCATTGCCTAACCGACCATCTGGAGGCTTGCCAGGGCGATAAACTTGTCGTCGGCAAGCTCGAAAATGCCCTCAAGACCTGTTACCGTGAAAATACCTTTGGTCGCCGCCGCAACGCTGCAGAAGACAAGGCGATGACCGCAGTCAACCAACAGCTTACGTAGCTTTAGCAGCTTCGAGAGACTCGATGAAGTCACAATGTCAACGCTGGAAAAATCAATCACCACGTCGCAGTCGCCTCTGTCACGAACCATTCCGGTAACGGTCTCAAGCTCATCACCCATCTCCGGCTCCGCTGGTAAGTCCACAAGGACTATTTCTTCAGACCAATCTTGAATCCCCATTTCAGTCTCCTTCTCACTACAAGAGTTTTACAAGGCTTTTCAATTGTTTTATCGGCACAGCCTCGGCCCAGGTTAAGCAAAAAAAGCCACCGCGTCCCAACATGCTTGGCCCGGATAGACCTATAAGAGGCAAACGTACTCACCCTTGCGTACCTGTCCCACATTATCGGCTGACTGAAGAGGTGGATGTTTTCCTTGCCGGTTGGCTTATACCGTTATTCCGTTGCTTTAGAGGTTGTGATTGTGCAGGTCGCCGAAATAGACGTGATAGCCTTCGGCCTTTGGACGGTAAGAGGACTCCGACACCCTTGCGGGGACCAAGTGCGACCACCCTAACGATGCCGGCGACAGGAACCCGGCTGTCGAGGCCCTCAAAAAATCACGCCGTGTCATTGATCTTGCCATTTTACCTTCCCCAATTGACCGTTTAATTGATACGCCAGAAATACAACAGATTCGTATCTCCGAATCGTCCTAATACGTTGGCTCGTACCGGATTCAACACACAAATATACCCCTTGAGCAAATCAACAACAAGCCCAAAGGCACCGGAAGACATTTGCCCACTTACTCAATCTCCCAACAAAAACAAGGTGCTATAACAAAAGCCGACCAGGCCGAAGGCAAGAAAGAAATGTTGCAGTCCGGTCGGAAATACGGCGCTCGCTACCCCGACAAATCTGCGCCCAGAGGCTACAACAGATATCCTACTTGCCAACCGTTTCCTCGCCCAAAGTAGAGGGGAAGAATTTCTGAAGGCATCGTACGAAGGGAGCCGTTTTCTTGATAGGCCGCCCACGCTGCTCAGTTCTGACGAGGCGATGCCTCCCAACCAAACGCCAGCTTCTCAGACTTGGGGGAATTGACAAAACTGCAAAGAACATAACGAAGAAACCCAATTCAAATCTCCATACGGGGGGCAATCCGAGCCTGCCTCCAAAGATGAGCGTGCCTATCGTCACCAACGATGCGCAAAGCGGAGCCACAAAAACCTTGTCATATCCTGGTATCACCCATCGAAGTGTGAATATGCGCCCAAGAAGGCCTATCGGCGGCCAGAAACCGCGAATGTACGCCAGCAGTCTGAGAATGACAGGAAGTTGGAGCAAACCCACTATTGTTGTCAGGAATGCGACGCGTTCCATTTCTCCGAAAACCCAGGCAATACTGTGCAACCACCATGTTGCCAGGATGCTCAGAGCCAAAGCGGAAACAAAACTTAGGCGCATCGTGGGCTCATACGCGTTCAACGCGCGGTAAGGCCAGCCAATCACGCCTTCAGCTATCGCTTTGTTCCTGTACTCCCTACTGATGTCTGGCCGCCAGTAACTCGTGTTCGAGGGAAACTCCTTGAACTGAGCGCGATAACCAAAGTATGCGAGTAAGTAGATCCCTGCGAGCACTCCTACGCTTATCCTGAGATCCCGATGTGGGTAGAAAACGAAGGGGCCTAAGAACAATGCAAGAGTGACGAATTGAATCTGCCGCCTGTCAAATGTGGCAATAAGATACACCAGATACGCCGTCAGGAACAGGGCAGGCAGCCACAACAAGTTCGAGACCCTGTTGACATACCCCAGTGAGCACAGAACGCCAAGCACAGCTAAGTCAGTCCAGACGAGGTGAACCGGCCCCACCGGAAGGGGCTTGTCGAATGTCCATGGGGCGACCTCAATCCACCTGCGATACCGCTCGTTCCAAAACGGGTGAAACAATCGAACCCGATACGCTCCGTAAGCCACAGAGCAAATCACCAGAAGTATCCAGCGGAAGATCGGCGTGGCAGCCTTCGGAAAAAAAAGAGCAACTATGTAGGTGAATAAGTACAACGCCGCGACCGCCCCTATTGCAGATTCGCTCGCGAGAATCAATCGCCATCTGCCTTTCATGATTTCAGTCCCCCCAGATAGCTCTCAATGTTCTCAAGCATCCCCGGATGGACTGACGTCTCCAGAACCTCCGTCAGCGAGCCAGCGCACCCGGTTTCTTTACGAAGCCCGTCGGCAGTGTCGAAAGCAATTATCCGGCCTTTGGCAACTATAGCTATCTTATGCGCAAGCGGCTCGACCAGCTCAGGCACGGGGACGGCCATCACAACAGTAACGTCTTTCCTGTCCGCCAGCCGCTTGAGAACCTTGCTCAGTGCCAGCAAGCCCGCAGAGTCAAGCCCGCCGGAAAACGGCTCATCTAAGATCATAATCGGCGCCTCGGTAGCCAAGGCGGCGCAAATGCCGACCTTTTTCTTCTGCCCGGCCGAATATGAATGAATCGGAGAATCGGCCTGTTCCTTCAGATCAAAAAGCTTCAAAAGTTGCTCAGAATGCTCCATCAGCCGCCGTTCTTCGACCTCGTAAAGGCGGCCCATGGCAAGAACAAACTCCCGGCCCGTATGATTGAACGGAAGAAACGGGTCATCCGGTAGATACACGACCTTCTTACGTATCTCGATTTCCTCCTCGATGGAATTTCGGCGTTTGTGTCCGTCGATTTCGACATAGCCTTCAATGGGGCAAAGCACGCCTCCTATAAGGCCCAGCAACGTACTCTTGCCCATCCCGTTCGGGCCCATGACGGCGACCAATTCACCCGGCTCGACGCGCAGCGAAACGTCCCGCAAAATCGGCCGAATCCCGTAATGATGCCAAACATTAACCACATCAATCATAGCCCAATACTCCTAAGCCCCCCGTTATCACAATCCTTCGCCTGATCTGCGCCAAATCAGTGCTCCAACTCCACACTCAGCCGCGACCGCCTCTATTGTCGCCTTCAATAATAAATACGCACGTCCGCCGGACAAAATTCAAACGATCTCGATGGAATCTGCCAAGCCCACTGTTCCATCGGTGCGGCCTCGGCTTTAGGAATGATACCGCCCTTGCAGTTTCGCGTCCAGCTTTCGCAAGCCAATTCCTCTTTACTGATGCCCGACGTCTTTAGCCTGCAAAGGCTCGCTTCGGCCTGTTTCGGCCCTGCTTGATCGGGCCGGCTGGAGAAAATCAGCGCATTTTCGATATTCCCCTCGCGCAGCTTAAGCCTCCCGGCAGGAACCTTGAAGTACGTATCGATTTGATGGTCGGTCCCCTTGAACTCAGTATCCCTGCTTCGCAGAATGGCCCTGATTCTCTCAGGATCGGGGCGCCTTGCCTCTATTTCCACATTTATGTGACTCACGTCACCCTCTGTTGAAGGTTACTGGTGCTATGCAACTACAGTTTCCTGTCCAGCTTTCGGTAGCTGATTGCTTCTGCGACGTGTTCGGGGGCGATTGCTTCGGCGTTTGCGAGGTCGGCTATTGTTCGGGCGACTTTGCAGATTTTATCGTGGGCCCGTGCGCTTAGCCCGAATTCTATCATCGCCTGCTTGAGGATAAGCTCGCTCGGCGCATCCAGCTTGCAGAATTTTTCTGTCTGCTTATGGCTCATTCTCGCATTGGTCATACCGACGCCTTCGCCGAAACGCTCGGCCTGAACGCCGCTGGCCCGGACCACGGCTTCTCGCATCGCCGCCGAATCCAGATGCCCCGACCGCGACCGCAGCTTGCTGAAACTTATCGCAGGGACCTCAATATGAATATCTATCCGGTCCACCAGCGGCCCGGAGACCTTCGACAGATACCGTGTTATCTGCCCCGGTGTACACTTGCAGCGCCTCGCATAGCTGCCGAAATAGCCGCACGGACACGGATTCATCGCCGCTACAAGCATAAACTGGGCCGGAAACTTGATCGTCTTCTTCGCACGCGAGACCATAACGAAACCATCCTCCAATGGCTGACGAATCATCTCAAGGACGTGCCGTGGAAACTCCACAAATTCATCAAGGAACAATATCCCGAAATGAGCCAACGACAATTCCCCCGGCCGGGGCGTCGTCCCGCCGCCGATCAAGGCCGGACCGCTCGCAGAATGGTGTGGCATCCGAACCGGACGCGTCGCCAGCAGCACCTTGCCCTTGCCCAACAGACCCACCGACGAATACACACGCGTCGTCTCAAGAGACTCAGCCAAACTCAAGGGCGGCAGAATCGTCGCCAGCCTTTGAGCCAGCATCGTCTTTCCGGCGCCGGGAGGCCCGATCATCATTATATTGTGCGCGCCGGCGGCCGCAACCGTTACCGCTCGCTTGACGCTTTCCTGACCTTTAACGTCTGCAAAATCAACTTCGTAATTCGACGAGAGTTTGAAAAGCTCCCCGACGTCAACGGTGGTTGTCTCCAGCGGCAGCTGGCCTGAAAGAAACCCCGCCGCCTGGGCCAGCGAGCCAACACCGAAGGCCTCCATCCGGGCGACGACCGCCGCCTCTTTGGCGTTCTCTATGGGGACTATCATTCTGCCGAAGCCGCTCTCGGCCGCCGTCATCGCCATACTCAAAACGCCGTTGACCGGGCGCACCCTGCCGTCAAGCGCAAGCTCGCCGACGATTATCGCGTCGTTAAGATCCGAGCCGGGCAAAATCCCCTGCCCGATGAGCATGCCCAGTGCAATCGGCAAATCAAAGGCAGGTCCCGCCTTCTTCACATCCGCCGGGGCCAGATTTATCACCGACTGCGTCTTGGGATATCTATAACCGCAGTTCACAATCGCGCTCTTGACCCTCTCGGTGCTCTCTTTGACGGCCGCATCGGGCAGACCAACGATCACAGACTTCTCAAAGCCGCCCCGAGCAACGTCAACCTCAACCTCGCAGATTACCCCCTCAATCCCTTCTAACGTAACGCTATGCAGTCTCGCCAGCATATCAATCCCCTTTGCTTTGAGTTGAAAAGGGCATTCTAAGCGCTCTCCGGCCTACCCGCAAGCAATTTTAGACTCCCACGATGCCAGACTGACAATAATTGTCACCCACCACGCAAATTATGCCGCTCCTTGCCGACAAGCCCCACCACCAGCAAGATAACTCGCTTAGGCCCATGCTTGATGAACTTTCCATCCGCAAAATCACCCGCCTTCGCCTCTAACAGCCCCATATTTCTTCCCCAACGCCGATTCCTCAAAAAATTTTGTTCCTGTCGGTAATAAAGCTGTCCACTTTTTTCAACAGGCCCTTCTTTGCACTCTGTTTGTCTTTGCTCACGGTCTTGGATTTGGCCTTGGATTTGCCTTTGGCCTTCGGTTTGGCCTTGCCTTGGCCTTTGGACTTGGATTTGGCGCTTTTCTTTTCTTCGGTTTTGGTCTTTCCACCTGCGGACGCCCCGGCCCTCTCTTCAAATTCCGCTCTGGTTTTGGCCGCCGCATCCGCCGCCTCAGCCTCAATCCTGGCTATCGCCTCCGCCGCATCCGCCTGCACCTTGGCCATTTCTTCGGCGTAAGACTTAATCTTCTTTTCCGCCGCGGCCTCGACCTTCGCCCTTTTCTTGCTTTCAGACTTGGCCTTCCTCTCGGCCCTGGCCCTCAACCTGATCTGGCTTGCCGCTTGCGCTTCAGCCTTCACGCGCCTCTCAGCCTCGGCCTTTGCCTTTTCCTCGGCCCTGATCTTCGCTTCAATCTCGACTTTCAGCATCTCCGCCGACTGCTCCCTGGCCTCAGCAAACGGCCGCAACCTTTCCTCCGCCTTCTTCGCTGCTTCACTGTGAGCACTCGCCTTCTCCTCCGCCTCACCCCGTGCTGCTCTCTCAGCCTCAACTAATAGCGCGGCCTCCGCTTGAGCCTTCTGCTCCGCTTCGAGTCTGCCCTTCTTTTCGGCCTCGGCTCTGGCCTCGGCCTTTGCTCGCGCCTCCGCCTCGGCCTGGGCCCTTTCCTCAGCTTTCCTCATTGTCTCTCTATAGAACCTCGCCTCTTCCTCAGCCTTGGCACTCGCCTTCTTCTGAGCCTTTGCTCTCGCCTGGCTCTGTGCCTTTGCCGCCTCCTCAGCCTTGTATCTCGCTTTGCTTTCGGCCTTTAGCTTCTTTTCCAACTCCGCCCTGGCCAGAGCCTCGGTCTTAGCCTGCTCTTTCGCCTCGGCTAGCGCCTTAGAATAGCCCTGCTTCTCAACCTTCGCCCTAACTTTGGCCTCGGCCTTCGCTATCCTTTCAGCGCCGGCCTCGGCCCTCGATTTGAGCCTGGCTTCGGCCCGCGCGCTTTTCTCAGCCTCGGTCTTCGCATGCTCCTGGGCCTTTAGTCTTGCCTGGACCTCGACCTGCACCTGCTCTTCGGCTATGCTCACTGCCTCTTTATAGAATCTGATTTGCTCTTGGGCCTCAGCCTTCGCCTGTTCCTCAACCTCTAATCTCGCCTCCACCTGGGCCCTGGCGTCGGCCTCGGCTTGCGCTGCCGCCTCGACTTTCGCACGTTCCTGCGCCTCGACCCGCACCTTGTCTTCAGCCAACCTTATTGCCTCTCTGTAGAAGCTGACCTTCTCTTGGGCCTCAGCTTTAACCGCCTTTTCGGCTTCGACCATGCCTTGGGCCTGAACCCGGGCCTCGCCTTCAGCCCGGCATCTCGCCTCAATCTCGGCCTTTAGATTCTCCTCCGCCTCGGCCTTCGCCTGGGCATACGTCTCGGCCCTCTCTTGCGCCCGCACCAACGCCTCACTGTAGCCCCTCGCCTTTTCCTCCGCTTCAGATCTTGCCTCCTTCTCAGTCTTAGCTCTTGCCTCGGCCTCCTTTCTGGCCTTCGCCTCGGCTTCCACCCTCGACTTGGCTTCCACTATCGACTTGGTCTTGGCCTTGAGCCTTTGCTGTATCTCAGACTCACTGATACCCTGCTCCCCGGGCCTGAAAAACAGCGGCTCGCCAAACTGGATTGCAATCCGCCGTAACGACCCGCCCACCTCTTCGACCCGGCAGACCCGCCCCATACGATTGAACAGCACCGTATCAAAGGATTCCTCCGAATCGAAGTGCGGCACACCAAAGCTCGCTCTTATCGGCTGGTCCAAATGCGGGCAGCTCTCGTCGCCTCGACAAAGAAGGGCAATGCCCCCGCTCGAAACATCAACTATCTGACCGGGGAAAAGCTTCTCCCGCGCATCCCCGGCAAAGCGGACCGGCCAACGATAACGCAGCCTCTGCTCCGCCCTTCGCTCCCCGGCTTGTTCCGTTCCTACTACCACAAAATCCCTTTTGTCTGTACTATAACAAAGCAATACTAATACTTCGTCTCTCCGGCCCAGTCAAGCAATTTATCCCCCACCCGGACCCCACGGTGTGAAATCATTTTCTCCCATCTATCCTCCCGATTTCGGATTTCCGATTTGTTTGGGACTTCGTACTTCCTATTTTGAGTTTTTCGTCCCGATTTTCGCGACGAAATTTACTTGCCTTTTCCGGCCTCCTCCGCTATCATTTGCCCGAACCTATCTTATGAAAAAGCTGTTGGGAACCAGAAAAATGACGAGGAAACTACCGGTTGACTAAATCGAAATCATTATTATCATCTATCCTAGTACTACTACGCTACAAGCGATTCCAGTGACATTTGGTTATGTTTTTCAA
>CAYWOD010000034.1:0-21283 GCA_964459805.1 uncultured Pirellulales bacterium
GGGCGGTCCGGGTCCTGGAGCAGCGGGACGACGCTGAGGCGTTAGAGGTGCGCGGGGACGGGCAGGCGGCAGAGCTCGCAGAGGGTGGGGTACATATCGACGTATTCGGTCAGTGCGCCCGTGCGTTTGCCGGCGGTTTTCGTTGCCGGGACGCTGAGGATCATAGGCACGTGCGTATCGAGCTCGAAGTTGGTGTGTTTGCACCAGCCTGCGTGCTCGCCGAGTTTCCAGCCGTGGTCGCCCCAGAGAATGATTACGGTATTCTTGCGGAGACCGAGGCGGTCGAGCTCGTCGAGCAGCAGACCTATCTGGGCGTCTATATAGGAGACGCAGGCGTAGTAGCCGTGGATCAGTTGGCGGGCCAGGGCGTCGGAGCAGGGGCCCTTTTTCGGGATGCCGTAGTAATTGCGCAGCTCGCCCCAGCTCGTAGTGGCATAGCTCGGCGCGTTTTTGGGGATAAACGGATTGTCGGCGAGCTTGATTTTGGCGCGGTCGTACATGTCCCAGTACTTTTTCGGCGCGTTGAAGGGCAGATGGGGTTTGTAGAGGCCCATCGCCATGAAGAATGGCTTGTCTTTCAAGCGATTTAGCTGCTTGATGGCGTGGACGGTGTTGGCGCCGTCGGGATAGGCGCTGTCGGGGACGTCTGCCGCGTCGAAGGCCGGGCCTCTGCCTTTCATTTTGGGGTAGGCTTTGTTGTATTCGGCCATTTGGGCGATGGCTTCTTTGCTGAGGTAGCCGCGTCCCTTCCAGGCGCCTTCGGGGAAGGTTCCTGCCCGGTAGGGCTCGGCAGTCCAGCCCTGGCGGTCGTCTTGGGCGTGATGATAGATTTTGCCTATTGACAGCGTTTCGTAGCCGTGGTTTTTGAAGTGTTCAGGCAGCGTCAGGACGTTGGGCATGGCTTTGCGGAGCGGGGTGTTGAGGTCGTAGATTTTGGTGGTGTCGGGTCGAGTTCCGCTGAGGATGCTGGCCCGTGAGGGTGCGCAGACGGCCTGCTGGCAATACGTGCGCTCGAAGAGGAGGCCTTCAGCTGCGAGGCGGTCGATGTTGGGTGAGATGATTTGCTTTTGGCCATAGCAGCCTAATTGCGGGCGCAGGTCATCGACGGCGATGAACAGGACGTTCATTTTGTGGGCTTTCGCTTTTCGCCCGGCCATGCCCGGAGCGGGACCAATAACGGGCATCGCCGCGGCCGCGGCAATCACGGAGAGGAAGTTTCGTCGTGTCAGATTGGCTTTCATTTTTTTTCGCCTCCTATGGAGAACAATTGCGAATATGTACGTAAGTACATCCTGCCGTCTGCGACTGCGGGTGTGGCCTGGCTCTTCTCGCCCAGTGGATTGACCGCCAGCAGTTCGTACTGGTCGCCAGCCCGGATCACGACGACGTTGCCGTCCATCGTGATACAGTACAGGCGGCCATCAACCCACACCGGAGACCCTCCGAATCGCCCGCCGGGCTTGGCCTCCCAGAGCTGCTCGCCCGTGGAGCCGCGCAAGCAGTAAGCGCGTCCGTCGTCGCGGAAGATGAACAGCAGCTCGTCTTTTGCCAGCGGGGTGGGACAGTAGGAGTACGGGCCCTTCTCGCGGGCGACGGTCGGTTGGCCGGAAGCAGTCGCAGGCGGCTGGACCGCGACGTAGTTCCGCCCGGAGCTGCCGATCAGCAGCCCATCGGCGAGAACCGGCGAGGCCACCACACGCCACCGGAAGGCCGACTTGAGCTCCCATACCACTTTGCCTGTCTGCGGCTCGACTGCCGTCATGCCGTGGGCCAGGCTCGTGAAGATAAGCTGCGGCGGGCGGCCCTTCGGAGCAAACAGGCAAGGCGTCGAATAAGCTGTCTTGATGCTCGTGTCCCGCTCCAGTTCCCAGCGGGTCTTGCCCGTCTTGCGGTCCACCGCAACCCAACTGCTCGGGTTCGGGCCCTGACGCTCGTGCTCGCGGGTGAACACCACGAGGTCGTCCACGACGGTCGGGGAGGTGGCGGGCCCGTGCGGGCAGTTGACGCCGGCGAATGTTCTCTGCCAGAGATCGGCGCCCTCGTGGTCGAGCGCCACCAGGCGCGTCTGGTTCGGTGTTGTCCAGAGCGCATAGACGTGGTTGGCGTCCACGGCGGGCGTGGATGCGGCGTAGCTGTTGCGTCCGTGCAGCGAGTATTTCACCGGCGGGTATTGCTTGGACCAGAGGAGTTTGCCGTCAGAAGCACTCAAGGCCGCGAGCATGCGCCGGCCGGTCGCCCGGTGGTCGCAGGTCAGGAAGACCTTGTCTGCCCAGACCACGGGGGACGATTCGCCGCTTCCGGGCAGGGTGACTTTCCAATTGTAGTCATCCTGCGTCCATTTGACGGGGATGGTTTTGGCGTGACTGATACCCTGGCCGTTGGGACCGCGGAACCGCGGCCATTGCTGCGCTTGGGCGGCCGAGGCCAGCAGAATAGCCGATACCAGCAAAAAACGCTTGGATATTTCTGCGTTGCCTATCGCCAAGGGGGCTTGTCCTTTCATCGAAGGTCTCCTTATTGGTCGTAAATGTGCCGCTTGTCCAAGTGTTTTTGTCAAAATACCGCCGAATCTATTGATTAAATGTCATTGTTCGAGCGTCTTGTCTTGTGTGTTCTCAGAAGAGATTATATTCAACAACGGACTCCTCGTCCACAGAATTGTGTGGATAAGCCTCGGCTGGGTGTGGCCGGGTCTTCTTGCAAGTGATTGCGGCGCTCGTCAATACTTGGTCACGAGACGCAACACAGCCGCTATCGTCATTGCGAGGCCCCCTTGGGGCCGTGGCAATCTCCCGCTTTGGAGTGGTTTGAGATTGCCGCAGTCGCCTACGGCTCCTTCGCAATGACGCAGTGTGGAATCCTTTGTCAGAAAGAGTCTTACAGTGCGCCAGAAAAATTAGCCACACCCCCTCGGCTGGGTGGTGGCGAGGCGGCATAGCCCGGCGGGCAACGGCGTTTAGGAATGACGGCTTGCGGGGGGCGTATTTTGTTGATGAAAGGCCCTTGAGAAATAGAGCGGGGTATGGTACATTGCGGCATCTGATTGTTGCGTTGAACGTGAGGATTACTTGATTTGGATGAAAGGGCCAAAAATGGACAGGATGAGCAAAGTGATTAAGGTGTGGGTGCTGATGGTTGTGGGGCTGTGCTTTGTGGGTTGCGAGGCGGTGAGCGCGGGGCCGGGAGTTGTCTTCAAGGGCGGCAAAGGACCGGGTAAGGGCAAGCACGTCGTTTTTGTTATTGGCGACGATGAGTACCGGTCGGAGGACTTGATGCCGATGCTTGCCAAGATAATGGCAGTGCACCACGGGTTCAAGTGCACGGCGCTTTTTGCCCTCGACAAAGAGACGGGCGAGATCGACCCGGCCGAGCAGGCCAATATCCCCGGGCTCGAGGCCCTGGAGACTGCGGACCTGATGGTGATATTCACGCGTTTTCGTGAGCTGCCCGATGAGCAGATGAAACATATTATCGATTACACCAATTCCGGCAAGCCGATCGTCGGTTTGCGGACGGCGACCCACGCGTTCTATTACAGAAAGAACATGAAGAGTCCGTACGCTAAGTACAGTTTTCGCAACAACGAGTTCAAAGGCGGGTACGGACGTCAGGTTTTAGGAGAGACCTGGGCCGGGCATTATGGAGGCCACGGAAGAGAGAGCACTCGCGGAGTGGTGGCAAAGGGTATGGAGAACCATCCCATTGTCAAGGGCTGCGAGGATATCTGGGGGCCGTCCGATGTCTATACCATCACGACGCTGACTGGTGACAGCAAGCCGTTGATTATGGGACAGGTGCTCGTGGGGATGAATCCTGACGATGAGGTCAACAAGAAGAAGCCGCCGATGCCTCTCGCCTGGACGAAGACTTACACCGGTGATACGGGTAAGACGTGCCGGGTTTTTGCCACGACGATGGGGCATTCGTTCGATTTCAACAGCGAAGGCTTCCGGCGTCTTCTTGTGAACGGGTGCTACTGGGCGCTGGAGATGGAGGACAAGATACCGGCCAGGAGTAAGGTCGATTTTGTTGGCGAGTACAAGCCGAACAATATTGGCATGGGCGGGCACAAAAAAGGCCTGAAGCCGATCGACCACAAGATCAAATAGGGCGTAACACGCCGGTGCTCGACTGAAGAAACCGGGCGCACAGTTATTGCGCGATTTGCCGGAATAACTGCGCGGTGGGGGGGAGACCGGCTGGTATCTTGGCCTTTGGCTCATTTGAGAGAGAAAGGAGAGTAGTGCGATGTTGTTAATAATTTATGCGGCGGTGTGTGTATGTTCCGGGGCCCTTCTGTTTCTGATGGCCTTTCTCGGCAGCGATTATGACACGGATGTGGATGCAGACATTGACATAGACATAGACGGTCTGGATATGGACGCGGGCGAATTCGGCGGGCCCGGCATACTGAGCATTAAGCTGATAATGTTCTTTCTGATTGGTTTTGGGCTTTGCGGTTTCATGGCTGTGCACTTCGATTGGCCAGTGTATCATGTTGTTTGGGCGCTGGCCGGCGGGTTGGTTCTCTGGTACATTGGCTATAAACTGCTCAGCTTGCTCTACAGCCAGCAGTCAAACAGCCAGATCAGGGCGCGTCAATTCGTGGGGAAAGATGGAAGAGTGACCGTTCCGATACCAAAAGGAGGGGGCACGGGCGAGATAGAGGCGACCGACAAGGACACCGGGCGAAGTGCCTACTTTAGCGCGAGGGCAAAAGATCCGGACAAGGAATATCAGAGGGGAGAAACTGTGAAGATAAAGTCCGTTACAAGCGGAACCGCCGTAGTAGAGTGAAAATGAGTTCTGCAAAATTGCAGGTTAGGCCTATATTGTTGAAGAATTGCTTTTTTATGATTTTCTTCAATAATTACCTAACCACTTATGGCACAATACATTGCTGTTAAAAAGAAAAAATCAAAAAACGATTTTTCTTTTCTAAGTAGGCCTAACCTGTAATTTTGCAGAAGCCTTAGAATAGAAAGGAATTGAGAATTCGTTAACAGGCAACTTAGAAACCATAGAAAGGGATAAATCATGGAAAACTTAGGTTTGATTGTCGTAATTGCGGTGGCTTTTATTGGTGTGATTTCCGGTATTTTCATTTTCGCAGCCAACTATATAAAAGCCGAGCCGCACGAGGCCCTGGTATTTACGGGCAGAAGGCACAAAGCCACGAAAAGAGGATGGGTGGCCGTCGTCGGCGGCGCCAAGTTCAGGATTCCCGTTTTGGAGATAGTCAACAAGATCTCTCTAAAAACGATGAATCTTCCGGAGGTGCGCGTCGAGGCGGCATATTCGGCCGAAGGCGTGCCGGTAACTATCGAGGCCGTTGCCAACGTGAAGATCTCCAGCGAGCAGGAAATGCTCGGCAAGGCAGTGGAGCGATTTCTCGGGACTTCTGATCAACAAATAAAGCAGATTATCAAGGAGACCTTGGAGGGCCAGCTTCGTGATATTATTGGCGTTATGACCGTCGAGCAGCTTTATCAAGAAAGAGATATGTTTGTCAATAAGGTGCTTCAGCAGTCGGGCGAAGAGCTGGCGAAGATTGGCGTGATTATTGACATCATCAATATCCAGGACATCCGCGATGAAAGAGGTTATCTCGAGGCCCTCGGCAGAAAAAGGACCGCTGAGGTAATAAGAGACGCTGAAATCGGCGAGGCCGAGGCAAAAAGAGATGCGATGAAGGAGTCTGAGACCGCCAGGAGGGAAGGTGAAGTCGTACGGGCCGAGCAGGAGAGACAGATTGCCGAGGCCGAGAAGGGCCGCGATGTTGCAAAGCAGCACTATGTCGGCGAGACTCTCGCTGCGACGAGAAAGGCCGAGCAGCAAGGGCCACTTTCCGAGGCAAAGGCCAAGCAGGAAGTGGTTGTTGAGCAACAGAAGGTATTAGAGGAGCAACAAAAGGCGAGAGAGAAAGTCGAGTCCGCCAGGGCCGAAGCCGAAGAACAGAAGTACCGAGCGGACCGAGTGATTCCCGCCGAGGCCGACCGGCAGGCGGTCATTCTCGAGGCAGAAGGTCAAGCCGCCGCCATTTTCAAGCGGGCCCAAGCACAGGCAAAAGCTATCCAACTCAAACTCGAAGCCGAGGCCGAAGGCCTTAGAAAGAAAGCGGAGGCCTGGAATACCTACGGAAAGGCGGCCCAGCTTAATCTGGCGCTGGAAGCGATTAAAGAGGTTGCTGGAAAGGGCGCCGAGGCCCTCGGTGCGATCAAGTTCGATAAGGTCATTGCGATTGACAGCGGCGGCGGCGACGGTGAGACCGCGGTCAACAGGATGCTGACGGCAACGCCTGCGGGGCTCGTGAAGTTCCTTGAGCAGATAAAGGCCGCCACCGGGATCGACCTGGCGGAGATTCTTAAGAATGTTAATTCTATGGAAGATGAATCTACTGACGCATCGCAGATCACAGGCGAAAAAGAGGATGCCAAGGCTAAAGCGGATGCCGGACCCAAATCCAGGAAGGGCGAAAAGGCTTAGCACATCTAACACAATAAGCGCGAATGCGTTATAAAGGCAGAGATTGCCCCGTTCGCCTCCGGCGGACTCCTTAGAAAATACCTGGTTCTTGTAGTCTGAGGATTGAGATTGCCGCAGTCGCTGCGCTCTTTCGCGATGACATATTTGGGCTATTTTCTCCTACGTGCATCATGCATCCTGAGAATCCGGTGAGGTGCTCGCAATGACATTCTTTTTGTTAGATGTTTCATAGTGTTTTGCCAAGTATAATACTCGCCGCCGCCAGAGAAGCACGCAAGGCGAAACGCAGAACATCGTGATGAATAACGACTTGACAATAATCGAAGAGATGATAACAATGCCGTTGGCCGGTGAAACGCAAGCACGCTCGCATCAGGTGCAACCTGCCAGCGATAGACGGCTGGGTGTGACCGATTACCGTATGGGTGGCCGTTTCCAAATCGGCCGCCCACCACACTTTCTCGAAACGGTAATCCAGAACTCCCTTATGCCTAAAAAAACCTCCTTGCCGAAAGCAAGGAAAGTCTCTTAACTGTGAACTGGATTTGTCCGATTCACGCTGAACCAGTACAGGAAAGGAAAGGGCGATATCTATATGACAACAATTCCAAAAGCAATAGAATATCAGAAAGACATCAAACCCGCCTAGAACCACGTCAGCATCCTCACCCCAAAAGCCAAATCGAAGACCAAAGACGAGTAACTCGAGCCGCCCAATGAAACTGAAAACAGCCAAACGCTTGATAATCGCCGCCATAATCGCCGTCGTGGTGACCGCCACCATTTCCACCTGGCCGCCGCCCCCACCAGAATACGAAATCACTGACCTGGGTTTCTGCGGCACATCAGGGCACGTCAGCGCCATAAACAACGCCGGTCAGGTCGCCGGCTGGTCCCCCTATTACTCCGGCTCTCCCGCCCGGAACATTGCCTTCGTCTGGGACGCAGTCAATAAAAGAAAGGACATCGAGACGCCCGAAGGAAAACAAAGCTTCGCCAATGACATAAATGACAAGCCCCAGGTGGCCGGTTACCTCTTAGAACCTCAGACCAAACACACCTCCGCCTTTATTTGGGACGAAGAAAACGGCATAACCGAACTCGACACTCTCGGCGGAAACTCGAGCAGCGCCACCGCCATCAACAACAAAGGCCAGCTCGTGGGCTTCGCAGAGACTTCGGAGGGTGTAAAGCATGCCTTTATCTGGGACAAGACCCGCGGAATGCGAGACCTCGGCACCCTCGGAGGACGCTGGAGTAGGGCCAGCAACATCAATGACAAGGGGCAGGTTGTGGGCATTTCAACGCTTGCGAACGGCGACGCTCACGGCTTTATCTGGCAGGAAGATACGGGAATCGTCGATCTGGGCACACTTGGAGGCCAAACCATTTATGCCGCGAGTATCAACAACTCGCACCAGGTGGTCGGGGCAACTTACAAGAAAGGGCGCACGCATGGTTTCATCTGGGAGACGAACAAGACTATTACAGAACTCAACTTACCCGGCCTGGGAAGCTTCCCTGTCAAGATTAACGATGCAGGCCAAATCATCGGTTACTTCCAAACGCGAAAATTTCTGTTCTTCAAAGGCCGCCAAACCTGGTTTTTGTGGCATTCTGACCGCGGAATTATCGAACTGGATGCCATATCGAAATCGAATGGTGCCCAGTTTAAGCCAGTGGACATAAACAACAGAGGCCAGATCGTTGGAACTCAAATCTCCAAAAGCGGTCAAAACCACATTGTCATTTTGACACCCAAACCCGAATCGAAGACGGAAGACGAGTGAATGGAGCTGTAGCATGAAGCCAAGAACGACCAAGAGATTAATAGTAGCTGCGATCATCGGGGCAGTCTTGGCAGTTTTTCTGATTTTCCGTTCTGTTGCCCCGCTGGAATGTGAAGTCACCGATCTTGGCTATATTAAAGGGTACGGATGTGCCAACGCTATAAACAATGAAGGGCATGTCGTCGGCTGGACGCAGATAGACGCTCTGGCTACGGCCTTTATTTGGAGCCCCGAGAAGGGCAGAAGGAGTATCCCGGCCCTTGAAGGAAAAGAAAGCCGGGCCTACGACATAAACGACAAAGGCCAGGTAGTAGGCTATTTCGACGAGCTGGATAAGAAAACGCCTGACCGTGCTTTTATCTGGGACGAAGAAACAGGGCTGACCGAACTCGGGACACTCGGCCGCAGTTCACAGGCATTCGCGGTCAATAACAAAGGACAAGTCGCAGGTGCCTCAATGACTCCCGACGGTCAATGGCACCCTTTCATTTGGGACAAAACAAACGGAATGCGAGACCTTGGAACGCTCGGCGGAAAAAGCTACGCCCAGGATATCAACGAAAAGGGACAGGTCGTAGGTATCTCGTACCTCCCAAATGGACAACAACACGCGTTCATCTGGCAGCAAGGCACCGGGATAGTCGATATCGTAACACCTGGCGGCCCGCCAAGCCGCGCCATGAGTATCAACAATGCAGGCCAAGTGGGTGGGCAAATTGCGAAAAAGGGGACCGGAAGGGGTTTCATCTGGGAATTAAATACGGGCATGACCGTCCTTGGTATAAAAGGTCAGATACACAGGGGGATGAGGATTAATGATTCAGGCCAGGCCGTTGGCTACTACTTCACTGACAAACTTCTCTTCTTCAAGGAGCGGCATTCTGTCTTCCTTTGGGATCCGGATCGGGGCGAGGTAGAGTTGAATCTGGGGCCGGAGAATGTCAACGATATTTTAGGACTCGATATCAACAACAAAGGCCAAGTCCTCGCGACTTTTCAGGTCACCCGGCAAGAGCACCGCGTGGTAATCCTGACGCCTAAACCCAAGCAGTAGCCAAACAACAGCAAGTCCATGCCCTCGAATTGCCGATGCAATATCAGGCCTTTATCCTCGGCGAGCTTCTCGGTATAATGTTGGAACAGAAGG
The DNA here is from genome assembly GCA_964459805.1 of uncultured Pirellulales bacterium. GTDB lineage: Bacteria > Planctomycetota > Phycisphaerae > Sedimentisphaerales > Anaerobacaceae > DAOVRL01. The sequence goes on from CAYWOD010000034.1 coordinate 9,424, forward strand.
CCAGAGTCACCTAATTGCTTGCAGTTTCAGGAGTTGTCGTTATGAAATCGAGGAAGATGAATCGACGTCGCTTCTTAAACACCATCACCGCCGGTGCAGCGGTCGTTGCCTTACCAAGCCGCCTCGCCACCGCCCGCCGGGCAAGCAGCAACCCCAACATACTGTTCATTATGGCCGACGACCACGCAGCCAACGCAATCAGTTGCTACGGCTCCCGCCTTGCCCAGGTGGCCAAGACGCCCAACATCGACCGCATCGCCGCCGAAGGCGCGCGCCTGCTCAACTGCTTCTGCACCAACTCTATATGCGTCCCCAGCCGAGCCACCATCCTCACCGGCCAGTACAGCCACGTCAACGGCGTTTATACACTCGCAGACAACCTGGACCCCGAACACCAAAACGTCGCCAAGCTCCTCCAGCAGGCAGGCTACCAGACCGCCGTCATCGGAAAGTGGCACTTGAAAACCGACCCGGCCGGATTCGACCACTGGAATATCCTGCCCGGACAGGGCCGATACCACAATCCCATTATGAAAGAAAAGGGCGACGGCAAAAAAACCCGCGAACCCTCTCGTTTGGATATGATAATCCACCTCGCTAACCAATGGCTGGCCGAGCCGCCCCATTTCGACCGCCCCGTCCGCCCGGGACAGAGCCGCTTCGACGACCTCTATAACAAAGAAATGCCCAGCGGCAACAAGACACACGAAGGTTTTTCCACGGACGTGATAACCGACCTTTCCCTCGAATGGCTCAAGGACCGCGACAAGACCAGGCCCTTCTTCCTGATGACCCACTTCAAAAATTCTCACGCCCCCTGGCACTTCGCCGAGAGGCACGCCAACCTTTATAAGGACGTCGAAATCCCCGAACCACCAAGCCTATGGGAAGATATGTCCCATCGCTCGCCCGGCTCAAAGGACTACGGCTACACCATCAGCGGAATCCAGCTCTCTCGAATGCAGAAAAAGAACTACCCCACCGGCCCCCTTGACACAACCGGTATGGACGAGAAGCAAAAAATCAAGGCCGCATACCAGAAATACCTCAAAGACTACCTCCGCTGCGTAGCAGCAATCGACGAAAATGTCGGCAGACTGCTCGACTTGCTCCGCACCGAAGACCTCGACACCAACACCGTTGTCATTTACACCTCAGACCAGGGCCTCTTCCTCGGAGAGCACAACTACATAGACAAACGATGGATGTATGAAGAGTCACTCCGGATGCCCTTTCTCGTCCGCTACCCCAGAGAGATAACACCCGGCACCGTCAATGACGACATCATTATCAACGCCGATTTCGCCCCGACCTTTCTCGACTACGCCGGCCGGCCCACTCCTTCGGATATGCAGGGCAGAACCTTCCGCCCCAATCTACACGGAAGAACGCCGCGCGACTGGCGCACCTCGATGTACTATCGCTACTGGCAGCACTGCAGCCGACCCGCCCACTACGGAATAAGAACAAAACGCAACAAGCTAATCTTCTTCTACGGCTTGCCCCTCGGTGCCAAAGGCGCCGAAAAAACGCCCACAAAACTAGGATGGGAGCTCTATGATCTAAAACGCGACCCCTATGAGCTCAACAACGTTTACAACCATCCCCCCTACGCCAAGGTCCGAAAACGCCTCAAAGCAGAACTGCTCGAAAAGAAAGCCGAACTCGGCGATACCGACGACAAGTATCCCGAAATGCTCGAAATCGTAAAATAATACTGGTAATCCGCATTACGATGCCGACTACCAGCCACTAATCCCAAGCTGCCGACCACCTCCTATTTTACCACCCGGCCCAACCGTCGCAATAATAATTCGGCCCGTTTCGGCCATCCCCAAGCCTACGACAAGCTCAGGCGGCGCGCTGCGCTTGAGGCTGCCACCCGGTTGACTATGACGCAAATGGCCTCGCAATCAGCAAAACGCCTGCTCTTTTGTACCCCGCCCTATTCCGACCAATCAGCATCAATGGGCATAATCCCACCGCGTGGCACGGGCATCCTGCCCGTGTCTTCGAGATCATCGGCAGGATGCCGATGCTACGATAGGCACCGGGCCCTTCAACGGTGCCGCCGGCTTATGAGCTTATGCTGGTGCCCGAAAAGCGATAAATCCTCTTATAATCATGCGTTAATCAACCAACTTTTTTGCAGTTGAGCCTCCTTTCTCAACTATTTACTTCGGCCTTTCTTCTTCGAACGCTTACGGCGAAGCTCATTGTCCCCGCCAGGCCCCAAGGCCCCTTAGTGGGGGGTCCTTGGGGCTTGTTTAGCTTTTTCGATCAGATCTGTGACCGAAACCGCAGCCCCGCCTTTTGCCTTGGATTCGTCGGCAGCCGACATAAAGGCAAAGATCTCAATCGTCTCTTCCGCCGACACGGGCACACGACCTGTTTTGAAGAACTTGACGACCTCATCGATCAAAGGCCCGTAGCCGGCGTACTTGCCGGCCGGCATTATGGCCTTGCCGCCGAAGATCGTGGCGCCGTAACCGCTCTTGCCCTTGCGCAGGCCTCTGAAAGTCCCGATTCGCCCGTCACCCCATTCCCCTACCACAAACTCGAAATCTTTGGTCTGTGTGCGTGTGACTATCCGGCAGCCGGGGCCCATAACGGTAAAGAGCATCTCGACTCCGTGCACCCCGTACCAGTACAGGTCCGGGTGATGGGCCTCCAGAGAGCAGGGGCCGTAGGCATCGCACCCGAGAACCTCGCCGACATTCGGGTCGCTTCTCATGCCGATCACGCCGGGACCAAAACGCAAAGATGAGCTCGACCAGCACGGCACCTTGTTCTCTTTAGCAAGGCGGAATATCTCAACCACATCGGCCAGACTACCGGCCATGGGCTTATCAATGAACAGCGGTATTCCTCCCTTGATGACGGGCCTTGCCTGCTTTAGATGAGGACGGCCATCGACGCTCTCGAGCATTACGCCATCGACTTTGCGGCAAAGCTGCTCGATGGTCTCAACAATCTCGACGCCATACTTATCGCGCAACTGCTCCGTGTAACCCTCGACGCGATTGGCCGAGGAAGCGATATCGGGTGAGCCCCCCGGATAGCCGGCAACGACCTTGCAGCCGTAGTTCTTGGCCGGGTCGTTGATGGCTTTTGTAAAGGCGATGACGTGGGAAGTGTCAAGGCCGATCATACCGATACGAAAGACCTTCTGCTCTGCGGCCTCACTCGCCGACAGGGCCGCAAGCACTATCAATAAAGTTGTCCATAAAACAATCCGTCGCATAGTTTAGACCTCCTGCTAATTGCCATATAGTTTTATGTTTTACGTGTCGCTTGCCCGGGCCGGTCGTACTGCGGGACCTTCAGCAGCTCGCCTTGTTTCAGGGCCGACTGATGTGCGACTATACCCGGCACTGTATAAGCGAGAGATTCACATACGTCTATCGCAGGTGAGCGGTTGTGCACCAGGGCATCGATGAATTCATGCGTCAGGAAGGTGTGCGAGCCTTCGTGGCCGCTGTTGTGCCGCAAAGGCTCGGGCAGCATGTCCGTTTGCCACCAGTGGGGCTGCTTGTAATGCTCGAAGTTCGGTGCCCTGCGGACAAACCCCGCGTCATCTTTTTCCATCTGTGCGCCGCTGCGGATGATAACGGGGCCGACGCCGTTGGGATGCGACGCATAGAAGCTCATCTTATCGCCGATCCACTGTGCCCGCTCACAGCCTCGATGCGCACCCTTCCACCATATATTGACACGAAACGCATTGCCGCGGTCGGTCCTAAACATAGCCGATTCGTTCCAGAACGGGTTCTTGTAAACGTTATCTTTCAGTATGGAGCTGTCGTCGCCCCAGCCGTGGCACACCACTTCGGTGAGCCGCTCGCCGCTGACGCCGATAAGCTGGCTCGTGCAGTGCGTCGGATAGTGCATCGGCGCAACGCCGTGACGCCAGGTCCGCTTGCCGTTCCAATAGTAGAGCGATTCCAGGCCGGGGTGCTGATACTCGGCCTCGCAGTAATACAGGGCCCCGAACTTGCCCTGCCGATAGAATTTCCTCGCCGAGATCGTGGACTGCTGGTAGTACCCGGTCTCGGCCATCATATACGTCAGCCCATACTTTTTGACGGTATCGGCCAGCAGCTCGGCCTGGTCGATTGTACCCCACGCCGCCGGGACCGCCGAGATTACGTGCTTGCCGTTTTTCATTGCCTCAACAGTGTGCTGAACGTGGAGCGGACCGTCGGTGAAAATAGCCACCGCGTCGATATCTTTCGCAAGCACCAGCTCCTCAAGGCTGTTATATGCCTTCTCGCACCCATAAACCTGCATCAATCGCTTGCGACGGTCCTCGCGAAGGTCGCTAACGGCCACAACAACGCAATCCGGGTGCTCGTGCCACTGAAATGAACACCCGAACCCACCGCCCACAACACCTATGCGAACCTTCTTTGGCGCGGTGTTCACTGCAAGCGCCGCCTGCCCCTTGGGGGCCTGCGACACCAGCATCGCCCCGGCCAGCGCGCCGCCGCTTTTCTTGAGAAACTCACGTCGTGAACAGTCTTTTTCTGATTTCTCTGGAGTTTGTGCCATAGTCACACTCCTTCCTGCCCAAAAATCAGCGGGGCAGAGATAACTACTATTCTGTGACACCTGAATCGATAAGTTGTCATTCTGAGCGAAGCGAAGAATCTGGCCTGCGAATCCCGGATACTTCGCCTCCGGCTCAGCATGACGGCCTCTCAAAACATATCTAACACGGCACTACGTTGGGTCAATCCAGCTCCTTGATATAGATATTTGCAAACTGCACGCGGTCGCCGTGGTGCTGCAGGGCAACAGGCCCTTTTTCAGGCATGCCGGGCAGCTTCGCCTCATTGATCACCGTCTTGCCGTTAAGCACAATCGTCACCTTATCGCCCATCGCCGTAATCACGAATCGGTTCCATCGCCCGACCGGGTTATCGGCATTGAGCATGGGCGTCGCGCCCCTTCGCACCTCCGCCGGCATGTTCTTGTCCGTGCGATATCCCCATATCTCACCGGAGCCGACAGGCCAGTTCCAGATATTGATCTGACTTTTCGATGATCCCCGCAGGTAAATCCCGCTGTCCCCGGCGTCCTTCACCGCAACGGTTCGCGGTTTACCGTCGGCATCAACGGCTTCGCTGCCGTCCGGCAAAATCACAGGCGCCTGCTCGATCTTCGGCTCGCCGGGCAGCCGCCAGTCCACGATGAGAACGAAGTCGCCGAAAGATTCCTGCGTCCAGAGGCTCTTATCGCCCTTTGCTTCGCTCTTTCCATCGTAATCGAGGACCCAATTCTTCGCCTGCCAATGTCCCTCGTGGCCCGGCGCCATCTTCCACCCGCGGAGGTCCAGCCCGTTGTATAGTATGCGGAAGCCCTCGGCCTTTCTCGCAACCATCTCAGCAGACGGATTAGAACTCGGCAATCGGCGAATTCGGATGTTGCGGAAATGCACTTCGCTGCCTTCGGATTCCAGACAGATATATCCTTTCCGCGGATTAGCGTCGTAGGCGCGGGTAACGACTTTTCCGTTGACCGCTAAGCTGATCGCCCCATCCCGGCTCTCGACGCGGTAATGGTTCCACTGCCCCGCCGGTTTGCAGCGTCGCTCGCTCGGAAGAGACCGCATCCAGCCATTTGGATGAGGTTTGTCCGGTTTCATAGTCGCGCCGTGAATAGCAAATACATCACCGTCACTGGTGTAGTTTTCAGTATTGCGGCTGTCCAGTATCTGCACTTCGATAGAACGAGTAAACGGCTGTCCAGGTGCGGTAATCGGATCTGAGTGCACGAATAAACCTGCGTTGCCCCCCTTTTTTATATGCCGCCATTCCAGTTCGAGAGTGTAGTTCTCATACATCTTCTCGGTCCGCAGCACGCCGGTCGGGATCCCGGTGCAGACGACCATTTCGTCCTTGACCGTCCATGTTTCCGGCGCGCAGTTGACGTTCACCCAGCCGTCAAGGTTCCTCCCGTTGAACAGCGGCACAAATTCCGTCTCACTCGCATCGAGGGTCTTTATCACAAGGTTCCGCAGCGTGATAGAGCCGTTGAGGTTCTGGAAGCCGATGTGGCCGGCCAGCGGACGTTCCGCCAGGGCCGGGCCCTTTTGCTGACGAGCTTTAGTGTGCTGCGAAAGGTCCTCGTCGATAATCTTCTGGCCGTTGAGCACAATCGCCACCCGGCTGCCACGACAGGTAATCTCCCACGAATTCCATTCGCCCACCGGCTTGACCACTTCTTTGCTCGGAGCAATCTCGTCGTAAATCGACCCGGTCCGCTGATTGGGCCGCGAGCTGCCGCTATAGTAAGCCTCCGAATCGACAACCTGAATCTCCATCGCCTTGTACGACGGATCACCATCCGGCGGAAACCGCAATCCTATCCCACCGTTGCTGCCCCGCGTTACTTGGGTCTCCAGTTTCAGGACGAAGTCGCCGTACTCCTTCGGCGAGATGATCCACGTGCGTTTGCCGAGCCCGTAGAGAACGCCGTTTTCGATTCGCCACGGCACTCCGGCAACCCTCTGAGGCGTCCTCACGTTCGACCAATCGCTTACCTTCCACCCGGCGAGACTATCGCCCGGAAATAGCGGCACAAAACCATCGTCAGCCGCCCGCAAGACGGTTGTGCAGCCAACAAGGACCGCGAATCCAACAACGCCAGCGAGAATAAAAGAGTTAATCTGCTTCATCTTAAGGACTCCTTTGCAAATAAACGTTCCGGTCATTTGTCGCTTCTTTACTCTCAACCAAGCAATATGATACCTGAATCGCCCAACAGATGCCAACACGTTTTCCAAGCACCCGGCCCACGACAAATGGCAGCCATCATTCATCCTATGACAAAGCAGAGGCTAATAACGGGGCTCTACGAGGAGAGAAATGCTTCGACTCTTTCTGTGAGTTTCATCAAGTCGCGGGTCTGACATTCCCAGACAATGAGAACCTTCCACCCAAGCCTTCGCAGCTTCCGCAAATTGCGCTTGTCGCGAGCAACATTACCGCTAAGCTTATTCGTCCAGTAGTCTCTGTGGCTGGCTGGCATGCGATTGCCGCGGTGACAGCGATGTTGGTGCCAAAAGCAACCATGCACGAAGATGATCTTCCTTGGGCCGGGGAAAACCAGATCTGGATTCCCCGGAAGGTCCCGGCGATGCAATCTGAATCGATGGCCGAGAGAATGCGCCAACTTGCGGACGACCATCTCGGGTTCCGTGTCTTCAGAACGGACCTTTCCCATAATAAGTCGGCGCTTCTCAGGAGTTACGGTGTCCAAAACCCTAATCCTCTGCTGATTTCAGTGCCGCTGGAAGTTCTATTAGGAGCGAATCATCCGTCTCAACTTCCGCAACTCGGCGATTGTATTCTTGAAGGAGACCGGCCAGCTGCGCGGCGAACTTCGCTGGAGCGAACTCTGCGAGTTCGGACAGATTCTGACCAACAAAAGATTCCAAAGACTCGGCAACAACTTTACTTTGGAGGCTTTCAGTTTCCAACAATGCGCGTGCTGCTGTGAGTTTGGAATCCACGACCAAAACTACTGCGGACAAACCGTCTTTTACATTTTGAGCACATCGCTTGACATGCCCCATGTTTGGCGCTACAGTCACATGGAAGGCTGTGTTCCCAACGTGGTAGTCTCCCGCCCTTCCAGATTGCTCGTCGGCCGCACTGTACGAAGAGTTCCCAACTGTAAGGTGAGGGAAGCGGATTGCGAGCTTAGCGCCAACCAGGTGCTGTGCCACGGGGCCTCCCTGGTTGCGCTGCTGTGCCGCAGCCAATATGTCCGCTATAACGTTGCGTGGCGGTTTGGAGCGATCGAAGGCAAAGCACACTCTTTCGAGGGCGTAGTATGCGTCAAGCGACTCGACAAGAAAACCCTGGAACTCGTCGAGCAACCGCACACGGTCTGTTTTCGAAAGGGCCGCGAAACCCGCCTGAGACAACGATTCAAGCAGTAATCGAATCGCACGGTTATTTCCTCGGTTGGTTCTGCCCCCCTCGCTCGGGAACTGGCGCGATTCGCCAAACCGGCGCAATATCTTTCTCAGTGAAGAAAGGTTTAAGCCCGCTATCTGTGCGCCGCCTTCAGCAAGATGCCCCTCGATGCTCAGTTCACACTTGGTGCGAAGGCGCTCAAGCACGACCAAGGCTGCTGCAACAGCACCTTTGGCGGGTCTTCCTCCGTAGCGCTTCATTGGCCTAAGGGTGCTATACCAAGATTGAAAGTTCTTTCTTATTTGGGCATCGGCATCAGTCATTTTTGGCGTCTCCCAACAAACGTGGCTGGTTTGCCGCCGCAACCAGCAGATCGAGGTAGTTCTCGGCAATCCAGGTAAGAGCCGGAACGCAGACGGCATCACCAAAACCGAACAGGGCCTGATTCAGCTTTGCTTTGATGGTGAAATCGTCAGCGCCCATAAGACGCGCGCATTCACGCGGCGTCAGGAGGCGCGCAGCATACGTGCCAAATCCCGCCTTGAACAGTATTTGGCGCCCACTGCCGCCTTTTGGGGTGCGTAGACATCCAGCAAGCCCATCAGATCGAAGTTCGGCCATAGAGCGTTTATGCCCTTCTGGTTGGCGGCGGACTCTTCGGAAGATCGTCCCGTAGCACCAGTCTTCTTGAGCCATCCAAGCTTTTGCAATCGCCTGGTGGCGAGCGCTCATCTGATTGTAGAGATATTCTCTTCTTTCCTTTGACCACCATTCGGGGGCACTCTCATCCAAATCGTCGAGGATTTCCGATAGATACAGTCGAGAATAGAGAGGGGGTTCCGGGAGTCCTCGCAAAGACCACCGGATGTCAGGATGCGACGTTATGAATTCTACGATCGCCGGCGGCCTCGTTCGGCAAGGCACTGCCTCGCCCACATAGCTGGTGCGTTCGCAATCAAGCATCGAAGCCACCACAAACAATCTGGGACGGCTCTGGGGAACAAACCATTTCGCGTCCAATATCAACGGATCTACGGAATAGCCAAGTTCATTCAATTCGAGCATTGCCTGATGAAAATCGTTTCCCCGGTGAGAGGTCAGAAAAGCTGTAACGTTCTCAAGAAGAACCAAGGGCGGCCGACGTTTCCCCATCTCTTTGAGTACGCGCACAAAGCCAAAAAAGGATGAAGACTGTCCCCGATTAAGGCCTTTTCTTCCACCGGCTAAAGAGAGGTCTGTGCAGGGAAAGGATGCTGTCGCCAGCGTCGCTCCCGGGATTGCCCCAGCGTCAACCTTGTGAATGTCAGAGAGTTCAAAATGTATGTCAGCATCTTGAAAATGCGCGTCATACATTTCCCTTTTCTGCGGATCGATATCATTTGCGTACAGCAGTTGCCATCCTCTCTTTTCAAGTCCGAGGCGCACCAAGCCTATTCCTGCGAAGAACTCCAGGAAAGTCTGGTCAGGTCGCCGGCGCGATGCCTCTTGAATCCCGAGCCTGTACACTCTCTCATTCACGCGCTCAAGAGTCAGAAGGTCCCCCGCTGAGAGGTTGTGCGAGCGTACAAAATCCTTCACCCAAGCACGTTCCCTGAAAAGCCAGCGCGGCCTCCCCGTACTTCTATCCCTTGGAATATCTGTCCTGACTGGGTGGGGAAGTCCGTCGGCTACGATCATAACCTGCTTGCCCGATTGAGCTTTTGTTGAGCCCCCGATCGCATCTTTTGGGAAAAACCCTGGTCCACACGGCGCAATATTGAGATTGCCGTGCTTTTCAGCTGCCGCCGTTAGTTTGATCACGCATGATTCCATTTGCAGTAGAACTCCTTTTCGTAAGATGATTATATCACTTTTTTGGGTAATCCACAAATTTCTTTGAGTTAAAATCTGAAAACAAGAAGATGCCAGTGCAATCACGACAGTGTCGAAACAACAGAAGGGATTTTTTGCTTGACTTGAGCGGATCAATGGCGAAAATTGGGGTCCGAAGCTCGGCAGCCCCGTAAGGCTGCGTTTATCAGAATAGAAACCGAATTCTTAAACTCTTTGGGTCCCAAAGTGCGCTGCTGTGCGTTTAGAGGGGCTCTCAAGACAACAAGGGAGATACGACCATGTCCATAGACCGTCGCACTTTTCTAAAAGGCTCAATAGCGTCCGGCTTGGCGCTGAGTTTCCCCAACATCGTCACAGCCGCCCGGGCAAAAACATATCGCACGGCTTTAATCGGCAGCGGATGGTGGGGAATGAACATCACCGGAGAAGCGATTGCCTCGGGCCGCTGCAAAATCGTCGCAATGTGCGATGTTGACGACCACCAGCTGAACCCCGCCGTCGAAAAGGTCAAGGGCCTTACCGGTGACACACCCAAGAAGTACAAAGACTTCCGAGAGCTTCTCCAAAAGGAAAAGCCCGATATCGCAATCGTGGCTACGCCCGACCACTGGCATCCTTTGTGTGCCATCGCCGCAGTCAAGGCCGGCGCGCACGTCTATGTGGAAAAGCCCATCGGCCATACCATCGCCGAGGGCCGCGCAATGGTAAATGCCGCCCGCGCCGCCAATCGCGTCGTCCAGGTCGGGACCCATCGGCGGATTTCACCGCACTGTATCTCCGGCAGGAAGTTCATCCGGCAAGGCCACGCCGGCAAGATCGGCTCGGTCCGAGCATTCGTTCTTTACGGCGGCGGACCGGAAAAGCCTAAGAAGAATATGGAGCCGCCGAAAGGCCTGGACTGGAATATGTGGTGCGGCCCGGCGCCGCTGCGCCCATTCAACGGCAACATCGATAATCCCTGGGGCGGCGGAATCCACCCGAGAGGGTTTCGTCAGTACCTCGACTACGCCAACGGCACACTCGGCGACTGGGGCGTGCACTGGGTGGACCAGATCCTCTGGATTATGGAAGAGAAATGGCCCAAAACCGTATATTCGACCGGCGGACGACCGATCAAGGGACCGCCAATACTCACCGCAGAAGAGCAGACCAGCGACGCGCCGGACCACCAGATCGCAACATACGAATTCGAGAAATTCACCGCGCACTGGGAGCACCGTAACTTCGCAGGCAACACAGCCGAGAAAGCCGAAAACGTCGGCTGCTACTTCTACGGAACCAAAGGCACCTTCCACATGGGCTGGCAAAGGGGCTGGACCTTCTACCCACTCGCCAAAGGACAAAAGGAGATTCACGAGGAACCCCGGTTGAACGACCCGGACAGCCAGAACATCAAGGAGCTGTGGGCCGACTTCCTCAACGCAATCGAGACCGGCAAACGCCCCGTCTGCGACATCGAGCTAATCCATCGCTCGACGAATATGAGCCTGTTAGGAATGCTTTCGTACAAGCTCGGCCGAAGCGTAAAGTGGGACGGCGAAAAAGAGACAATCGTCGGCGACAAACCGGCCAACAAACTCCTCCGCCGTAAGTACCGCAAGCCATGGGTCTATCCCAAGGCTTGATAAAACAGGAGTAACCGTTCACAGGGTGATATGTTGAATTTTGCCCGTTTTTCGTCATTGCGAACACCTCACCTGATTCTCAGCAGGCATACAGAGAAGAAAGTAGCCCACGCACGTCATTGCGAAGGAGCGCAGCGACTGCGGCAATCTCAACCCTTACACTGCAAGAACCGGCTATTTTCTTAGGAGGAGCGAAGCCCGTTTTTTGTCATTGCGAGGAGCGAAGCGACGAAGCAATCTCGAAGTCTGGGATTGCTTCGCTGCGCTCGCAACAGGCTCCGCAATCTCGATTTTCGAGTGTTTGAGATTGCCACGGCCTTTGAAAAAGGCCTCGCAATGACACAGAAACGCAATTTATACCCCCTGAACGGTTACAAACGTACTTGATCATCGACCCACAACCATTCTCGTGGTAAAAGGCTATGCCTTAATATTAGGTACTCACTCATGATATTGGTAAGGAATAACAACAAAATT
>CAYWOD010000035.1:0-19794 GCA_964459805.1 uncultured Pirellulales bacterium
GTTCTGGGGCTATGTAATGAGACATGGATGCACATTATGTTAAGCGAGCACCCAACTATCGGGTTGTAACATCTGGCCATTTAGGCACTTATGGCAATCACCATTTTGCTCTCGAATCGGAGAAGCTCGAGAAATGAAAGATTTCCAGCGGATTGCCGACTCGGCGCCAGTTCTGTGTCAACAGGGCAAAATCAAACATATTTACACCCTCGACACCGTTCAGGTCGGCACAATTGGGCTCCTCACAGCCGCTGTCACTCAGCCATTGCCCGGCAAAGACCAAAACGTCCTCGAAGCCAACTTGGCAGTCTCTGCTCAAATCACCCGCCGGACACACGGCGCAAACACGCCCAGCCGATAATAAGATTAGTGTCAAAGTGAGCAACAAGATTTTCAACGATCTGAGCATCCCCCGTATCCTTCTTCACCTTTCTTTAGACGCCAACTTAGCAAAATCGGCTATATCCACTCCGTCGTCGCCGACTATGTCAGCCGGGCTGCCCGCAGGATCCAGCCAGTGGTCCGCCAGAAACTTCAGGTCGAACCAATCCACCCGGCAGTCGTCATAAACATCACCGTCCGGACAAGCCGCCCAGACAGAACCAACCAAAAACATCACCAATATCAGGGCCGGCAACAGATTTCTCACAGAACTGAGCACCCTCTATCTCCTTCCTCGGTACTACCTCACGATATTGGTAAGCTTTTTTGCGATTAAAAAGCCCTATTGGGCTATTTTAAAGCGCGTATTAGCTCTAAATCTAATATAACTACCGTACATCATACTTTAACAGAAAGGTAAAATAGTCCTCAAATACCCAAAAATTCAGACGTTCTTTTACCAACATTATCAGGGCCTACCAAAAACTTAGTTCTTTGTGTATAAAGGGGTTAAGTATAATGGAGGCGGGGGGATTCGAACCCCCGTCCCGAGATGCTTCAAGACAAGCGTCTACATGCTTAGTCGCTTAATTGAGATTCGCCTTATCAAGCGCCAAACGACAGGCTCTCAACTCGGCTATTTCGTAAGGTTCTCGCCCAAAGCGGCCCGAAAAACCGCCCCAGGCCAGCCTGCTATCTGACGCCCTTATCCGGCCCACAGGCAAAGCCGAACAGGACGGGCAGCCAATTTAGGCTGCCATGCGCAACTGATAGTTGCCAAGTAAAGTTTAGTGCCGGATGATTAGCCAGGCCAACCGGCGTCCTGGGCATGCAGCTTATCCGTCCGTCATCCGGTCGAAGCCATTCGCCCCCATATTCACTTTTCAAATCTGCTTGTTTTTGAAAGAATGGGCCACACAACTTAGCCACATACGCTATTTCTTCCTTGTGGCTCTCCTCGCGATCTTCTTTTGGTCAGCCTTCGGTTTTGCAGTACGCTCACCAGCAGGTTGTACAATTCGAAAAACAGGGATCACCAGCGGCGGCAGACCCAAGCGAGCAATCGTACTCTGCATGAACTCCCGCCAGTACGGCCACGCATTATATATTCCGTTAAGATCGGCAAATTGTCTGAACGCCTTGTGGGTCAGCCCCTTGAAGTTCTCTATCGTGTAAGTCAGCGCAAAAGTCGCGTTTGCCTTGAGAACATTCTTTTGCGGCTGACCCTCGGCAAATGCCTCAAAGTGAAATTTCGCAATTACCAATACGTTACCACTCTCCTTATCGACTGCCACCTCCGTCGAATAGTCCATGTTGTACACTTTCTTCACCCGTGAAGCTCCTTGCTTGTGATTGCAGCCGAACTCAATCAAACGCACATCCTTCAACTGTACTCGGTCAGAAACGAGCAAACCAGCATTGACATCCCGTTTGCTCGTGTTTCTTTTTACCTTAGCTGTTGTCGTCTTTTTGCTCATATACTAAGCCGCCTGAGTCAATTCACTTTCTTCTTGTTGTGTAATCGCCTCGTATTCGGAACTGCTCGTGAAATCAACTGCGGGCGTCCATTGGCTTTGTGTAACCGATGCGGTGCTCTTCAGAATGCTCTCAACGTCCAAAGCAACAGCGGTCACCTCCAGTTCCAGTTTTGAATCGAGAGCATACAGTAAATCCGCAACTGTGGTAAGACGCATGTTGTGGTCGCCGCTGAGAAGCTGCGTTATATTGCTCTTGCTTACGCCTGCGCGCCTGGCAAGTTCCGCCTTGCTGATGTCCTTCTCTGCCATAACTTTGCAGATAGATTCAGTGATCTCAAATATCAAATCCTCGCGGAAGTAGAGCTTTCTGCCTTCGTCATCTGACATGAGTTTTTCTACGAATGTCTTTGCCATATTATGGACCGCATCTTTCATCTGTTATTCTAACAATGAAATATGTTCGTTCATTATCTCTTCTGCGCGTTCGATCTGTCTTGTAGGCGTGGTGCCTGTTTCCTTGTTGAACCCATGTGTGAGTAACCACGCCTTGCCCAGCTGAAAGCAAAGTACACGAACTTTCGGGTGAACCTTGAACTCATATATTTTACCACGCAACTTCCGAAATCTTTCCGTATTGTTGATCTTCCCAACGCGTGCCATTGTCACGAAGGATTTTGCCAGCTTTGCCCGGTCTGGCTTTTCCAAACGTTCAATATATTCCATGGCAGGTCTCTTGCCATTCTTGCGCCGAGCATACGCCACAATAGCACAAGGCCCCTTGACTAAGGGGTCATTTTCATAATCTATTATAACTCTATTCGTCATCCTGCCGAGGATAGTTTAATCATAACTTAACTTTTTGTCCAAGTCAACGTCAATCTATAAAAATGAAAAGAATTCTATTCTGAATTCCTAAATTAACTTGGCAAAAGTCGCACATATAGCAATTTGAACCTGTGAATCCACTATATATAGGTATTCTTCCACTTATAGATTTGTGAAAGATTTTACAAAAATCTGTGATATTCTCACTTATAAGAATCAATATTAAGCTGAATTTAGTTTGTTATAACTTACTTACGGATACACCTTGCAAGACAAACGGTAGGTATATTATATCGTCGGCCGCGCGAAAATTGCAGGAAAAGTCTGCTTTTTGTCTGTTTTGGCCAGTTCCGAGCCATATGTCATCTTTATTATTAGGGACTATCAAAACAGGAGTATTTGTGCGAAGCTGCTGGAAAACCTGCGTATTATGGGATACAATCGCGGGATGGATATATCAATAGTTGTGCCGGCATTTGAAGAGAGTAAAAAGATCGCCCGGGACGTTGAGGCGGCAGCAGCGTTTCTGGCAGGTAACGGCTTTGCAGGCGAGATAATAATCGTCGATGACGGCAGCAAAGACAATACCTCGCAGGCTGCCAAGAGCCTCGAAACACCCGCCAATGTGTCGCTGAAGGTAATCCGGTATGAGCAGCATCGCGGTAAAGGCTACGCCGTGCGCACCGGTATGACGCAGTCCAAGGGCGACTATGTGATGTTTGCGGACAGCGGGTTATGTGTGCCGTACGAAGAGGTTCTGCGCGGGCTTGAGCTGCTCAAAACCGATACTTGCGATATCGCCCACGGCTCGAGAAAAATGCGGGGCTGCCATATCGAAAAGGCCCAGAGCTTGTACCGGCGAATCTGCTCCAAGATGTTTCACTGGTTCGTGATTCACGATATGAAAATCCCCGCCGAATTCGCCGACACACAGTGCGGATTCAAGATGTACAAAGGCGACGTCGCACGACACTTGTACGGCGAATGCATTACCGACGGATTCACGTTCGATATAGAAATCATAATGCGGGCCCAAAAAGAAGGTTACCGCATTAAGGAGTTTCCCATCGACTGGACGTGCGACCGTGACAGCCGGCTCTCGCCGACGCGCAGCTCTTTGCGTGTCTTCTCTGAGCTGCTGACTATAAGGCGGGCCCTCTCCGGTAAATAAACCCCCTTGGCCCACACCGTCAATTATGGTAAATACTCAACTTGACTGACTTGTTAGACTGTCATGCTGAGCGCAGCGAAGCATCTGCATGGAGATTACACAATGGCAAGACTAAGAGTTACCATCGTTTTATTGGCTATCCTTTCCGCACCGTCCCCGGCCCTCGAGTTCTTCGTCTCCCCGGGGGGCGATGACGCCAAGCCGGGCACAAAGGAAAGACCCTTCGCTACCCTGACGCACGCGCGCGATGCTGCACGCCAGGCCAAGGAACCGGTCACCGTCTATCTTCGCGGCGGCACTTACTATCTGGATAAGCCGCTCGTATTCACCGCCGAAGACTCCGGCTTCCACAATGCCCCGCTGCGTTTCACTGCCTACAAAGACGAAAAGCCCGTCCTAAGCGGAGGCGCGAAGCTGAAGCTGAAATGGAAGCCTCACCGTGACCGAATCCTCCAGGCAGAAGTTCCCGCCAGCCTCGCCTTCACCCAACTCTTCGTCAACGGCCAACGCCAACACCTGGCCCGCTATCCCAACTTCGATCCCGACGTGCAAATCTTTAACGGTTACGCAAAGGATGCCTTCAGCCCCGAACGAGCCCGGCGATGGGCCGACCCGCGCGGCGGCTTCATCCACGCGATGCACCGATCCATGTGGGGCGATTTCCACTACGTCATCACAGACAAGAACTCGGATGGCAGCGTCACCTACCAAGGCGGTTGGCAGAACAACCGCCGAATGGGTATGCACTCGCGGTATCGATTCGTGGAGAACATCTTCGAGGAACTCGATGCGCCAGGCGAATGGTTCCTCAACACCCAAACACACACTCTCTACTTCTACCGGCCGGCCGGACTCGACCGGAGCAAGGCCGCCATCGAGGCCGTCCGGCTGCGCCACCTCGTGGAGTTTCGAGGCACCGCACAAAACCCCGTCCGCTTCATCACGCTGGAGGGCCTGACCTTCCGCCATACCGCCCGCACGTTCATGGATAACAAAGAACCCCTGCTGCGCAGCGACTGGACGACATATCGCGGTGGCGCAGTGTTCATCAACGGCACCGAAGACTGCCTTGTACTCGATTGCGAATTCGACCAGCTCGGCGGCAACACCATCTTCGTCAACAACTACAACCGGCGCATCACCATCCGCAACTGCCACATCCACGACAGCGGAGCGAACGGCATCGCCTTCGTCGGCGACCCCAACGCCGTCCGCAATCCTCTTTTCGAATACGGCCAACGGCAAAACTACACCGACATCGACAAAACGCCCGGACCGAAATCGCCTAACTACCCCGCAGACTGTCTCGTCGAAGACTGCCTGATCTACAGGACAGGGCGTATCGAGAAGCAAACCGCCCCCGTGCAGATCGCGATGGCACGGCGAATCACCGTGCGCCACTGCTCGCTCTACGACGTGCCGAGGGCGGGCATCAACATCGGCGACGGCTGCTGGGGAGGACACGTTATCGAATTTTGCGACGTCTTCGATACCGTCAAGGAAACAGGCGACCACGGTTCATTCAACTCGTGGGGCCGAGACCGCTTCTGGGGCCTGCGCGACGTCGATCTAAATACGATCACCCTGGGCGAGCACCGAAACCTGCCATTGCTCGACGCCGTCGAGCCGACGATTCTGCGAAACAACCGCTGGCGCTGTGACCATGGATGGGACATCGACCTCGACGACGGCTCCTCGAACTATCGCATTTGTAACAACTTATGCCTGCACGGCGGAATCAAGAACCGCGAAGGCTTCTACCGCGTTGTCGAAAACAACATCATGGTGGACAATTCCTTCCACCCGCACGTCTGGTACCGCAACAGCCAGGATGTCTTTCGCCGCAATATCGTTTTCACGCCATACAAACCCATTCGCGTGAACAAACCCTGGGGCAAACAGTGCGAATTCAATCTTTTGCACAGGCCGAGACTGGGCGAAGCGGCGGCAGCGGCCGTCCTACAGAACGCCAGCGGCCGAGACAAGCATTCGATCGAGGCCGATGCACTGTTTGTCGATCACAAGCGCGGTGACTATCGGATCAGCGATGGCTCGCCGGCGCTCGAATTACGGTTTAGGAACTTCGCGATGGACCAGTTCGGCGTACAGAAGCCCTCGCTAAAGGCACTTGCGCGAACACCACAGTTGCCCTCCGATACCTACGCCGAGCCTGAACCGGTCGCCCGCAAACAAAGGAAAAACCGCATTACCATAAAGCTCCCGGCGCCGGAATAACGGCCAAATCAGAGCAGCTCTCCTTCTTCCCAGGGACCAAAGTGCAGAATCTTCTCTTTCTGCCCCTCGTCGCCTTGCTCTTGCAGTATGACCAAAGCCACCACATCCGGACGGCGCCGGCAGTATTGCTTGATTTCATCCGGGGCCATCACCATAAACGCGGTTGAAAGCCCATCTCCGGTCGCTGCATCCGGCGCAGACAACCAGGCTGCACGCTTGGCCTTGACCGGCCGGCCTGTTCGCGGATCGATGATATGCCGGCCCTTCTGCAAGCCCGAGCCGCTCAGCGCCCGACCCTGCAACGAAAGTCTGGCCAGGGTCGTTTTGTCCTTGCCGGGATGGCTCAAACTCACCGGCCAGCCCTTCGTATTCGCCGGCGCATCGAGGGCAAGCACCGAGCTATAGCCGCCGTGGATAAGCGCAATGTCAATATTCCACTCCCGCAGCAATTTGGCCATCTGGTCAACTGCGTACCCCTTGCCTATGCCGCCAAGGTCAATCTGCACACCCTCGGCCAGCACCTCGACCGTATGGTCTTCTTCGTTCAATTGCAGCAGATCTGTCCCCGTGCGCTCACGCGCAAGATTCAACTGCTCGGCCGTAGGTGTGCGAGGCTTTCCGTTATCACTGCGCCAGCACTCCAGCAGCGAGCCAATCGTGATATCAAAAGCCCCTTTGGTCTCGTCGTAAACTCGCCGGCTAATCTGCAAACATTCGAACGCCGCTAATCCAAGCACCAACGGCCGACCAACAGGAAGATTGTTGATCTGTGAGATGTCACTGTTCTCGATAAATCGGCTAAGCTCTCCCTCAAGCCGGTCAACCTCATCGAAAGCAGCAGCAGCGGCCTGCTGCGCATAGCGTTCGTCCTCATGTACAACGATAACCTCGAAGGTGGTGGCCATCGCCTCGTGCGAAAAACGCTTCATCCCGCCGATTGCGGCACAATCGCTCTCGAGGTAAGCAGTTTCTGGCTTTGACTTGGTCACTTCTCAGATGCTTTTTTGATTAACTCATTTGGGTCCGGCACTTTCTTTCTTTGGCGGGCCTCCCACAGATCCTTTCTTACAAAGCCCAACAGTTGGACTTTGGGCCGCAACCACATGTAATAATAAGGTTCGTCAAACATACGCAAGTACATTTGACGCTGCTCGAAAGGAATCGATGTGTCATAGAATCTATTCGTCAAGTCTGCCTCAACCGCGGGCGAGGCGATTATCACCGGCGCCGGCAGTGCATCCTTATCCACCTTATTCCACCAGCCAACGCTCGAATATGAACGCAAATACCAGGGCAAAGGCCAGTAGTCATCGTCCGGACATATAACCTGAATCGGCATATTGTGACCGTCTTCGTGCACGCCCGCGTAGTCTTCCACACGCTTGACGATTTCAAAGACCTCCGTTGTCGGATGAGCATAAACGTAAGGATTCCGACTGTCCGCGTAGTACTTGTAATTGCCGAGGTAAGCCTGCCACAGCAGCAGGACAGAGGCATCAAAGAACAAAAAGAGAATTATCAGACGCGGCAAAACGTTCGGCACCAGCCTTACTAACACCACCGCGCCCACGCCCGCTAACAAAATCATCCCGTGCAGAAATCCTAACATACACCACGGCGTCTTGTACCGGATCACCGAATACAAAATGACCATAGCAAGAGTGTAAAAGGCAATGAAACGCAGCAAATCAATATTAACGGCGGGCAGACCTTTCTTCGTCAGCACGGCTATGATGCCCACCACGGCCGGCAGGACTATGATAGCCTCGCTCCAGACGGGCCCGCCGGCGTATCGCGAATATATGAGCATCTTGAGGTAGTAATACCACGGATGCTCGTGCACCTGATTGTTGCCCGCCCGGCCGAAATAGGTCGCGTATGTTCGAAAAGAATCCAGAATCCCTCCGGGATTAGCAAGAAACGATGAGTGGAGCAGCGCTGAAACTACCGCAGCGCCCGCAACCACCGCAATAAAATGCCACGGCTTTACCGCCCTGACGGCCTGGCCAAGACCCGGCCCGCCTTTTCGCCGTCCTATGAACAATGTCAGCCAAAGTGCCGCTAACATCGAGCCGAACGCGATGATGCACGTCTCTTTCGTGGCGTGCATAAGACCAAGGCATATCCCGGTCAGCAGGGCCCAGATGATGCTCCTTCGCTGAGTATAGCGGTAGCCGAATGCAATCACGCCAAAGGTGAAACAGACTAAAAGCATCTCCTGGATGTAATATCGGCTGTAGAAGACCATAGCCGGGGAGATTGCCGTAAGTACCGCCGCGAAAACCGCCGCGTGCCGACCCACCCCGTCAACCATCAGCAGCATCAGCAGCACCAGCAGCACGCCGAAAAACACCGGCACAATCCGCACCGTAAACTCCGTTACTGCCGTGTACGTCGCCGCCGAGCACAGCCGGGCCGGAATCAATGTCAGGTAGTTAAGCGTCGGACCGTGGTATTCACGAGGATTGTAGGTATAGCCCCTCCCCTCTAACAGATCTCCGAATTTGTCGGCGTGAACCGCCTCGTCGCCGTGCATCGGGCGCAGCGCCAACCGAGGCAGACGCAGCGCCACTGCAACAACTGTCGCGGCCAATATCAGCACGCAACATTTTACAGAGCTTCTCATTCTGCAGGTTTGCCGTAAACCTCCACCTCAATATAGTGGTTCAAGTCGTTGCTTGTGTTCCCCTTGCTGTAAAGCCGGACATACCGGGCCTTGGCGCCCTTGGCATCGATGAGCTTGCCCTCGTTCGTCTCGGTATAGTGCATGTCCTTGCCGACACCCTGACCGGCGGAGTTGTCGATGTCATTGTTGAATATCGTCCTGACGTTCATTATGAAGTCAGGATCGTCGGCCACCTGCACCACCATGTCATAATAAACGCGGGCCTGCTTATGGTAATGCCAGATCACAACGGCGTATATATTATGCGCGGCCTCAAGGTCAATAGTGACATCCTGCTGGAACGGACCCAGCTCGACATAGCTGCCGTCGGCGGCCTCTTTATCACCGTCGGTGATCATTTCGATTTCACCGATAATCGGCTCTTCGTCGCTGCTCGAAACCGGTTTGTTCAGCGCGACGTTTGTGGTCCCTTTTGGTGCCGGAAACGGAGGACGAGGCTTGCCTAAGGGTTTTTCAAGGTTGTCCACCCGCGTGTCCTGCGGAGTACCTACGAACATCGGCTTGGGCAGCTCAAGGTCAATCGCCACCAAACCTTCCGCCGGCGCCTTAACCTCTTTTGGTGCCTCCTTGGGTGCCTCTTTAGGCTCCTCTTTAGGTTGCTCTTTAAGCGTCTCAGCAGGGGCCTTTGGAGTCTCTTCGCGAACGGGCTCCTCCGATTTCTTACACGAGCCGACAAAGCACAAGGACACCACAAACAACACCAGCACAACAAGCTTGACACTTGAGTTGAAACCTTTTCGCATCATTTCTCTTTAACCTCAAAAATCCACAATTCTCTGTAACTAACGAAACTGCCGATACGCAGCAAACTTGCCGCATACCGAACTAAGCCAACGCCGGCATTTTATTCAGTCTATGCCGGATTGTCAAGCTCCCCGAAGGTTATTTTTTGCACGTGGTTGCTGCAAATCCATACTTTATATTGCGCGGCGGACCGTTGCGTTTCAGGAAATATGCCCCACCGGCCACAAAAAAAGCAGGGACCCGGTATTCTTTCCCGAATCCCTGCCTCACTAACAAATCAACTAAGATAAAGCAGAATTACACGCCTTCAGGCGATTATTCGCTCTTTTCTTCGCTTGGCGCCTCAGCCGCCGGTGCCGCTGCCGGTGCCATCGAGAGCACGTTTGACTCAAGCCCCGCCTTGGCAAGGACATAATACAACACAGCGCCTACAATAAACGCCGCCAGCGGCGCCGCCGGAATATCCGCAATTCCGATTAATGGCGCCATCCCAACGGCAAAGCCAGCAACCCAGGAAATCCACCCGGCGAGGTTCCAGCCGGCACGAGGACCGGCCCACTTCTTGCCCGCCATAAGATAATCAACCATCATCGCACCACAGACCGGACCAAAGGAAGCCCCGATAACCGTGAAAACACCCATCACGTCACCCGCCCAGCCCGTCACGGCAAGCAGAATACTAACAACAGTTCCCGCGCCGACTGAAACGAAAGGATTAACCTTCGGCAGAGTTGTCTTGAAACTATTCACTGCTATAAACGACGAGAAGCACGCCGGCGGCAAGGCGGCAATGGCCAGAAGCAAACCCATCGTCTTGCCGGCACCCTCCGAGCCCATAACGGCACCCATAAAACTTGGAGTTGCTGTGTCAAGACCTGCCCCGAGGCCTTTACCGAAAGCTCCGGCTGCGATCAGAATCGCCGCTCCGCCTGCAACGACAGTGGCCAAGGCGATGCCTACCAGGCCACCCATACTCACATCTTTCTCGTCCTTGTTGTTCATCCCGAAGTCAACACCCGCTGCTCCGGCCGTCGCAAAGAAGCCCACGATATACGTGATGCACAGAGCTATCACGCCGAACAAACTCAGCCCAACAGCCCCACTACCCTCGGCCGCACCGGCCGCAACTAACTTCTCAGCCTCGAAGTCGCCTATCCCGCCGATAGTCTTGCCCATCATTATCAGCAAAATCGCTAATGGAATCAGAGGAAGAAAAGTAGCTACCTTCGCAACGTACTTGATGCCTTTCAAGCCGATGAACGCTGCCCCGGCCGCCCAGACTACTGCAATGACTTTCTGTGCCGCCACGCTCCCGCCAAAAAGTGGCGCCAACGCCTGCGAGGAAAAATAGGCATTCACTCCAAGCCAGCCGAACTGCAGTACGCCCATCAGAAAACCAGGCATCAAAAAACCGCCTTGAACGCCGTACGTCGAGGTCCCAACCACATAAAGCGGCAGACCCGTCTTCATCCCGAAAAGGCCGGGAACAAGATAGAACAGAAAGTGGCACAGTAGCGCAGCAAGAATCAGCCCAAGAAGGGCCACCCAAATACCCTGGCCCAGCACACCGCCCGGTGCATCCGATCCACCACTGGCCATCTTGTTCCAAAAGACAAACCAGAGGAAAATGCCGGCGTAAGTCGGCGCCGTGTTCTTGTACCACGGGGCCCGGTTTTCCGCCGGATTCGGCTTGGCCATACTTACATAATCTGGCAGTACTCCATTACTCATAATTCGTTCTCCTAACTAAAGTATCTCGATTATGTTCCACCGGCACCATCGCCGGATATTGGCGTAATATAACATCTTTGCCCCGAAACCACCAGTTTTTTTGATGCCTTTCGGGAAATTTGTCAACGCGCGAAATCGGTCTAATCCGTCTGCGGAATCGCAATCCGCTTGCCGTCGTTCATTGCCGATTCGTGGGCGCAGATCCCCGCCATCGTCCAGTTTGCTGCCTTTGCCGCATCGACCGCCGATTCGCGCCCCTCGACAATCGCACGGACAAATTCGTGTGTCAAATGCGGATGGGACCCGCCGTGCCCGCTGCCCTGAATGAAGGACGTATGCTCGTGCTCCTCGTCATAGACCCCATGGCCCGTAAAAGGCGCGATCTCCTTAGGCAGCAGCTTTCCGTAGTCCGGCACCTCTATCCTCTCGACGTCCTCATATCCGGAATAGATCACCGGGCCTTCACCGGCCGTCTGCTCCCACTCGAACGAGAGCTTCGTCCCATAGACGTCGAAGCTCTCTCTGTACTGCCTGATGGTGTTGAACAGCGACCTGGTTACCTCGCACACAAGCTCGGAATCGGCCAACTTGATAATCGCCGTCTCAATCGCGTACGGCGCCCCGTATTTCTCGATATAATCTTCCTGAATCCGCCCCGAACCGTGGCAGACCACCGATTCGGCCCGAGCCTTTGCAAGCCACAGCAAAGGACTGATCGCATGCGTCGCATAGTGCATCGGCGGAAAGCCGTACCAGTACTCCGGCCAGCCGGGCAATCCCATATTCTGCTGATGCGAGCCCCGCAAAAACTGTATCTTACCTAACTTACCTGATTCGACAAGCTCCTTCGCATAAAGAAACTCCCGCGAATACACCGCCGTCTCCATCATCATATACACCTTGCCCGACGCTTTTCTCGCCTTGGCCAGGGCAACGCAGTCCTCGGTCGTCGTCGCCATCGGGACCGTGCACGCGGTGTGCTTGCCCGCCTTGAGAGATGCCAGGCTCATCCGGGCGTGGTCGGCTATCGGCGAGACAACGTGGATCGCGTCCAGCTCGTCAATACTCAAAAGGTCCTCGAACTTGGTGAACCGCCTCTCGATTCCAAACTGGTCGCCTATTTCGTTGAGGTGCTCTTCGTTCCTCTGGCAAATCGCGTAACACTCGGCATCGGGGTGTCTTTGATAAATCGGAATGAACTCCGCTCCGAATCCAAGCCCCACTATAGCTACTTTTACCTTCTGCATCTGCTCCGGCTCCTTTCCGGCCCGCTTAATAGGGCCCTGATTTGCATTAACACTGAACTCTTGCAAAATTGCAGGTTAGGCCTATATTGTTGAAGAATTGCTTCTTTATGATTTTCTTCAATAATTACCGAACTGCTTATACTTGATCTGCGACCGGATCATCAGGTAAGTATGCACAATCGCGACCAATGCAAACGCCAGCGCAACGTAACGGTGCACGACAAGAGAAAAATCCTGCCAGTGCGTGCCGAAAAGCGGGAACATACTCAAAATGATCGAAAGGGTCAAAGGCAGGGCAAGGACAATTATCAACCAGAAAAACACCTTCTGCCCCACACCGATACTCTCACAAGCCGCTTCTTCCTCCGAGCCTTTGACGCCTGTAAACCACTCAACCAGACGCCGCGTCACAGGACAATCCCCACGCTTGAAACAGCACTTGCCCGCCCACATCACGGCCAAAACCGCCAGACAAACCACGAAAACCGGCGCAAAAGTAACGTGCACCATTACCAGATACCCGCTAATGTGCTCGCCCAAAACAAGTATCGGATAAAAACCCGTCACTGCCAACACCACAAAGCAAAGCAACGCCAGCAAATATACGAGCTTCCTCAAAACGTCCACGGGGCTTGACTTTCGCTTGATCAAGAGCAGGCTAAAAAGACCGACCAGCCGTTTTAGGGGATGCCGCCAGTATTCTTTGCAGCAAGCACAGGGAGAGACTATGCAATTCAAAACGATGCCGGCAAAGGTAACTGCAAACGCGACTACTGAGATTGTCCGATACATACTGTGTTCCCATTTTGCGTTTTTTCGTCAGGACCCCGCAAAATGGGGTCCCCTCGCACACTCTCAACGGGCGATACTAATCCTGCCCGGCCAGCACTTTGGCAACACAGGCCAGGGCCTTAAGCGCATATAATAACAGAACTGCGGCCAGGACCATACAGGAACCCAGCGCAATGGCCTTCATCCAGGAACGAAATACGAACGAGAAAGCAAATAGCTTGGTATAAAAGGCATCGATATCTCCCTGGAACTCGACCATTTTGACCGAGCCTCGCGCAGCAACGATAGGCGAGTCGATTGAAACATCGCCGAAGAAGAAGGGCGCATCTGTTGCGTGGCAATCCGTGCAGTAGCGGATGCCGAGTGACTGTGCCGCCGGCCTGACATCGTGCGCGATAGGCCACAGATATGGCTCGGCCGCGGGGTGGTTCTCCTCTTTCTTGAGTTGCCCGGAATCGTCGAGGCTGTACAGGCTTCCACCGCTGATGTAAGCACTCTTACCTTCGATAGACTGCTCCGCCGACAGCCCCTTAAGCGCCTCGGCGATCTCCTCCGTAGTCAGGGCAGGCCAATCGCCGGAAGCCGCAAGCCCCTGTTTTGCAAGGACCTTGCCGACAGTCCGCCTGACTGCCTCAAAGGCAATCGGCGTAATGTTCGCGTCTTTCATATCCGCCCAAAAGGCAGGCCAAATCAGCTTGTGTGGGGCGATTTTGCCGTCAGCCTGCTCGGCGAAAACGGGCGCGACAATATGCGGAAGCGCCTCGTGCGATTTATTAACATTGAGCGTTCCCAACCGGTGCGCCATCGATGTCTTGGTTAGATAAGTTTTTTCTCCGGGCCACGGACCCGAATGACAGGCTGTGCAGCTTAACTTCTCAAAATGCACCGTCGGCATGCCCACGTGCTCCGGCACAGGCGCCCCGAGCCGGCCCGCAGTCGGCGCCGACGAAGATTCTCCAGGCAGGTGGCAGCCCCTGCACGAAGAGCTTGCCGCCAGGCGGTTCGTCGATACATCCGCCTCACCTTCATATCCACGGATAATGTTGTGGTCGATACCGTTGCGGTGACAATCGACACACGTCAAGCCGGCCTTCAGGTGGATGTCTTCATCCGACGACCACTTCTCGGCATCGTCGGCGTCCAGGTACAAATTGGAATGGCAGAAATAACACCGCTCGGCCGGAACTTCTCCTTGAATATTGAGAGAAACACGTTTCTCGCTGTCGAACGTATTTGCCCGGTACGTTATCCCGGGAGGTACAAGTTTCGGGTCCTCCGGCGGCTCCGGCATTATCGGGTCGTATGTGTCCGGCATATCCTTCGCCGAGCCCGTTACCGAGGCGAAGCTGCACGTCGCAGCAGCCGCCCACCGAAAATTCTCACGAACCACCTGCGCGTCGTACTCGGCCTGGTCGTGGCCGGGGTCCCCGTCGTGGCAGCTCAGGCAGTTCGCCTCCAGATTGCCCGATACCATCGACCGCATAATCTCACTCGGATCTTCGCTGGGCCTCTCTCCAATCCCGCCACCCGGCGTATGCCTGCCGAAGATCCTGAGAAACAGCCTCCGCGTCAGCCCCACCTGCTCAGGAGTAAACGTGCCCGGCCACCGACGATACGAGATCGGAATCTGCATCCCCGTCCGCGGATCGACGAGTATCCACGGTTGTCCACGCCGACCGCTCCCGGCCTGCCGATCGACGGCGTTGAAATGCCAACCCTTCGTTACCGTCGCATAGCTGTG
Organism: uncultured Pirellulales bacterium; assembly: GCA_964459805.1. Lineage (GTDB taxonomy): Bacteria > Planctomycetota > Phycisphaerae > Sedimentisphaerales > Anaerobacaceae > DAOVRL01. The sequence continues at coordinate 15,032 of CAYWOD010000035.1, forward strand.
ACACACACCGCAAGTCTTGCTCGTCGAAAATGGCAAAAGCGGATCGTCGTCGGGAGCAATCTTATCACCTTCTTCGGTCATCAGAGGTATAAGATGAATCAGATGCGCCCGGCTGCCGTCACTTTCGTCACCGAGCATCTTCTCTTCGAGATCAGCGCCGGAAGTGAGAACCAAAGCCGGCAAACACAAAAAGCTCGTCAGTATCAGTCCCTTTTTCAGCGCCACCTCAATCCTTTTCTAAACGCGTTAACATCGGCCGGCTCAACGCAATACACAGCCCGCCCGCCCCGAACTCAACTTACACCTCGAAATCTTCCGCCTTGAAATCCAGTTTCCTGCCCGCTGCTATCGCTTCATTAACCTTCAATACGGTTACGGCGGTTTCGTATCCTATCTTGGCCGGGCAATTCAGTTTGGCCTTGCCCCGAACGGCATCGAAGAAGTTCTCAAGGTGAGGCTGGTGGTAAACCTTTTCCATCGTAACCGGGATATCATAGCTGGGCGACTTCGGTGACTCACGCACGTCGAGCACACTGTCACCGGCGGGCTTCTCCTCTTCTTCCTTCTCCGGTTCCTTCAAGAGACCCATTTTGACCCATTTTTCCCAGTTCTCAGCAGGAACCCAGGCCTCACGATACACGTTGTCGCGTCCGGCAGCCTCGGAGATTACCAGTGTCCCTTCATCGCCCATAAAGGTCTCGAAATACCCATTCGAGCTGTTGGTGGTTAACGTCTGATAGAACGCCCTGACGGTCCCCTCTTTTGTCTCGTACTCAAAAATCGTCATCACGTTGTCATACCAGTCGTGCCCCTTCCAGTAGTCGATACCGCCGCCGGCAATTACCGATTTCGGATTGGCGCCGAGGAACCAGCTATAAATATCAATCTGGTGCGAGCCGAGATCCACTATCGGGCCGCCTCCAAGCCCCTTGTACCACCGCCAGTTTCTAAACTGACTCATCGATTTGAACCCGAACTTCTCGAGCGTAGCCTGGTCCATCTCGGCCTTCTTCGGCCAGAGCAGGTCCTCACACGCCATTTTACTGCGGTTCCACTGCCCGTTGATCGTGGTAATCCTGCCGAACAGTTTGGCCTCGCTGATAAGCTTCTCGTAGCAGTATCTATAGCACGGATTGCTGCGGCGCTGATGCCCAATCTGCAGCAGCTTGCCGCTCTTCTTCGCGGCCTCGACTATCTTCTTGGCGCCCTCGAGCGTATTAGACATCTCTTTCTCGCAATAGACGTGCAGACCCGCCTCCATAGACGCCACCGCGTGCGGTGAGTGCCAAAAATCAGGCGTCGCAATTATCACCGCATCCAGGTCCTTCTCCGCAGCGAGCATCTCCTTGTAGTCTTCGTACTTGTTGTGCTCATGCTTGTAGGCCCGCAGTATGCCCGATACCCGTCTCTGGTTGTACGCCTTCCAGATATCGCAGACCGCCTTAAAACGAACGCCCGGAATCTTCAGGCACGCGTTCATTAAGACCTGCCCCTGAGTACCGCAGCCTAACAAGCCCACATTCAGATCATCGCCCCCGCCGGCCGCTCCTAAAACCATCGGCGACATCACCAAACCCGCTCCTGCCGCCGCCGTGGATTGAAGAAAACTACGCCTGTCTATTCCTTTCTTTGTCTCTCGATCATTCATTGCGCTTTTGTTAACTCCAAAAATGTAACAAAATCATCGGTAACTTAACTTTCGGCCAGACTATAGTTGCACCGCACGTCCCTGTCAATCGCACTTATGCCCAATTTCTGCCCGGCCCTTGCACAATTACCTGCCTAAAGGCCTCACTTTGATATTGCGATACGCCACCGGGCCGTGGTTGCCCTGGAACATTAAGGGGCCCGTCGCCGATTCGGTGCCGGTCAGGGCCCCGCCCGTCGGGCCGCGCAGTTTGACGTTCTCGTGCAGTACCTGGCCGTTGAGCTCCACCCTGACAAGCTCGGCGTTCCCGGCGATCCCGGCGATCTTCCTGCCGCTCGCGTCAAACCTGGGAGCGCGGAACTCGATCACGTACTTCTGCCATTCGCCGGGCTTTTTGCAGGCATTGACTCTGGGCGGAGCGGCGCCATAGACGGCGCCCATATCGCCGCCGCGCATCTCTTTCCTTCCCCAACTGTCCAGCACCTGTATTTCATATTCGCCCATAACGTAGATGCCGGAATTCGAGCCCTTCGGAACCATAACTTCCAATTCGATTCGGCAGTCCCCGAAATTTTCCTTGGAGTAAATATCGAGACTCTGGCCGTGGCGGCCGGCCAGGTTGATCATCGCGTCACCACCGGCCTTGGACACCAACAATTTCGGGTCCTCAGAAGACATCGCGGCCGTGCCGACAACCCACTTACCCTTATCCTTGTGGTCTTTCGCGCCTTTCGCCACCCAGTCGTTCAGGTCCTTACCGTTGAATATCCATTTCCACTCGCTCATCCCCAATTCCGCCGCCGTCCGCTCAAAATAGGCCACGCACCCCGCTATCTCCGGCATCGAATTGAGCCAGTTGTGCTCATATTCAATAGAGAACACGCCCTCGAACTTCTGACGAGCAAGCTCAGCCAATATAGCCTTGACCTTGCCCTTTCCCGTACCCCATATCACATCGTGGGCGCCTCGAACGCCGAACTCGTTGAGGTCCTTAAAGTGCAGGCTGATGATCCGCTTCGCCTGGCCTAACTTCTTAATCGCCTCAAGAGGGTCAATCCCGGAGCGCATCCAGTGCCCCGTATCGGCGCACGCCCCGATCCGCTTGCTCCGCCCTTTGCACACCTTCAGCACGGTATCCGGGTCCCAGTAACGCGAAGGCTTCGGATGATTGTGAATCGCTACGTTGATCTTGTACTCATCGCACAGCTTACTTATCAGATCGAACGCATCGGCCGGCGGCTCCGAGACAATCGTCTCGACGCCCATATCCCGCGCAAAGTCAAATACCTTTCGACACCCCGCCTCGTTGTTCGGCAGCCCGACAACGCCGTAGTTCATCAGCTTGACGCCGGCCTCACGCAGCTTTTGCAGCATCAGCTTCCTGTCCTGGCCGGACATATTGTGGTCGGTCTTGACGTCCGGCTTTTCCTTGCTCAGCCGCTGGCCCGGATACGCCTCGATATAGCGCATACCCAGCGCCTTGTTCTTGTCAACCGCCTCGTAAAACGTAAAGCGATTGAAACTATACGCCTGCATCCCAAGCTTCCAAACCTCCTTGTCGGCCGCGAAAGCACCGCCCGCACTAAAGACGCTCAGCATCAACACCGACAACACAGTAGTCATTTTTGCACACTTGTTCATTTGTCTTTCTCCTTACTAAATTGCGCGAATTGCCTTCGCGTTACACTTAAAGCGTCCATCCACGACGATATTTGCGCCTCAAATACTTATTTGCCCGGCCAACGTTCGTCACCTCAAAGCCCCGGCCGTCCCACTCCAACTTGGCCCCGGCCTTGGCTGCAACGTTCCCAAACAGGATAGCCTCGGTCAAGGGGCCCGCATAGTCGAAATTCGACAGCGGCTTCGGACCGCCTTTGCAGGCCCTGATCCACTCCTGCCAGTGGTTAATCCCCCTCTCGAACAACTGCTCCGGGGCCTTGAAGCCCTTCATCCGCGATTCCGGTATCAACCGCGCCCCATCGCCGTGCGGTGCAAGTAAAACTCCCTTATCACCGTAATAAAGTCCGCCTTGACCGGGCAGCCTCCGCTTTTCGTCAAGCTCCTTTGGGCGAGGAGGCCTATTCGCACCGTCAAACCACCTCATCGTAACCGCCGGCTGCTCCCCTCTCGCCGGAAACTCCCATTTTACGACCGTCTTCTTCGGATAGGTCTGGTCGTTGAACGGCCCCGGCTCGGCCTCGACGCTCGTCGGATACTTCAAGTCGAGCGCCCACCACGCCGGGTCGATTATATGGCAGCCCATATCACCCAATGTCCCCGTCCCGAAGTCCCACCATCTCCGCCAGTTAACCGGTACGTAAACCGGATGGTAAGGGCGATACGGCGCCGGACCAAGCCACAAATCCCAGTCTAATGTCTCCGGCACATCCGGCGTGTCCGTCGGCCGCGTGCCACCGCCCCAGTTCTTGCCGCTCCATATATCAACCCGACGAACCTTGCCGATCACACCGGTCTTAATCATCTCAACCAACTGCCTGAGATACCCCTCGGCATGAAGCTGTGTACCCATCTGCGTGGCCACCTTATGCTCGCGCGCCGCCTCGGTCATCTTGCGGACCTCGTAAAGATCGTGCGCAAGAGGCTTCTGACAATAGACGTGCTTGCCCATCTTGATAGCCATCATAGCAGCAACCGCATGCGTATGGTCCGGCGTCGAGACAGTCACCGCTTCGATACTCTTTTCCTTCTCCAACATCCTGCGGAAATCACGGTACTTCTTCGCATTCGGATACCTCTTGAACGTACCGGCGCCGTGCTTCCAATCCACATCACAAAGCGCCACGACCGTCTCCGTCCCCATCTGCCCCGAATCGGAGCCGCCCATCCCCCCAATACCGATGCACGCAACGTTCAGCTTCTCGCTCGGCGGCGTATTGCCGCGACCTCCCAGAACATGACGTGGAACAATCGTAAACGCCGCAACAGCAGCGGCACTACCCAAAAACTCACGACGAGATATACTCTTAACCTTCATAGCCTGACTCCCAGTAGTATCAATCCGTGTCTAATCCTTTTTTATCCTGCTTCGTGCCTTAGTGCCTTCGTGGCGGAACCTACAAAGTCCAGCCCTCGCGGTACTCACGATGCAGGAACT
>CAYWOD010000035.1:19894-21275 GCA_964459805.1 uncultured Pirellulales bacterium
CTTCGTGGCGGAACCTACAAAGTCCAGCCCTCGCGGTACTCACGATGCAGGAACTTATTCGCCTCGGGAACGTTCGTTATCTCCATCTTCGCCCCGTCCCACATCAGCTTCGTCCGGTTCATCGTCTCTCTCAGCTCAGGCCTTAGCGCAACATTCCCTAAAAGAACAACCTGCGCTAGCAGGCCCGCATGGTCCGGGAAATTCGAGCCCGCCGGCTTGCCCCCCTTGCACGCAAGGATCCACTCCTTGTGATGCCCCGGCGAGCGCGGAATCTTCTGCGGCGGCTTGCCGTATTCCTTCATCCGCGACTCGGGAATAAGCCTCTCGGCGAACATTTTACCTTTGTCGCCTATAAACAGCTTGCCGTTCGTGCCTATCTGCCGGTTGTCCTCCAGCTCTACCGGCCGCGGAGGCCGCATCCCGCCGTCATACCACGTCACCTTAACCGGCGGCATATCGCCGCGGGCGGGAAACTCGTAATGAACCGCCGACGCCAAAGGATATGTCTCCTTATTGACCAGCGTAGAGATAGCCTCCACGCTCGTCGGATGGCCGAGCTTGAGCGCCCGGAAAATCGGATCCAGTGCATGACAGCCGATGTCTCCCAACGCCCCCGTCCCGAAGTCCCACCAGTCCCGCCACTTAAACGGCACATAAGCCGGGTGATAAGGCCGCTTCGGCGCAGGGCCAAGCCACAGATCCCAATCCAATGTATCAGGCACTGCCGGCGTGTCCGTCGACCGGTCCACCCCCTGAGGCCAATAAACCGAGTTGAGGCCCCTGTTAGGCCTGTCCGTCCAGACGTGGACCTCGCGCACAGGACCTATCGCACCGTCCCAGATATACTCGCACATCAAACGCGTCTGCTCCGACGCCTGGCCCTGGTTGCCCATCTGCGTCGCAACCTTGTGCTCACGCGCCACATCGGCCATCAGGCGGGCCTCATATACCGAGTGCGTCAACGGCTTCTCACAATAGACGTGCTTATTCCGCTTCATTGCTGCTATCGACGCCAGCGCATGAATATGGTCCGGAGTCGCAACAACCACCGCGTCGATGTTCTTGGCCTCCTTATCAAGCATCTTGCGGAAATCTTTGTACTTTGTCGCCCTGGGATAGCGCCTAAAGGTGCCTCCGGCTCGACTCCAATCCACGTCGCAAAGCGCTACAATATTCTCGCTGCTGACGGCTCCAAGATCGCCCGCACCCTGTCCCCCTACACCGATACCCGCTATATTGAGCCTCTCGCTCGGAGGCGTATTACCCGGCCCCCCCAGAACATATCGCGGAACAATCGTAAACGCCGCGACCGCCGCAGCGCCGCCCATAAAATCACGGCGGGACAGCCCGGTCTCTCTGTCGGTCGCCCGAGACCTTTGCG
>CAYWOD010000036.1:0-21248 GCA_964459805.1 uncultured Pirellulales bacterium
AAACTAAACCTAAATGAGGAGACCATACTATGTCTACTCGACAAACATGCATTGTATGTTTGGTTTCACTTATTATTGCTGGTCGAATAGAGGGGCGGACCATTACAGTTGGGCTTGGAGGAGGGTATGATTTTAACACGATACAGTGGGCGATTGAGGATTCTAATGATGGCGATACGGTTCTTGTCGCTGATGGGACCTATACTGGAGACGGAAACCGGGACATCGACTTCAAAGGTAAAGGCATTACCGTGCGTAGTGAAAACGGCCCCGAAAACTGCATCATAGACTGCAATGGGACCGAGTCTGAGCCTCACCGCGGCTTCTACTTCCACAGCGGCGAAGGACCAGACTCCATCCTGGAGGGGCTATCAATCAAAGAGGGCGTCGACGAGTTCTACGGCGGCGCAATCGCCTGCAACAACAGTGGGCCGACGATCACAACATGCGTCCTCACAGATAATTTTACTTTGGAGGCGGGTGGCGCCATCGCCTGCCGCAACAATTCCAACCCAACGATCAGCCATTCTACTGTCGAAGGCAACTCCGCCCCGTACGGAGGTGCAATCGAATGCTGGAACAGCACCCCTATAATCACCCATTGCACGTTCATCGACAACAGGGCGAACATCGGAGGCGCCCTCTTTTATAGCGTAACAGAGCGCCGTGACACTCTCACGGTTATTATCAACTGCCTTTTCGTGGGCAACTTGGCCCTCGGCGAATGGGCCGAAGGCGGCGGCGTATGTGTGTGGGGTTATCTTGAAGAAGACGTGGTGATGAGAAACTGCACATTTGTGCGCAATTCGGCATCTCACGAGGGCGGAGGTTTCTATTCCGTCTGCGGCAACACAGAAATCGTTGGCTGCATCTTCTGGGACAATAGCGCAGCGAAGGGTGCGCAGATAGCGGCATGGCACAACGTCATGCCGCCATGTGTGTTGCCGGGCGTAATCCGGGACTGTGATGTCCAGGGCAGCCGGGGAGGCACCTCAGGCCTTTGGGCTTTCGGCGAAGGAAATATCGATAGCGACCCGTGCTTCGCTGAGCGAGGCTACTGGGACCCGAATGGCACACCCGACGATGCGAACGATGATTTATGGGTTGATGGGGACTACCACTTGAAGTCCGAAGCAGGCAGATGGGATCCAAATAAGGAGGGCTGGGTTCAGGATGGTGTGACCAGCCCTTGCATTGATGGTGGCGATCCGATGAGCCCAATAGCGCTTGAGCCATTTCCGAATGGTGGTATGATCAATATGGGCGCCTATGGCGGCACAGCCGAGGCAAGCAAGTCATACTTCGGCGAGCCCGTCTGTGAAACCATCCTCGCCGGCGATATAAACGGCGATTGTCAAGTGGACTTGGAGGACTTCAGGATAATGGCGCTCCATTGGCTGGAGGAAAAATAGAACGTACTGTATAGCGGATACAGGAAAGTAAAAAAGCAGAAGAAGTGAAGTGTCACAGGGAATCATTAGAGGGATAATTATGAAAAAGGGAGTTCTGTTAATTTTGTTATTTCTTGTTACGGATATTAACACCGTTGGCGCAAGTAACGAAATACTTCTGAAATCGAGACACTTCACTCCGCAGCCGGGAATAACCGATGCCGCGAAGGCAAGAATACAAGGCGTCCCTGAAAGAGCGCACGTTCTTGTCCAATTGGAGTACGTCCCGACAATTAAGCAAAGAGAACGGCTCGAAGCACGAGGAATCAACTTGTTAGGTTACGTACCGAATAGGGCGTGGTTTGCTTCCATTGCTTCGGATAAAGCGGCTGAGATGGCGGGCCTTTCAGGGCTCAGAGCCATCACGCAGATCTTGCCGGAAGACAAGATTGCACCGTCGATAAGACGCGGTGGCGTAAATGATTATTCTACAACCGAGACAGGTCAAGCAAAGCTGGTTGTTCTTTTCTTTGAGGATGTCTTACTGAGGGAAGCTGAAGCAGTAGTGTCGGCTTGCGACGGTGTCATAGTGGGGGCAGCTCCAACTATGAATGCCCTGATAGTTCACCTGCCCAAGGATCTTATCTACGAACTGGCAGCGCAGGATTCGGTTAGATGGATAAACCAGCACTATGAGGTGGGTCTGCTAAACGATGGTGCGAGGGCGGCTGTCGATGTGGATACCGTACAAGATCCACCCTATAGCCTTACCGGTACAGATGTTGTGGTCGGGCAGTGGGATGGTGGATGTGCAGACCGTGAGCATGAGGATTTGAAGGATGGAGAGCAGTATAGGGTGACATGCGCCGATGGCAGCGCGATTGGTCAACACGCTACACACGTGGCAGGAACCATAATTGGGAACGGCAGCGAAAGTGAGGAGGCAGGAGGCGAACCTCTTCAGTGGAAAGGAATGGCCACAAATGCCACAATAGTTTCATACGATTGTGCCGATTGCTACGACGGACACTACGAAGATTATGATGAAGCAATTAATGTGTACAATATAGACGTTTCAAATAACTCGTGGGGAACTCTTGATTGGAGTGGTGAATACGACGATAATGCTCACGCGGAAGATGGTATAGTTAGCGGAGGTTATGGGAAAAAAATTTCCTTAATTTTCGGTGCCGGGAACGAAGCTGATCACGAACCCCCTAAATCGCCCGATGCCCCTTGGCATACTGTTAGAACGACTGCTGTGGCCAAGAATATTGTGGTGGTCGGAGCGACAGATTCAGACAATAATTCGTTAGCGCCTTTCAGCAGCCGCGGCCCAACGGCCGATGGCAGAATAAAGCCGGATGTTGTTGCCCCCGGCTGCGACGATTGTGATGAACCCGGTTGTGACGGGGAGTGCCAAGACAAACGGGGCTACGAAGTTCCTGAAGAGCAACGCATTCCCTCCAATTTCATTTGGTCATGCTGGTCTGAGAACTCTACAGAGCATCCGGAACACTATCCCTATTCCGGCATGAACGGGACGTCGTGTGCTGCGCCCGTCGTAGCGGGCACTGTAGCTCTGATGCTCGAGGAGTGGGAAAATACGCACACTGGCGATCCTTTACCCTCGACAATTAAGGCGATCTTGATACAAACGGCGATGGATCTAACAGAGGCACACGGGGACGACTGCACAGAAGGGCCGGATTATTCTTCCGGCTACGGGCTGATTAATGCCAAGGAAGCAATAGACCTGATAGACGATGACGATGCTAACAACGACGTAATCTTAGAAGACTCCATTGTTGAGATGAATGACAGAGATTATTTCACGGTCAGTGTTGCAGAACAAGACGAGTTGAAAATAACGCTTGTCTGGGATGACTACCCGGCCGAACCGCCTGTCTCCAAGCCCTTAGTGAATGACTTGGATTTGATCGTCAGGTCACCGGATGGGAAAACATGGTTTCCCTGGACTTTAGATCCTGAGAATCCGGGAAATGCGGCTGTAACTAAGGCGGACCATCTTAACAATGTTGAACAAGTATATGTCGCGAGTGTTCCGGCGGAAAGTGCCGGCACCTGGAGAATTGAGATTAACGGGTATGAGATTCCCCAATCCAACCAGACATATTCTGTGGTCACGAACAATGTTGGTCTGACCGAGGCGGCAGAACCCTCCAGATTCTATGTAAGAGATGCTGAAGGACATTGCGTAGCGTGGTTTGGCAGCCTGGGGAACCTTGTCTTGAAAGGAACTTTGACAACAGGAGTGGATCCTCTGGAAGAAGACCCGGACCATGATGAGTTCAGGGTTCAAAATTCGAGCGGTGATGTTGCGATAATTGATGCAACTGAGGGAAATATGTACATTAAGGGAGAGTTACATGAAGAGCAGGATATGTCGCAGCTCTCTCCAGAAGGTTTTATTATTAAAAACAGCAGTGGAGATGTAGTTGCTTATATTGATGATTCAGGCCACGTGTATCTGAAAGGCAAATTATATGAGAATTCAAATCTCTAAATTGGAAAAAGAAAAGGAAAATTAGATTCCTGCTTTCGCAGGAATGACAAGGAATGATGGGATTCCAGAGCTAACTGAATTTATAGTTGATAGTTCGTAGCTAATAGTTTATAATATTAGAGGTTGTAAGTAGAAGCTAAAAAGTAAGTGGGAGGTTAGTAATGGCCGCAGGAACCGAAACCGTTTGGGCAATCGATATAGGCAACAGCTCGCTCAAGGCGCTGCATCTGAGCACGGAGCGTGGGGCCGCGGAGGTAATCGGGTTCGACAACATCCGCCACGGCAAGATCCTTTCGGGAAGCGGGGTGACTGAGGCGGAAAAGGAAGAGCTTGTCGCGTTGAGTCTGCGCAGGTTTGTGAACAAGCACGATTTGAGCATGGACGAGGTCGCAGTATCGGTGCCGAGTCAGAACAGTTTTGCGCGGTTCGTGAATTTGCCGCCCGTCGAGGCGAAACGTGTTCCGGAAATCGTTAAGTTCGAAGCCGTTCAACAAATCCCTTTTGACATCAACGAGGTTCAGTGGGACTGGCAGTTGATGACGGAGGCTGACAGTGCAGAGCTGAAGGTGGGTATCTTTGCCATTAAGAACGACGTGGTCAATGCCGCCCTGGAGCATTACGACCGGGAAGATATTCAGGTCAGCTATGTCCAGATGGCGCCGATGGCACTGTATAACTACGTGTTGTACGACCGTCCGGACCTGGTTAGCTCCAACAGTCGCGCCACTGTTGTTCTTAATGTGGGGGCGGAGATTACGGACCTCGTTGTCTGTACAAAGTCTGCGGTATGGCAGAGGTGCATTCTGATAGGTGGCAACACGTTTACGAGGGCGATTGCGGATACGTTCAGACTGAATTTTGAAAAGGCCGAGAAGCTAAAACGCACGGCTCCGGTCAGTAAGTATGCCCGTCAGATATTCCAGGCGATGCGTCCTGTATTCAGCGATTTGGCTTCCGAGGTGCAGCGGTCGCTGGGCTTCTTTAAGAGTTCCAATCCAAACACAAAGGTAGTTCGTGTTATTGGTATGGGAGGCGGGACGAAGCTTCGCGGGCTGCTCAAGTACCTGCAGCAGACGCTGCAGATGCCGGTGGAAAGGCCTGATTCATTCAAGAGGCTTGCCATAGGTCCTGGGGTTCCGGCGGCGAAGTTCGGTGAGAATATATGCGACTTTGCCGTTGTCTATGGGCTTGCTCTGCAGGGTCTTGGTCTGGGCGGCATAGAGAGCAACCTGCTGCCGCGCAGCGTTGCCCGGTCGATGGCCTGGGCGGACAAGGGGCGGTGGTTTATTGGGGCGGCGTGCCTGCTGCTTGCGGTTTCAGTTATGGCGCTGGGCAGAACCTTTTTTGACAGCCTGAGCCATACAAGGAAGAGTCAGGCTCGCCAGGGAAGCAACACAGTCCTTGCCGATGCCAGGCAGGCCAGTCAGTATCTAACAGAGGCACGGGCCAAGGCTTCCGAGCATGAGCTTGCAATAGACAAGGAATTTGAACCTTTCAAGTATCGTGAGATAATTCCGTCTTTGCATGAAACGATCCTCTCGAATTTGCCGAACGCCAGGAACAATCCCGTGCAGGGCGGACTTTATGCGGCCTTTGAGAGGGGTGAGGTGGAAGGAGTTATGGCGGTTCCTCGCAAGCAGCGCAAGCAGTTATTCATAACGAATATGTCTGCCTACTTTACAAAGGATCTTGCGATGTCGCGGTTCGGCGGGAGGGATATGTGGCAGATGAGCAGCGGCAGTTTTGGCGTCGACGGATTGTATGGCGATGACGGTGAGGGTCCCAGGGGCGCCGAGCAGTATAGGATGATGCTGGAAATGCAGAGGCCCGGAGCGGAGTATGACATGTACGATCCGATGGGGATGGGAGCGAGCCAGGAAGTCGTAGAGGAGAAAAAGCCCGGTTTTGTGGTGACTATTTCGGGCTACAGCCCGTATGAGAGCATAGAGAGGCTGATAGATCCTCCCGGAGCAGAAAGGGGGCCGGATCAGTGGGGGCTTGTTACTCGACTGCTGCACCTTGATGATCTCGTTGCCGACGGCAACAGCCCGTTTGAGCTGTATGGAAGGAGCGATCCCAACCATTTGAAGCTGGAGATAGGTGAAGTTGCCGTTGGCGGAACCGGCGGAATGAGCGGGACGGAAATGATGCCGGCAGGGATTGGCGAGCAGAGCGTTAGATACAACCCATTACAAGGGGGTCAGCCAAGCTGGAGTGACCCAGGCAACTTGATTCTGCTTGACCCGATGACAAAGGAGCTCATCAGCACGGTCCCGGAACTGGACACAAACGGGGATCCAAAACTGGTCCACGGCAAACCCGTTTATCAAATCAACGACCATTGGTTTGTGTTGAATGTTAAGTTTGTCTGGAGAGATGCGCCGAAGGTCGCCGATACCGGTGGATTGGTGGAATCCGGGTTGCCGGCGCAGTCAATGCGACAGTATCCGGTGCGGCCGACCTCGCCGGTTTCGAGGCCTACTCGTCCAGGACAGTCAACCCCAGAAGAAGATTGGTGAGTCAAAATGGATGTACCGAATTTCAAAGGTATCTTACAGAAATTAAGCATTCTAAAGAGCAATATGTCGCTGCTGGCGTCAATAATCATAACGCTGGTTGCTCTGCTGCTTTTTATACCTGCCAAGCTGTGGAGCAGCAGTCTGAAGGAACGCGTGAAGCGCACGAGTGTCTCAGTTGGCAACAGGATCAGGTCGGAGCTCGAGACGGCCGGCTCTCGTGAGCAACCCAAAGAGGTTGCAAAGCGTGAGGCGGTGTACGCCAAGGACGCCAAGGACATTGCGACACTTGCCATTGAGAGCACGCAGCGTGAGTTATTGAGCTACGATATATTTCCTGCGCCCAACGATACCTCTGTGTTGCTTTTCAAGATGTTCGGGCAACGGTTTCAGGATGGCATTGACGCACAGCTCACTCGTGTCAATGCGAATGATTGTCCGACCGATGTCGAGCTGGACAGAGGTGTGAAGAACGCTTCGGGAGACTCGTCTGTCGGAAGGGGGAGATCTTCATCGCTGTATTCGGCGCCTTCGAGGAGCCTCTACTCGGCACCTTCGAGGAGCCTCTACTCGGCACCTTCAAGGAGCCTCTACTCGGCACCTTCAAGGAGCCTTTATTCGGCGCCTTCGAGAGGTGGTTACGACATTTCGTCGGGCATGGTGAACGATGTGGCGGCGACGATACGCGAGGAGATATGCGTTGACAGGGCGAAGTCGTGCTCGGTTTATGCGAATCCGACATACGTGGCCGGGTACGAATTCTGGGGCGAGTACAAATATGACGTTAAGCCGGAAGATGCGATCAGGGACTGCTGGTTGTACCAGTTGGGTTACTGGGTTGTCGAAGACGTTTTCGATACCATCGGCGCGATGAACTCCGCCTCAAGCAACGTTTTGACGGCTCCGGTCAAACGGCTTATCGGCGTGAGTTTCACGACGGATCCGAGGAACACAAGCACATCGGCGTCCTCAGGGTATCAGGCGTATTCAAGACGTAGTTATAGAGGGACTCCAGCAAACAAGGAAGGCGGCGACAAACCCGCCTACGTTTCTGCGGAGCAGGACGCGCTTACCGAGAGCTGCACGGCAAGATTAAGCAACGATGATATTGACGTTATACATTTTAACGTCGCTGTTGTAGTCGGTGTGAAATCGGTTTTGCCCTTTATGAAGGAGCTCTGCAGCTCCAAGCAGCACAGATTCAAGGGCTTTTTCGACGAGCTGGCGCAGGCACAGGTTTTCGCGCACAATCAGATAACTGTTTTGGAAAGCAAGTTCAGATCGGTCAACCACATGGAACCGACTCACGTGCTTTATCGTTACGGCGCAGATGCGGTTGTGGAGCTGGATTTGGTTTGCGAATATGTTTTTAACAAAAAGGCATACGATGCAATTAAGCCAGAGATGTTAAAAGGCGTGCCTGAGCAAGCCGAGCAGCAGCAGCAAAGCCAGTGGCGGTGAGCAGCAAAGGGTCGAAAAAAGGCGTGAAATCAAGTTTGAGAGCAGATGTGGGATTTACGAAATGGATAAGATATTAGGCTTTTTAGAGGAACACGTTGAGAAGATAGTGCTTGGGATAGTGGGGTTAGTGTGCGTCTGGCTTATGGTCACGCGAGTGTTCTTGAGTCCCAATATGGTCAGCTACGATGGCCGCAAGTACAGTCCCGGGGCTATTGATGAGCACATCAAGGACCAGGCGACGGAGCTGGGGACGATACTGGACCAGCCACCGGAGCCGCCTGAGCCCTATGAACCGAGATTGCCTGAATATCGTGCCATTCTTGCCTCGGCGATAACGGGGATTGACTTTGGCATCTGGCCCCCGGTGCCTGAGTCTAATCCACAGGGCCAAGGTGGTATCAGAAAGTATAATCTTCCTCTGATCGGCGGTGTGGATGAAGTAGCGATCGGGCATATCAGGGCGGTTGTTTATGCGCCTGCGCAAGAGATTACGGCCGAGATTCCGTCTGCCAATGTCGGGTATGAGCCGAATGATCTCGATCTTGTAACGGTGCAGGGAAGTTTTGATGTCGCCGGGTTATACGAGAGATTCGGTGAGAGTTTTGCGGGCAGGGATGTGAAGTTGGAGTGGCGTGACCCTTGCTATGCGCAGCCGGTTTTCGCCGCCGTTCAATTACAGAGAGAAGAAATGAACGGCGATAACATTTGGAGCGAATGGCGGGATGTGCCGCGCATAAAGATTGATCATCAGAGGGATCTGTTTGAGATCGTCGAGAAGGTTTCGGATTTGCCGCCCGGCGGTTTGATGGTGCGGATGCTTCAGTACGGCAGCAGGGACGTGCAGATGGATATGCTTCAGCCGTTGGCCTATCAGATAGCATCTGCAAATGAGGAGTGGTTTCCTCCGCTGCTGCATACAGAGTACAAGACCATTCAGAAAGCAGAGGCGCTGGAAGAGAAGCGCAGGGTCAAAGAGGAAGAGGACGGGCGTCTGGGCGGGCGAACTCGCTCGCCGAGAGGGAGCCGACGCGATGAGACTGGCGTTGAGCAGGAATATGGGCTCTACGGGCTCTACGGCGAGTCGGCGTTGGTGACAGGCAAGCCGGCGAGGCCGACGACGCAGGATGTCTATGATAAATTAGATCTGATTCTGATTAACCCTCTGATTGATCTTCGCAAGATGGATAAATTGGTGTTCTGGGCTCACGATGATACGGTCGAGCCGGGCAAGACGTACCGATACAGGATTCGTTTAGGTGTTTTCAATCCGGTTGCCGGGAAGAACCAGTTGAGCAAGCAGTACGCATCGCGGCAGAACGACGTTATCCTGTGGAGCGATTTCTCCGACGGGACGGATGTGGTGGATATTCCGAAGAAGCTGTACTTCTTCGCAACGGGGATACAGGAAGCGGCGAAGGAGGTTACGGTACAGGTCTCGAAGTTTGTATTGGGCTATTGGTACAGCGAGGACTTCAAGATACGCAGCGGGGAGGTTATCGGCGACCTCAGAGAGACGGAGGCTGCGAAGAGGGCGGTGAGGCCCGGCGTCGGGCCGGACATGTTGTATGGTACTTATCAGCCCGCGGATATGGTAACAGAACCTGATGAGATTGATTACAGCACCGGGGCGGTTTTGGTGGACGTTACGGTTGTGAATGATTGGCTGCCGGGAAAGAATATGCGGCCGAGGCGTTACTTCGATATGCTGTACAGTTTTGACGGCGCCAATATTGAGCACATGCCTGTTAGTATCAGATACTGGCCTGCGCAGTTGCGGGCGACACATTCCGAGATAATCAATGCCCAGAGGGAGCCGAAGAAGCCTTTGCGAAGCATGAGCGCCAGCGGGCGCAGAGAGCGTCCGATGAGGCTGGACTATTCGAGAGGCAGATTCGGTGACGACGAGGCGTATATGATGCGCCGGCCCGGTGCACGATTTGAGGATCGATGACGACCCGGAGCTTGTGCTACTGTCGGCTGCCGGAGAGCGCATCCAAAATAACGTCCATACAGCGGTGTTGATTCGGCGGGTCCCACCAGATGTTTGCTTCCACGATGAAAGGTCCGTTCGGCGTTAGAGCCACGTCCCATCCGATTGTCCGCACGGGTAAGAATTTTGTTGCGGCGTCCTTGAGCAAACTGCATGCTTCGGTCCAGAACGGGAGTTCAAACCCGTCGAAGGTGTGTCCGGTTCTCGGATGTTTAGGTACAATTTCTCTGCCCAAGCCGTTTGGGGCCATCTTAATGGCTGGTTTGAGTGTGCCGGTGTCGAGGGAGATTTCGGCCATTAGATTACCCGTCAGGCCGTGTTCAAAGTTGTCAGTCAGGTTTTGTCCGGCAATTGGCTTGAAAAAGGCGTGGGGAATACGGCAGTTGCCATCGTTATCAACGAACGTGGTAAACCGAATTGTCTGGAGAGAGTGAGTGTCACTGAGATTTATGAGCTTGGGATGGTTTGTCAGGCGCTGCTGGATTACGAAGCCGTCGAATTCGGGATGTGAGAGAATAGCATCATAGAGTTGACCGCCCTTGTATGACTTTCCGGACGCATCAACAAAGCCATTGTCGCTTTTGCTGAAGACATTCACGCCTTGGCCACGAGTTGCCTGGGCAGGTTTAATAACGAACTCGCGGGGGAGCTTGGTGTCAAAGAACGTTTGCCAATCGTCACGAGTCCTGAGAACCGAACCATCAAATGCCCATCCGGCGGCTCTTCTGAAAAAGATGGCGTACAGCTTTGGGATGGGGATACCGAAATCCGTGCAATATCGGTAGAAGATGCCTTTGTTCTTTAGAAGCGGGGCCCAGGATTCCGGGTTCAGGGATTTTTGTATCTTTGTCATTTTTTTCCTGCTGAGGAATTTTGGAAGCTCCTTGTCTGAAAGGGCAGGATTGAGTAATCCGAGTCGGAATGCCTCGGCAGGTGTGAATCGCTCTTGACGGCATAATCGAAGAGCGCGCGAGAAGGTGCTTCGGTAAGCTGCACTGTAAATTGGCGTGATTTTGTGGCAGAAGAATGCGATCTGGAACAGCACTTTTGAGGTTTTTACCGGCCGCTTGAACGTTTTGGCGATTTTGCGCACCTGTTTTGCCTCCACCATTTATCAGGTTACCTGCAACCGCCGGGAGCAGGCGGCTGTTTTAGGCAGTATGTTGATTGAGGGACTGCTTTGTCAAGGAGTTTTTCTGTGCCGTTTGCTATTGGGCAGACCTTCGGGATTGGTGAAGCAGGCTGTTGCCAATGCGCACAGTTTACAGAGACAGAGTATTTTAGAAGAATTCCTTGCCCTTTCATCAGGTCGGTCATAGAATCCATCGATGAGATTTGCGCGCGTGTGCAGGGCGAAATGGAAGAATGGCTTGCAGCGGCTTGAGGCGCTTTACGCCCGAGGTTGGGTCCCGCAAGTCCCGAGGCGCCGGGGCTTTGGTCTGTGGAATGCAGGTGAGTGATGTGTAGTCCCCGGTGGGCGTGCACACAATGATTCTCGGAGTTTATGTAAATGGCAGTGAGAGTTTTGGTAGCTGAATCCAGGACGGCCGATGAGCGAAAGACGCTTGCAGCAGTGAGGTCGTTGGGGAAAAGAGGCTTCGACGTCTGCGTCGCCGGCAGCCGCAGATGGAGGCAGGCTTCCCATTCGAGATATTGTCGCAAACGGATATACTACCCCGACCCCTGTGATGACCTGAGAGATTCCGTAGATACTCTGGTGCGTTATCTGAAATCGGCTGAGTGCGACGTGTTTCTGCCGCTGTGTGACTATACGACTTTTGCAGTGTCTAAGCATCAGGAGAGGTTAGGTGCGCACGTGAATTTTGCGGTGCCGCCGTACGAGTCGCTGTTGGCCGGCCATAACAAGCTGCGTGTCCAAAAGCTGGCAAGCCGACTGGGCATAGCGACTCCCGCAACTTATTGGCCTCGGAGTATGGAAGAGGTCAGAGAGGTCGCGGAAGAGGTGCGGTATCCGTGCGTGGTGAAGCCAAGGAAGGGGGCAGGCGGTATAGGGCTGCGCTACGCCCATTCGGCCGACGAGCTGATGGGGATGTACGGGAGTTGCCTCGGAGGAAAGGATGTGGTTCACGATTTCCGGTGGCCTATGGTTCAGGAGTACGTACCGGGGGAGATTCACGATGTTTGCGTTTTGTTCAACCGAGGCAAGTGTGTGGCGGCGCTGACCCAGCAGAGGGTGAAGATGTACCCTATCAGCGGGGGACGGGGCGTCGTGAATGAGACGACGGATGAACCTGAGCTGCGTGAGACGGCAGTACAGCTTCTTGCCTCGCTGGACTGGCATGGTCCGGCGATGGTGGAATTCAAGGTTGACAGCCGGGACGGCACAGCGAAGGTGCTGGAGATAAACAGTCGCTTCTGGGGCACACTGGATCTTGCGATTCAGGCCGGCGTGGACTTTCCTTTCTTGACGTGCAAGCTGGCTCTGGAGGGCGATGTGGAGCCGGTGTTTGACTATGAGGTGGGGATGAAATACCGCTGGGTATTCCCGTACGAGTTTGTGCGTGCGCTACGGAGCAGAAAGAAACTCAAGGCGCTTGCGGAACTCGTTCGGTTTGAAAGAGACACAAGATACGATATATGGCTGTCTGATCCTTTTCCCAACATAGTCGGTCTGCTCCGTCCCAAGACGGACTTGACGTGCCCTGTTTGCGAAGTTAGTTGAGTGTTTTGAGTGTGTGGGAGAGCAGGATGTCGGGCAGTTCAAGAGCGGGCAGTACTTCTACGGCGCGCGTGGGGTGCGGATAATCGATGTCCGGCGCCTGTGGGGCGGCCGGTGGTGGTGAGACCAGTCGGCGCGAGTTGATTAGAGACGGGCTGTGAGTTGTGTGAGGTAATGGGGGCTTGCAGCCATTTTTTTGCGCGTGCGGTCCGGCTTCGCTGGGGCTACGCCGCGACAGAGGGCAAAGAAAAAAAGGTGAAAAAAAGATGTGGGGGGCTGAGGGGTATTGGTTATAATTGCGGTCATGGTGCAGTGCTTAGCAGCGTGAAGAAGTAGTTAGCCTGGAAGGCCGGAATGAAACGAGTCCTTTATCTGTCGCGTGGCGGTTATGTCGGAGGGAGCCAGCGGCAGCTCAACTATGTTGTGAGCAATCTGAACCACAGGTTTGAGCCGCTTGTCGTCTGCCGTGCGGATGGGTCGTTTGTGGCCGAGCTGCGGGCGTGTGGTATCAGGACATCGGTCTTTAGATTCCACCCGTGGCGTAAGTGGCCTGCGGGGTTTTATCGCTACTTGGATGCCGAGCGGGTTGTCAGGTTCGCCCGTGGGAAGAACGTCGCGCTGGTACACAGCTCCGATTTGTGGCTGAATGGGTATTTGGTGTGGATCGCACGGCGGCTTGGTGTGCCTTCGGTGCTGCATGTTCGCACGCCGATCAGCGTTGAGGACGTTCACAAGCATCGGTGCGACAAGGCTACGTGGATCGTGGCGATCTCCAAGCGGGTCAGGCGGAATCTGATATCGGCGGGGATAAGCGAGGAGAAGATTACGCTTATTGACGACGCGGTGGACTTGGGCGCGTTTGCTCCTCAAGATGAGGGTGTGGATGTTCTGCGACGGGATTTTGCGTCGAAGGGCGAGGTGTTAGTCGGGATTGTGGGGCGGATTCACCCACTCAAGCGGCAGTTGGTGTTTCTCGAGGCGGCTGAGCAGGTTGTGCAGGGTCCGGCGAGGAGCGTGACCTTCTTTGTGATAGGCGAGACCTGCTCGTGTGAGTACTTCGAGCAGTTGAAGCGGTTTGCGGAGCGGAGCGGGTTGAAGGGAAAGGTAGTGTTTACGGGCAGACGGGAGGATATGCCGGAGGTGCTCGGCTCGCTGGATATATTAGTGAGTCTTTCGGGTGGTTCGGTAATGTTCGAGGCGATGGCCTGCGGTAAGGCTGTGATCTCGGCGGGCTTCAGCAGGGAAGAAGATTCGGTGCACCTTCAGGACGGTCGAACCGGCCTGCTGGTGGGTTCGAGGCAGCCGCCTGAACTGGCTAAGGCTCTGACGCGGCTTATTGACGATCCGGAGCTTCGGCGGCGGATAGGCGGCGAGGCGCGCAAATGGGCTGAGAAGAGGTTGTGTCACGTTGCGATGGCTGCGAAGTTGGAGTCGCTCTATACCCGGTTGGTAGAAGGTTAAATCAGTGTTGCTGAGTCTCTTGGATTATGCTCGGGTCGCAGTATTGTGACGACTTTAGCAGAGAGGAATTATTGGCCATATACTTTGGGTATGTATTGTGCGGTGAGGAGTGGGTGAAAAGGATACTGAGAGGTTGCTCGACAAGAGCGGTGGTAGTTAAGGGGAATAGTGGTGTGAGTTCTGCAAAACTGCAGGTTAGGCCGAACGCGCCATTTTGCAGAAGCCTTGGAATAGTTGTAATAGAGGAGTCAGAATCGTGATAGTTGTGAATACGGAATTCATACCGGGCAAGAGGATCGTAGAGATTAAGGGACTTGTGCAGGGCAATACGGTGCGTGCCAAGCACGTTGGCAAAGACATTGCTGCGGGCTTGAAGAACATTGTCGGGGGAGAGCTGAAGGGCTATACAGAGCTGCTTGTTGAGTCGCGGCGGGAAGCGCTTTCGCGGATGCTGGCGCAGGCGCAGGAGCTTGGCGCCAACGCCGTTGTGAACGTTCGGTTTGCGACGAGCTCGATAACGTCGGGAGCAGCGGAGCTTTACGTCTATGGTACGGCGGTGGTGGTTGAAGATGAGGACGAAGTTCAGGCGCCGGAGATGCAGAGCTGAGGCAGCGAAGTGAGTGAACGGGGGAAACGGTATGGGATTGTGGTTGGAGAGATAGTTGTATGGGAAGCGCGTTGATTCAGCTTGTCCCTCTTGTTCTGGTGGTTCTGGGACTTGTGACGGGCAAGTATATCGAGATGAGGCATCTGCGTAAGCTGGCTCTTCGAGAGTCGGCTTTGGAGGGAGTCAGGACGTGCAATCTGCGGTCGGTGCCGCCGGAGCTGAAAGTCGGCGAGAGTTTTTTGGTGACGGGTTCTGCGGTTATTGCGACCGATTACTTTAAGGTTTTTGCTGCGGGTCTGCGGGGCCTGTTCGGCGGCGAGATGAAGACGTACCGGTCACTAATGAGCAGGGCACGGCGTGAGGCAGTGGTTCGGATGCTTGAGCAGGCACAGGGACGCGGCGCCGATAGCGTTTGGAACATCCGGCTTGAGACCTCAACGATCCATGGCAAGCGGAGCCCCGGTGGGGTCGAGGTCCTTGCGTATGGGACGGCGGTGAAGGTGGTATGAAAGAGGAGTACTTCTCTGCGAAGTTTGAGCCGGCGCGTGGGAGCGGGAGGTTCGAGCCGGACCCGGCGGAAAGAAGCGCGGCGGTGCCCGATGCGAGGGAAGATAAGATTTCGCAGAGGCGTGATTCGGTTTTCAATGAGCCGGCTGTTGGATCGGGGTCGCAGCGGCCTTATCTGGCCGAGTGGATCGAGCGCAAGCGTGCAGAATGTTCGGTCGCGGGGAACCTTGGGGTGGCGTTTCTGGCGGCGATACTCGGTGGGCCGTTCGCGGTGCTTGGGGCTTTTATGGCGGGGAGCCAGGGGTGGTATGGATGGATATATATAATTGTGTTTGCTCCGGTCATTGAAGAGTTCCTGAAGCAATCGGGGATGATGTACTTAGTGGAGAGGAAACCGTATCGCGTCTTTGCGGCGTGGCAGTTTGTTTTCTCGGCGGTTGTTGCGGCGCTTGTCTTTGCGACGATAGAGAATTTGCTCTACATTTATGTCTATGTGGATCCGAGCAAGCTGGCACGGCCGGAGGCATTTGTGTATTTTCGCTGGACGGTGTGTACGATGGTTCATGTGGGCTGCTCGGCGATAGCGTCGCTCGGGATGATACGGGTATGGAAGAAGCAGCTTGCCGACGGCAGGGCCGCGGACCTGAGCACTGCATATACGTACTTTGTAATAGCAATTGTCGTTCACGGGCTCTACAATCTCCTCGCGATATTCCTGAGCAGGTTCTTCTTTGAGTAAGCTCCCCCGGTGAGCCGAGGGCTTGCGATGACGGACAGGTTGTCTGTGCTTGCGGGGGTTTGGGGGGCAAAATAGCAAATTTCATATTTCATATTTCAGATTGACGATTAGCGGTTGGGGGAAGTATAATTGCGTTTCGCGTTTATTTTCATGAAAGGGTAAATGGATGAAGTACGATATAGCTGATTTGTCGTTGGCGGCGGGGGGAAAGAAGCGGATACTTTGGGCGGATAACGATATGCCGGTTTTGGCGGCGATTCGTAAGCGGTTCGCCAAGAGCAAACCCTTGAAGGGTTTGAACGTTTCGGCGTGTCTGCACGTGACGGCAGAGACGGCGAACCTGATGCGGGCGCTCAAGGCGGGCGGGGCGAACGCTGTTCTTTGCGCATCTAATCCGCTGAGCACTCAGGACGACGTGGCGGCTTCGTTGGTGAAGGACTTTAAGATTGGGGTCTTTGCGATCTGCGGCGAGAATCGCGCGACCTATTACAAGCATATCCACTCGGCTATCGATCATAAGCCGGTTATTACATTTGACGACGGGGCTGATCTGGTCAATGAGCTGCATACGCGCCGGCAGAAAGAGGCCCATCGGATAATTGCGAGTATGGAGGAGACGACTACGGGCGTTATCCGTCTGCGGGCGCTGGCGAATGCAGGAAAGCTGAAGATTCCGGTAATCGCGGTAAACGACGCTACGACGAAGCACCTGTTCGACAATCGGTACGGCACGGGCCAATCGACGGTTGACGGAATTATTCGAGCGACGGATTTGCTTCTGGCCGGGAAGAAGGTTGTTGTAGCGGGTTACGGCTGGTGCGGTCGGGGCTTTGCCATGCGTGCGAGGGGGATGGGTGCGATTGTTGTTATTACGGAAATTGACGCGGTCAAGGCGCTCGAGGCGGCGATGGACGGATTCGAGGTTATGCCGATGGCGCAGGCGGCAAAGGCCGGCGAGCTGTTCGTAACGCTGACCGGTAATAAGAACGTTATACGAGCCGAGCACTTTCGCGTGATGAAGGATAGAGCGGTTGTCGCCAACAGCGGACATTTCAACGTTGAGCTGGATATCCCCGGCTTGAAAGGGATCAGCAAGAAGGTGAGGCGCAACGTGCGCAATCACGTTGACGAGTATATTTTGAAGAATAACAGGCGGATTCATCTTCTGGCCCAAGGCCGGCTGATTAACCTTGCCGCTGCCGAGGGGCACCCCGCCTCTGTGATGGATATGAGCTTTGCGACCCAGGCGCTGGAGTCTGAGTACGTGATAAAGAAACGGGGCAAGCTTGCTGCTGAGGTTTACGACGTTCCGATAGAGGTGGAGGAGCAGGTGAGCCGGCTGAAGCTCAAATCGATGTCGATTGCGATTGACAAACTTACGCCCGAGCAGATTGAGTATCTTGCCAGCAGCGGGGAAGGGACATAGACCAATTCTCGATGCTCGAGATGCCGGGTACTTGGTGCTCGTAAGGCTTATGGATAGTAAAGAGACTGATAAGACGCCGATAGCAGCGCCGAAGTCTTTTCTGGCGGTGGGGCCTACGCTGCACTACAGCCACTCGAACGTTCAACGGTGCTGGCTTCTCGCGGCTGGTGTGTTTTGCCTGAGCTGCCTATTCTGGTCGAAGATAGTGGCTGGGAGATTTTGGCCGGTTGATATTGAGGCGGTGAGCTCACCGGAATTTTGGCGTTTGAGCCAGAACCTTGTCACGGGGGTGAGTATATTTGAATACCCCTGGCAGATTTTTGTTTTGGGTCTGCTTATGGGTATTCTGGCGATTTCTCCGGTGCTGATATCACAGCTTATGAGCTTCCATCACAGCTTGCTTTTCATATTAGCGGTTGTTGTCTTGGCCAATCTGCCGGGTTTTGCGATATGCCTTTTGATAAGTTGTTTTGGTGCGGCGTGTCGTCCGCTTCGCTTTCGTTCCCGTTATATTGCGATAGCGTTGTGCACGGCTCCCCAGCTTGTTTATTGGGGTTTTTTCGGGGGTGCAAGGGGCGAGGACCCGATCGAGTGGGGTTTTTCTTTTACGCCGTGGATTTGTGCGTGGCTTGACGGCCTGGCTATAGCGGCATTTGTTCTGGGCATCGGGCATTATACACGTTACCGTCCGGGACTGGTTTGGATCTTCACGCTGCTAACACTTGTTATTGGCGTCGGCACGTTTGAATTGACGATTGGCTTTGACGAGCTGGATTATCAGCTTTACGTGGTCGGGAACAAACCTGAGAACGTCAGCGAGTTTCACGACCGCAGTATCACAGAGGCGCTGGATGCGACGCTCAAAGACCCTGATGTCACAAAGTATTTGGGGGAAGTGCTGTTTTATGTCACAGAGCCGACAGCGCTGCGTGCGGAGCTCAAGAGAGAGATCCAGATTCAGTTAAGTTACGACCGCTGGCCGAGCTGGTTTACGGTTCCGGACGAATTGAATTATCAGGCGAAGAGACAGTGGCTGCTCAGACAGTATGAGTTATTCATAAGCAAACGGCCCAACAGCGCTCGGATGCCGATAGCGCTTTACTATAAGGCGCTTTTGAAGGAATACAGTCCTGATGTGAAGGTCCTTGATGAAAAAGAAGAGATACTTCATTTTTATACCGACTATCCTCGTCGTGACTCGTTGCCGATATGGTATCGGCTTTATGAGTACTTTGGCGAAAGCGGCGAGTCGATTGAGGCCCGATGGCGCATTGCGAGGGATTGGGCCGGCCAGGAGCATTTTGAACAGGCTGATAAGCTTCTTCGTCAGGCTCAGGATATGGTTGCCGAGCGGCTCAGGCGGATCGAGGCGGCAAAGACGCCGGCTGACACATTATTCGGTCTCTTTCAGCCGCCGCCCGATACGGTGATGACGGTCTTTAAGCTGACCGAATTGGAAAGACGGCTGAATCAGTTGCGGACTCTCATAGGGCCTGAAAATCGAACCGATGAGCCGGGTTCGATTGAGCGGTTGGCGAAGTTTGTCAGGCTGAATCCTCACTTGATGGATTCTGCCGAGCACCTTAACGGATTGCTGGAACAGACGGAGGACAAGGATCGACTTCGTGACAATATCCTGTTGGCTCAGGCAAAGCTTGTTGCCGATGGTCAGCTTCAGGCCGAGCGACTAAGCGAGGTGCACGAAGAGTTTCCGCAGACCGACGGCGGTATGATGGCTTTGTACGAGCTGGGACGCTTGAAAATCGGATTGTATCAGGATGAGTCGCATCCAGAGCAGAAGGAAGAGTATCTGGCTGATGCCCGAGCAACACTGACAAGGTTTCTTGAATTATATTCGGCGAGCTTCTGGGCCGAACAGGTCAAAGAGGTTCTGGGCTGTCTGCCGGTTCCCGG
Organism: uncultured Pirellulales bacterium; assembly: GCA_964459805.1. Taxonomy (GTDB): domain Bacteria; phylum Planctomycetota; class Phycisphaerae; order Sedimentisphaerales; family Anaerobacaceae; genus DAOVRL01. The sequence goes on from CAYWOD010000036.1 coordinate 19,220, forward strand.
TGCTGAGAAACCTTAGCTGCGGGGTGTCTATTGGGCGAGGAAACCTCATTTTTGGGCGGCAAATGCGTTTGGTGCCGGGTTGACGGGCGTTTTCAGCTTTTCAGAGGGGGGTGAAGCTCGATATCGTGGACGCTGCTTCGCCGTACCGGGCGCATACGGATATGGAGGTATTTTGGGCTTGTGCACTGATTTTTCTTGAATTTTGCGGGCGTAGAGTGTATATTATTACGATAGAATGGTATGTCTGTTGAAGGTGCTGAAAGGTTGACTATGTGGGGGATGCGGCGGTTTTTGTATCCCCTTGGTTGTTGTCTAAGTGTAAGTGGATTCGTAATTCAAACTGAGTTGCCATTTTTTGGAGGGCACAAAAAGTGAAAACAAAACTCATAACAACAAAGCTGGTGGTGGTCTCACTTGTCTCGATTGCGGTGGTATTGATTTCACTCAATGCCGGCGGCGGGCTGGAGCCCGATGCCCCGCCCGGCCCGACGATGCACACGCTCGAAGACATTTATAACTTGCTCGATTCGCAGAGGCAGCCGCCACCGCAGCCTGCGGCGTATGACTGCTTCCTGAAAATTGACGGAGTTTCGGGTGAATCAACCGATGACAATCACAAGGAGTGGATTGAAGTACTATCTTACAGCCATGGCATAAGTGCGGCTGTACCGCAGGTGATCGGAAGTGCGCGTACAGCCGAGCGATCGGAGCACCAGGACTTTTCAATTGTGAAACTAATGGATAAGGCAAGTCCGAAGCTGGCTTTGTACATCTGCAGAGGGGACATAATCCCCGAAGTGACTTTGGAGCTTTGCAGAGCAGGAGGTGACAAGCTGAGGTATATGAAGTATGTTCTGACTGACGCGATTGTCAGCTCGGTCCAGCCCGGCGGCAACCCCCAGACCGGCGAGGCTCTGCCTATGGAGGAAGTCAGCTTCAACTATGGGAAAATTCAGTGGACATATACCGAGACGGATCCCAACACCGGAAAGCCCAAGGGAAACGTCGAAGCCCGTTGGGACGTGATGCTGAACGAAGGCCATTAGCGGTCGAAGCTTGGCGTAGATTCAAGTGTCCTGACAATTGCCCGTCTCAACGGCCGGGCGTGTTGGGGATTGTAAGGAGGTGAGTTGAGATGAGGTCGAGAGAAGTGCCGCTCATTGCGGGTATACTGTTGATGTCAGTATCGCTTGGGTTGGCCGAGAATATAGACCCTTATGAAGACGGCTCGCAGTACGCCTACGGCTTGAACATCGGTTGGCTGGACTTTGAGCCGAGTGAAGGGCCCGGCGTTACGGTCAGCGGCGAGAAGCTCAGTGGCTACGTCTGGGGCGAGAGTATCGGCTGGATAAATCTCTCGCCTGTCTATGGCGGCGTTGTCAACGATGGAACGGGGCTCTTATCAGGTTATGCGTGGGGCCAGAACATCGGCTGGATAAACTTCAATCCGAAGGTGGCGGGCGATCCGACTCACTACGGTGTTACTATCGATCATAACGGCAACTTTGACGGGTGGGCCTGGGGTGAGAATATCGGCTGGATACGTTTCCAGTCGAGCGCCCCGGTCGCACATAAGGTCCAAACGTGCGTGGTCCGATTCGATGATCTTGCGAATTTCGCCGATGAATGGCTATCTTCGGTTCTCGGCTCACCGGCAGACTTGATCACACCGGTGGGTGTCGATGAACGCGACTACGCGGCCTTTGCCTCGTATTGGCACGATTATTGCCCCGACGGCTGGCAACTTAAGTAGGCTGGCAGACTGCTACACCAACAACGCTGTGCCGAGAGTATTAGTCTGTCTTTACTGCTTTTGTTCCTTGGTGAGCTTCCATTTCCTGAATTCGAGGGCTTTGAGGTATGCGCGCAACTGGTCGAGGTCGTCTTGGCGTCCTTTGCTCCGGGTATCATAGATCGCCTTCTCCAGGAGGGCAATCCCCTCGTCCTATTGCCGCTGAGACTCAAGTGTACTGCTTCAGCGTGAATTGGACAAATCCACTTCGCTGTTAAGAGACTGCCTTGCCTTCGG
>CAYWOD010000037.1:0-20790 GCA_964459805.1 uncultured Pirellulales bacterium
CACATCCTTAACCTCCTCGCGCGTCACTCTCCTCTCTACAAGTGCCCCACCCACCCCGCACGCCTTTGGCGGGGATCAACCTCCTTATTTCCAAAATCCCTGCTTGGTTCTGACTCCACAACGACCTGCCCAAAACAGGCCCGCGATAAAAGCCCTAAGTTTGAGCCAAGATCAGTTGACAATTCGGCATGAATTTGGTACTGTAATGATATTGGAGATCTTAGCAGGGCCTTTTAATCGTCTGTACGGGAAATTCCGCATAGTACGTTTGTTCTTCGTTGGAGACGTGGTTTGTGAAAAGGAGATGAATATGAGGATTAGACGACTGTTCCTGATAACAGCAGTATTGCTTTTGGCGTGCTCATTGGGTTTCGCCGCCGATAGACGTGGAATTGACTGCGGCTGTAGTGAAGTGGGCGTCTATTCGGGCTTGACCAAGATAGCCGCCCCTGAGTTGATCGAGCACTACAACATTGAGGACGAGACATACACCCACGGCGACTATTCCGTAGCGATTGGCACGCAGCCGGCCCCAACGGGAGCGAGCGTGGCGATCAACATCACAAAGGGCGGCTCCACATGCGCATCTTTCAGCAGCATCGTCCTGCAGGCAGGCTGGGGCTTCAGTCCGGACGGTAACAGATTCGTTGTCCACTGCAAGGGCACCAACGGCTCATACCACATACGTCTCTATGACCTGCAGAAACCGTCTGGGTCCAGTCCCTACGAAATCTTTGATTCAGTTGATGTCTCATCGGCGGCCCTGGGCTTCAGCCCCAGTGGACGCTATTTCGCCTGTGCCGTCAAGGCCACCCAGGGGCTCTACTTAGGTGTGTTTGACGTGCTGGATCCCACTTCGCGCAAGAAAGAGGTCTCCTCGATGACTGCAATCAGTCATGCGGGCTGGGGATTCTCGCCATCGAACCTGGACGATGATGATCCGGCATTTTTCTGGGCAATGCAGACGAATTTGGGAATTACGTGTCGCCTGGTGAATCTACAGGCGATGGCGCAGTACGAGGTAGGAGCAGCCGATGGAACATGGTGGGGATTCAGTCCATGCGGTGACATCTTTGCAACCGTCAATGGGCCGGACAAGTCCGTCATCCTGTATCACACCGGAACCGGAGAGCAAATCGCCGCTGGTGGTTGGACAGGTATGGCAAGCAATCTTAAACCCCGCTGTGATGCCGGCTCGCACTATATTGGTGACACAGTGCTGATTGAGAACACCGCCGACAAAGACTGTGAGGGCGGCGAAGATACACAAGCTCCCACTTGGCCGGACGGCACGGAACTGATCGCCACAGACATCTATCCGGTCAGCGTAGAGTTGGCTTGGACAGCCGCAGAAGACAACGTTGGCGTAACCCAGTACCGAATCTTCAAGGATGATGAGCTGGTCAATACAGTTGATGCCGACCGGCTTGATTACAGCGTCACGGGCTTGAGTTCCGCCACGCAATACACATTCCGCATCGAGGCCGGCGATGCCGCTGATAACTGGAGCGATGATGGGCCAAGCCTAACTGTTACCACGACAGACCGTGCGCCGATCTGGCCTGACGATGCGGATCTGCACGCGGATAACATCACTGAGACAACTCTAACGCTTACCTGGACCGAGGCAACGGATGATAAAAGCGTTAGCGGATACCGAGTATATCAGGCAAGCTGGCCGGAGGACATTTTGCTTCACGAGCTGGCCGCAAGTGTACTCCAGTTCGATGTGACAGGTCTGGAACCATGGACGGAATACACATTCTATGTCGAAGCAGGCGACGATTCGGACAACTGGTCCAAAGGACCATCAGTATGGATTCAAACACTGGATGAGCACCCTCCGACCTGGCCGCTGCCAAAATCTCTGACGACCAGTCAGCTTGGCTCGACTTACATGTCGTTAACGTGGTCGGATGCGCAGGACAACGTCATGGTGCAGGACTACCTGCTCTATGTTTATCGCAATGAAGAGTGGGACCTGGTCGATGTCGGCAACAAGCCTATGACGCTAAGCTGTCTAAGTCCGCAGACTTCGTTTACTTTGAAGGTCGAGGCTGCCGACCCGGCCGGCAACATCAGCACTGACGGTCCCGCGGCAACTCTGACTACCGGTTCCGGGGGGACTGGTTGCTCAAGCAGTCTGGAACGCGTGAGTGTTTCGTCAAGTGGCGAACAGACCTACGGGGCCCCTTCGCCCGGCGGTTGGGCGCCACACGATAGCGGGTATCCGTCTATCAGTGACGGCGGGCGATTCGTCGCGTTTAAGTCTATAGCAGTTAACCTTGTACCCAACGATGACAATAGTATTCGGATTACTTATTACAGTGACACTTCGTGGAGTGCATATTGGAACGCGGATATCTTTGTGCGCGATCGACTACTGGGTACGACCGAGCGAGTCAGTCTCTCCAGCAGCGGAGAAGAAGGCGATGTGAACGGCGGCAGCTCCAATCCTGTAATCAGCGCTGATGGTCGATACGTTGTGTTTGATTCGACCTGCAGCAACCTTGTCGGCGGGGACACCAATGAATCCAGAGACATTTTTCTCCATGACCGCCAAGACCACTCTACTATTCGCGTCAGCCTCACTTCCAGCGCAGACCAGGCCGATGGTCACAGCGGCGGCTGGTATCACAAACCCGCCGTCACCAACGACGGGCGTTTTGTAGCCTTTGTTTCCAAGGCGACCAACCTGGTGTCTGACGATACAAACCGAAAAAGTGACATTTTTGTCAAGGACCTTCAGACCGGAAACGTTCGACGTGTAAGCGTTTCCAGCAGCGGTGAACAAGGCAATCGCCACAGTTGGGGAACAGATATCAGCGCCGACGGACGTTACGTCGCGTTTGTCTCGCTGGCGGGCAACCTGATTGAGAGCGACACAAACTACGGCGCGGACGTTTTCGTTCACGACTGCCTTACCGGCCAGACCTCTCTCGTCAGTCTGTCCAGTCAGGGTACGCAGGCCTCCGGACATTGCAGTTGTCTCAATAGCACAAGGGAGATCGATCGCTGGCCCGCCCGCATGAGTGATGACGGCCGGTACGTCACGTTCGATTCGGAGGCAAGCAATCTCGTTGATGATGACACCAACAGCAAGCGCGATGTCTTTGTGCATGACCGTCTGACCGCTCTTACGCGGCGTCTCAGCGTCGCCGCAGACGGGACCGAGGCCGACAAGTACTGTCAAAAGCCGGACATCAGCGGCAATGGCCGCTTTGTAGTCTTTGAGTCAAGGGCAACGACGCTGATTCCTGGCTATGATGATGAGTGGATAAGGGACGTTTACATCCACGATACCGCTCTCCAGACGACAAAGAAGCTGAGCCGTTGTCCCTGTGCACAACATGGAGACGAAGACAGCTACCATCCGACGGTGAATGCCGATGGCACCGTGACGGCCTTTGATTCCTGTGCGCCGAATCTATTGCCGAACCTTGAAGATACCAATCGAGACGGAGATGTCTTTGTCTTGGAACAGGAAGTTGCACCCGCGGCGGACCTGTCGCTGAGCATTTCATCAGTGCCTGTCCCCGGCCGGGTCAATGCCAGGATGATCTGTACCGCGAGGATTCAAAACCTCGGTTCTGATGACGCCACCGGAATCGTCATGACCGAGACAATACCAATAGATGTCACAATTTTGGATGTCTCCGCACCTGCGGGTAGTCTGGAGATAATAGAAAACTCCGTGCAATATACTCTTGACCTGCTCGAACGCAATCAGAAAGTAGATGTGACCACTGAAATTATTCCAAGTGAGGAAGAAACGATAATCGTCACAGCAACGGTCATCTGCGATTTGCCGGAGATGGTCGTCGAGAACAACACTGTTACACTTGAGAGCACCGTCCTGGACGTCTCATCGCCTGATTACGACGGCCAAGAGGGTGTCGATCTGTCTGATTTCTCTGTAATGGCACTGGACTGGATGAACACAAATGCCCCCTTTGCAGATACTGCCCCTGAGGGAGGCGATGGAATTGTCAATTTCAAGGATTTGCTTGTCTTCGCTGGTTACTGGTTATTCAACGAATGATGAGAACCAAAGTTCTTTTTCAACGGCAGAATAAAATATCTTAGGACGCTTTCCTGCCAGCCTTGTCATCAAATAGCGGTTTCGTCTGTAACACGAGGGTCCTTCGGGACACCTACCTATTTTCTCCCTGTTATCTCCCCCCTTCAAACTGCGAGCCCTGTCCCTGCATGCCGTAGCCACGGATCTCCCCGCCGCCCGCGCCACTGACATATTTAGCCCCGAAGCCTGCTTCGGGGGCCTTTTGCACCGGGCGCCTTCTTTCATATTTACCCCGCCACCCGTGGGCGGGACCTTTTCATGCCCGGCCTCCGGCCGGCGTCACCCCGTCATTCCCACACCCCAACTGTGGCACGGGCATCCTGCCCGTGGTGAACATGTCCCAATTCGGCGCCGCAATCTCAAAAAATCCTTAGCCCCCAGCACTGCTGGGGGTTCTTCTCCCGCAGGGGGTTTGTTTCACCCGGGGGGTTTGTTTCACGCGGGGTCACCTGCGTCCACGTCACCATGTATCCAAGTCTTTCCGACACCGTCAATTCCCTAATGAGGTCGAAGACCTCACATCCTTAGCCCCCAGCACTGCTGGGGGTTACCCAAATCACCGGCCCCGCCGGTGACATATTTAGCCCCGAAGCCTGCTTCGGGGGCCTTTTGCACCGGGCGCCTTCTTTCATATTTACCCCGCCACCCGTGGGCGGGACCTTTTCATGCCCGGCCTCCGGCCGGCGTCACCCCGTCATTCCCACACCCCAACTGTGGCACGGGCATCCTGCCCGTGGTGAACATGTCCCAATTCGGCGCCGCAATCTCAAAAAATCCTTAGCCCCCAGCACTGCTGGGGGTTCTTCTCCCGCAGGGGGTTTGTTTCACCCGGGGGGTTTGTTTCACGCGGGGTCACCTGCGTCCACGTCACCATGTATCCAAGTCTTTCCGACACCGTCAATTCCCTAATGAGGTCGAAGACCTCACATCCTTAGCCCCCAGCACTGCTGGGGGTTACCCAAATCACCGGCCCCGCCGGTGACATATTTACCCCGCCACCTGTGGGCGCGGCTTTTTCATGCCCGCCACCCGTGCCGGAGGCCCCCGCTCTGCGGCTTACCCTCCGTGCCCCTTCACATATGATACCCGCTCCCCCAGACTCCGCTGGTCAAAACAGAACCGCTTATCGTATCCTCGCGTCCACACCCTCCCCTCAAATCCTGCCTTCCTCAACGCAAAATAACCCGCATTCTTCAAGCGCCTAACCGTCCGCTCAATCGTCTTACCCGTGTAACGTATCACCAAGTGCACATGGTTCGAGCATACCGCAAGCGCAATGACCTGCTCGCCCGCCCTTGCCGCTCCTTTCAGAATCGCCTCCTTCACGTGTTCACGCTGGCTTGCTGTAAGACGAACCGTCTTGCCTTTCTGGTTCCGCTTGCTCAATTCCCGCAGCTTCTCATTGCCCGCCAGTACCCTGCCGTTCTTCAGATACCCTTTCTTTTCGCCTTCCAACCACGTCCCATACGTCGTCTAGGTCACCATGTATGCAAGTGTTTCCGACACCCTCAATTCCCTTATGAGGTCGAAGACCTAACATGCTTACCACCCAGGCCCATGATCTTACCTGCCTATAAGGCAGCCCTGGGTGGCACAACTCCCTTATGAGGTCGAACACCTCACATCCTTAGCCCCCAGGCCGCGCCCTGGGGGTTACCCTGACGAGGGTGCAACCCTCAATTGTTTGGCGCCTCCCCACCAATAATCAATCATCACTAATCACTAATCAAATCCCTAACCTCCCCGTCCCGCCTGTGATAACCGCATCCCTTTATCAGTCGAAGCGCCTCCTCGCAATGCCCCTTCCCCCGCTCCTCCCAGCTCTCGCCCGCCTCTTCCACGCTGCCCGCTGAACGCTCCACGCTCCCCGCTGTACGCTCCACGCTCGCTCTTCTCGCCAACCTCGCCGACTCCAAATGATAATCCGCCAAATGAAGCTTCATCCCCCCGCGCTCCGCTATCTCACGAGCCTCTTCTAAATCGCCAAGCGCCGCTTCGTAATCCCCGACCACTCTATAGTACCCCACCCGCGCAAGCAGCCCGCGCGGAATATGATGCTGCGTCCCCGCCTCCCTCAGCCCATCCACCGCCTCATCCAACCACCGCTTCGCTTCGTCAACACTCTTTTCCGCACTTTTGACTTTTGATTTTTGACCTTTGATTTTGCTCGCGCCTTCCGCGAGCACCGCCCTCCCAATCGAAAGATTATCAAGCGCCATATCCAGCAGCCCTCCCTTCCGGCTCACCCACTCTAACGTCTGCCTCGCCCGTTCCTTCAGCTCCCCCGTCTTCCCCTCGCCTAACAGCAAGTCGCAGTACTGATACCCCCGCAGTGAATACAGATACCGAAACTCAGGCTGTTCCTCCTTCTGCATCCGCTCTGCCTCCTCGAACAGCCCCCTCGCCTCTTCAACCTGCCCCACCTGATGAAGCGCATCGGCCAACGCTGTCCTGCCGGCCACCCGCCAGTCCCACTCCCCGCTCTTATCCGCATACTCCACGCACCTCCGCCCGTACTCCACCCCCTCGCCCACTTCCCCCAACGTCAAATACAGCTCACTCAGATTATTCCCAGCCATCGCTGCATACCTCCACCTTTCATGCTCAACGTCATATTCTACGCACGCCTTCATCGGCTCCACCGCCTCGCGAAGCCGCCCGACCGCATGAAGTGCAAACCCGGCAAAGTTCAACACAAGGGCCTTCCTGTCCTCCGACAACCCACCCGCGGGCCTGCCCCACAGCCGCTCGAAAAAGCACGCCACCGCCCCCAAATCCGAACCGAAAGCCCCAAGCTGCTTATTCACAAATGCTTCATTACCTCTGCATATCCTCTCCACGTACACCTCATCCAACGTCTCCTGGTGCCTGCCCGCAGCGCAGCCGTGATATACCGCCCGAAACAATGGCTCCATCTCCTCCAACGTATCAGGCTGTTCATCCTTCGGCACGCCCTTGTAATACTCGTACAATCGCCCGTGCGCCTCCCCCCAAGCCCCCGGCCGATCACCACGCAGCTTCTCCCCAAAATGCTCACGAACCAACGGATGACAATCAATCACGTCAGGTCTGTGTTCACTCTCTCGAGCTATAAGCCGCACTTTCCTCAAATTCTCCAGCACCTTTGCGAACTCATCTGCCCCCGACTTTCCCAACTGCTCACTTATCCCCTCAATCGGTTCACCTTCAAGGATCGCATCGACCGCAGCTCGCTCAGCGGGTCGATCAAACAAGCCCAGTATCCGCAACAGTTCAACCTCCGGCCCCTCGCCAAAGTACTTCACAAATGCTTCGATTACACGACGCGGATGTTTTCCGCTCTCAACCGTAACGTCAATATCAGGTATCTCATAAGCCCTCTCCACATCATGTCCCGCCATCAGATGCAGATACTCCGCCAACAGGTTGATCGCCAACGCGTGGTTCCCGAAACCTTCTGTGGCATCCTCCAACGCCTTCTCATCGCCTATTATCCCCCTCATTTTCAACAACTCACGTCCTGCTTCATTCGATATCTGATCCAAACCCACGATAGACGCCGCCTCTCCGTGGCGCTTGAGTTCCGGAATGTCTTCTCGCGTCGTAATAATGCACAACCCATTATTCTCCTTGGCAAGCTCTCTCACCAGCACAGCCAGTGCATTGTCTTTGATTTTGCCCTTATCAAAATCCAATCCCGACTGCAACGGCTCCATCCCGTCCAGTATCAACAGCGTCCTTCTCTCACGTACCAGACCCGCAAGCCGTTTTCCCTTCACCCACTCCGACCCCTCAGAAGGATTCGGATCACCAAACCACTTCAATGCCTCGTCGATGAACATATCTGCACTTGTCACGAGTTCCCTTGTCCCTTGACTGTAGAACGACCAGCCAAAAACACGACCAGCCCCACGGTAATTCTCCCACCGCATCCTTTCCAACCACTTCTTAATCAACGTCGATTTCCCCGTCCCGCCATACGCTACAAACGCCAAGACGTTTGTGCTCTCAGACTCCCAGGCATCATCAAGCAACCCCAGTTCCTTCTGCCGCCCGAATAACTCATATCCCGTCTTTGGCAGACGCTCGATATTCACAAATGCCTCATCAAGTGCCCGGTACACAGTTTTCGGCACTCCCACTTTCGCAAAGTCCTTCTGAATTTGCTTAATGACGCGCGCCACCTGGAAATCCCACTGGCCCTTGCTCCTGAAGTCGGCATAAGTCAGGATTCCCAACCGAGTTGGCAGTTCACAGTCCTCCAACATTACCGGCACGATTCTCTTCTTAACTCCCGTAGGGTCTTTGGTCTGCAACATAACGCCCTCGAACTGGCTCCACTCACTCTCGACCCAGTCCGGCGTAAACACAAGCACTGTCTTGGCACACTGCTCCACCGCCCGTTCCATATTGATCAGGCTCGCGACCCCAATCTCAAAATCCCGGTAGTCAATGTGCGTTTTTATCCCCGCGCCCTCCATCTTTCGCAACAGCCAGTTTCTCACCCACTCCTTGTCCTTATGGCTGTAACTGATAAAAACCCTCGGATGTTCTTTCTCGCTCTTCTTGCCCATGGACTTTCTCTAAGTATATCCTTCGCTCATCCGGCGTCTGCTGCACGTCCCGGTGAAATCACCTCAAAGCCCGCAATTCAACCCTCCATAATACAAAACTCCCCTCCCCCCTGCAACAATTCTCCATTTTAATCCGCCGTCCTTGTTGCCGGACCAGACCCCTTGTTCGATCCCGCATCCAAACTATAGTCACTTTAGCTCACTTTAGCTCACTTTAGTTCACTTTAGCTCACTTTAGTCACTTTGGCCCCCTCTCAACTCCTCCACCCCCCCGCTCCCCCGCAAAGCCATGTAGGCTTAAGCCTACACCGCATCCAACCCCCCCCCATCCTCTCCCAGGCCATGTAACCCTACGCTTACATCAACTCACACCCCACGCTATCCGCTCTTCGCCCCACGCTTCCCCGTCCTGAGCATCGCCTCTCCTGAGCATCGCCTCTCCTGAGCATCGTCGAAGGGACGATATACCAACCGCCCTCCGCGTGCTTGCGAGGCACCCGCCTCCCAAATCCTCTAATCCACTAATTCTCTAATCCTCTAATCCGCTAATCCGCTAATTCTCAAATCCTCCAATTCTCTAATCCAGTAATTCTCTAATCCGCTAATCCGCTAATTCTCAAATCCACTAATTCTCTAATCCGCTAATCCGCTAATTCTCAAATCCACTAATTCTCTAATCCTCTCATCCCCTCTATCCCCTCTCTGCCCTCTCTGTACTACAATCTTGTATCTTCTTGTTTTTTGTGCGCGTTTTTCATGTGGCGATGCCCCTAAGTCCTTTTATATCAGTTAGTAAGGCTCTCATTAAAACACCCGCCAAGTTTCCGCTCTCTCCAGTCCATATATGCCTTATGCAGAGAACCTCATAACATGCTGTTGGCCCCAATGCGATAAACTCCAGCCGCAAAGCGGCTACTTTGGTTGCGGCTATGCTGCTCCAGGTCCTCTGTGGCCATAATAATCACTGAAAATCTGTGTCAATCCGTGTCTGATCTGTGAAATCTGTGGTTAAGTCTTCTCTTCGTGCCTTCCTGCCTTCGTCACCCCACTCCTCCACGACATCCGAAATCTTGCCCTGAGCGAAGTCGAAGGGACGACATACGAAATACACGATTCGCTTCACGCTTCACGAGATACATTCTCCCATCATAAGCAAATTTCATCAACCTATTAGCAGAATCCCTCTTGATTTTTCACCCCCTTTTTTTGGCCTGGAAATGAGGGTAGTCAATAAACTGACAAAAAGCGCGCACTTCCGTCAATTTCCAGCCAGCTTTTTGTTCAAAAGTGCTCAAAAAGCGCGCAAAATCGTCCATTTTTGCAATTCCCTATGTCACCACCTTAACCCCTTATACCAAAAGCACTTAACCCCATTTTTGGGCCCGATTCCTAAAAACCAGGTGTCCAATCCCACCCCCCAAAATCCCCATTTTCAGCCCAAAAACCCAGGTCCAGCAGGAAATCCCCGTAATTTTCCCGCCAAATCTCACCCCCAACCCCATTTTTCGCCCAAAAACGCCTATCGCGATTCTTTCTAATCCAGAATAATATCATCCAGACTACGCTTCGGCACATGGACCATTCGTCATCGCGAAGCTTCACCCGAGGCAGGCCGGCTACTTCTTAATTAGAAAGCCGACTGCAATAATAAGCACGGCGACTACAATCAATCCTATAATCGCAAGTGCTTTCCAGTTCATGCCCATACCTGGCTCCATCTCATACCGCCCAAAAACTTGCAAACTCTCTTTGTCTCTAACACAATACCACATCCTTCACAGGATAGCCACGCCTTTTTAGATAGCCACAAAGATGCAAAAAGACCAAGTGGATCGTAGCTTCCGCGGCAATAATACTGGCCGGAGTGTCCCAGAAATCTGTCACAGCAACTCAGTCAATTATGATCTCGTCCAGGGCCCGTTTGGGGACGTGGTGGGTGCCGTCTGGGTCGCGCCAGTATTTGATATCGCCCCCCGGCCCGACCGGTTCCAGCACAACCTTCTCCCTCGCCTTGCCGAGGGCGAGAACGACGAGTATTTTGCAGTGGGCTGGTACGTCCAGGGCCTTGCGCAACCTCTCTCTTTGGACCAATGCGATAATACAGCCGGCCAGGCCTTTTTCGGCTGCGCCCAGCAGGATGCTCTGGGCGGCTATTCCGGCGTCGCAGTCGAAAGACTTGTGCAGCTCGGTATCGCCGAGCATGATGATGTACGCCGACGGCCTTTCTCCTTCGGCCGGGCCGGGCCAGTCCTCGAAATACCCCGCCCAGGCAAGATGCGGGAATATCAGGGCGTTCTTTTCGCTGTCCCAGGAAAGGATATACTTCAGCGGCTGTATATTGCCCGCCGAGGCACTGAGCCGCGCAAGATCAACAAGCTCCCTGAGCGTCCGGCGGTCTATCGCAAAATCCTGATAGAAACGCCGACAAGTCCTGTTCTTTGTTATCAAATCTCTTATCATTTCGACCTACCGTTCTATGGTCACCGCCAACGCCTGGCCCGCTGTCAGGACGACCTTGTCGTCCAGCGTTATCTCAACGCGTCCGTCTTTAACTCTGCATATATGATCGAGAGGCGTCTTCGCAGCGGCAATCGTCACAACGGGCAACTTGAAATCCTCCGGCACGGCAAAGGCAAGCGATTTCACAGTCAGGCGGCCCCAGCGGACGTCGATTTGCTCGTTCTGCGTTTTGCCCCTGCGTTTTTGGGTGAATGATCCCCAGCCTTCGGCGGTGGTGAATGCTGCGCGGAAGTCCTCCGGCGTTATTCGCGGCGCGAAGCCCAAATGGCCTCTGGGACCGTGGTACTCGTAGCCAGCCAAGGCGGTATAGACGCCCCAGCTTGCGAACGCCCGGGCGTAGTGGTCGCCGCACTCGACCTCGTTGAATGGGTTGTGCCTGGCCGGGTGGTAGCGCTTCTGGATACCGTCACAGATTGCAAGGGCCTCCTTTAACATTCCCTCGGCGACCATGTGGCCGGCGGCCTGGTATTCAATGCCGGTCCAGACCTCGTTCTTGTAGCGGACGCCGGCGGGCAGGTACGGGCTCTTGGGCCAGGTGCAGGTGAACAGGCCCGGCTCACCATCGCGGGCGAACCAGCGTTCGGGTTTGTGGTCCACGTTGTAGGGACCGATGTCGGTTGCCCAATTGTATTTCCAGACCGATTCGAGGGCCTTTTTGACGTTCTGGGCGGGATAGATATAGCCGAGGCCAAGCTGTTCCGCCCAGCCCTGGCCGAACAATTGGTCGGAAAGGCAGCCTTTTTCGTATTGGTGTTTCGGATGCTTGGCCAAATCCACGACCTCGATGAAGTATTCGCCGTCCCAGAGCCGTTCGACGGAGAGTCTGCCGCCGCTCTCGAATATCTTTCGGCAGCGTTCGGCGAAGTCCACATCGCCCATTTCTCTGGCCATTTCCTCGCCGGCGCGAAGGGCAGCGAGGTACAGCGAGCCGACAAACGTGTTGGGGCCCTCGAAGTTGATATCGAAGGTGTTGTGCTGGCTGTTCTCGATCAGGCCGTCGTCGTTGCCGTCCTGGGCGATGGAGTACAGAAGCGCCTTTTTGATTCGCGGCCAGTTGCGCTTCAGGAACGAATTGTCTGCGGACATAAGGTGTTCGCGGTATGCCTTGAGTATGGTGCCGCACTGCCCGTCGGCGGCATAAGCGCGGTTGCTGCGAAAGCCCACTAAGCCGCTGTTGGCGTCGAAGCCTTCGCCGAAGTCCTGCATCTCACGGGCGCTTCGCTCAAGCTCGGGGAACAGTCGAGCCGGGGCGTGGGCGTAGTTCCATACGTGGGTGCAGGTCCCGGCGCAGCAGCCGACGCCTTCCCAGGCCCAGAATCGCCCGTTCTTCCACCACTGACAGGTGCCGGTCGCCAGGTTGCAGACGGTCGAGTGCAGTCTAAAGAGCAGCCATCGAGGCAGAGTACTGTCCTCGTAAAACGTCTGGTGCCACTTTCTGGTAGCGCCGGCGAGCCGTTCGTGATTGCCGAGAACATAATGAGCGACATCCGAGGCGCTGTCGAAGCGGTTAGCGTATTCGCGGCCATTCTTGTGGTTGGGGAAAAACCAGGTAAGGACAAATGTAAACGTGCGTTTTTCGCCGCGGGCCAGCTTGACGGTGGGTGTGGCCAGGGCGGCGCTTTGGCTTCTATTGACCGGATAAGTGACATTCTCCTCCGCGTGGATGGCTTTGGCCCAGGGTTGTTTGGCGGTATCTCCAATTGAATTGAGGACCTTTTGAACGGCAGGCCGGCCTGCGTCCTTTTCGGAAAGGGCCAATACCATCGAGCCGTAATCGGGCAGCGTTTCCAGCGAGCCGACCGCGATTTTTTGTGGCTGGTCCGAGAGCTCAATCTGGTCGATATTGATATGGCCCCATCCGCCGGAGGCCGAATCGACAATCTTAATCTGTGCGGATTTGCCTTCGAGGTCTTCGACTGCCCAGAAATACCATTCGAGCTTCTCGCTGCTCTTGCCGACTGCGGTCCGGACCACCTTGCCGTCAACGAGCAGGTTGATGCAGGTCCGGCCAGTGTGATTGCCGCCGCCGATAAGGAAGTTGATGAACTTGCGCGAGATGTCAAACTTCGGCGAGGTCAGCGTTCCGTGGGGTGCGTCCCCATCTATGAACGTATTGACGAGTCCCTTGCCGAGAAATCCGCTGACGGGATTCTGGGTGGGCAGCGTACCCGTCGCCGGTTGTTTCCCAAACGCCTTTCCCGCGGCCTTCCAATCGCCATAGTCGGGGCCTTCAAAGTCGGCGAGGACTACGTTCGGCCGAGGCACCGCTGCGCCTTCGGGCAACGGAGCTTTTTCGGCGGTGTGCACGATTAGCGTACGGTCTCTTTCGCTGACGATACGGCTTCGGCGGTTGGCGTGGACGGCCTTTGCCGAATCTATGCAAACGGCATTTTGCAGCCATCCAAGGACGCCTGCATCCAGACTTTTGGCGGAGGTGTTCTCTATCGTGATGTGGAAGAGTGTAGCCGGGAGCGCGGAGTCTTTGGCGTTGAGGGGAATGAAGGGAGAGAAGGCCTCGAGCTCGACCTTGACCGGCATATCCCTGGCGGCATAGCGGACCAGGCCGATGGGATACTCGCCGGCGAATTCAACCTTGCCGAAGTCGTGGTCGAGCTTCCTGGCGGTTATCTTGTCGTCCTGCTTGACGACGACGGCAAAGCCGGAATCGACGGGCGAGCCCGGCCTATACGTACGGTAGCAGGTCGCCCCGTAGCCAGTGAAGACGTGCTTGTTGAATATCCACCAGAGTCCCAATGTGCCGTCGCCGCGGAGGTAGAGCTGGCCGGTGGCGATACCGCCGACGGGCATTCCGATTGTATCGAGGTCTTTGCCGGTCCAGACGAGGCGCTGCCCGCGATCGAACATTCGCCGCACATCCGCCCGCGAGAGCTTTTTGTCCATGGGAATTACGTGCCCGGCACGCAGCTTGATCTTCTCGGCCCAGGTGGGAACCGTTATGAATGCACAACAGACCAAGTACGCCACTGCAATTACAAATATCCGATACCTTCGCATTTTTCGCTCCTTGTCATTGACTTGAACTGCCCGACTCTGGTTTTAGACAGGTATTGTAACCACAGATACCTGGTTTGCCGAGCGCCAGCTTCACAGATTTACGCTGTTTTCTGGGTTTAATTGTGGGGACAGGCCACCATACCGGGCTGGCGGGCGCGAAGGTAGTATTCTTGAATCTCGGAATCGAAGTATTGGCCGGTGAACATGAAGGAATTGTCGAACGACCCGCTGGAGTCTATGACTTCGCCGAATGGCTCATAAGGGTAGTCCTGTGTGACAACCGCCGAAGAATTCATTATCAGCCGGACGCTGCCCAGTCTATCGTGGAGATAGAAATAGCGGCCGGCTGTATGATCGCCTCCGTGCTGGGCCAGTATCTGGCCGTTGGTCCCCAGGGGATCTGCGACCCCAGGGGGTCTTCGACAAAGATATATTTCTTTTTCAAAGAGCTATCGGAGAGATCTAAGTGCATCAATATTACCGGCAGGCTGCCGGTTATGTCAACGAGCCCCAAGGCGTCAACGATGTACTTTTGCTTCACATAATGATCAGGCTCTGGCTTTAGCAGCAAGGATAACTGACGGCGGAGTTCTCCGGAGAGTCTTAATATAGTTGCGGGTAATAAGGTAAAACCAAATACAAATAAGCAGACATCCAAAATTGCCAAATACCCTTGAATGAAAGATGTGCGCATATTCAATGTGTGTAACATTTAGAAGGCCTCTAATTGCGAAAATAGTCAGTGCTACGTTTATGAGCCCAGCAGTGATGAGTAAGTATTGGTATATCCTACAGTATCGCCTGAGGTGGAGTACATCATTCTCACAGGAGAGTGATTTATCCAGCTTCTGCGCGTACAAAAGCAATACCAGAGCACACACAAAGATTACAAATGCTGCCGAGTGGAGCACTCGGCGGCTTTTTGGCTTGAGCCCGGATGTAATAATTGAATATTTGCTGGCGCTGATTTTACGTAGCTCTTCGGGTCTCTCGATGATACGGCCAGCAAAAGTCCCTAGAAGGAACATAACTAAAGCAGCTATAAACATTATATACACGAAGGATAGCTTCATTCGAGTATCTCGCATCGCTAAATCAGGGGGCAGATGGATCATCTGGAGGTTTCTCGAAACGTTGTCGCAGTTCTTGGCAGCGCCTTGATCGTCAATCACCAGCTACACCGAGCCTAATCTATCGTGCAGGTAAAAGTACTTATTGTCAAAGGCGGGTGCATCCTCTTCGATATCGTGCTGGGCCAGGATTTGCCTGTCGGCGTAGATGTATTTCTTTTTCAAAGAGCTATCGGTCTGGTTCAAGTCCATCAATATTACCGGCAGCTTGCCTGTTACGTCAACGATATATTTGCGTTCGGCCCCCAGGCATTGCGTTTAGTGTCCTCTGCGGCCGGGGTTTTTGAGCTTTAGCACGAGTAAGGTTGGTTCGACGATGTGGAGGTTGTTCAGGAGGGGCTCGGTATATTTTATGTCGCCGAACTCAGCTTGGTCGAAATGATGCTGTTTGCCGACTTTGACGCAGGCATCATTTTTGGGGGTGCTTCCCAAAAACCAGGTGTCCAATCGCACCCCAAAATACCCCTTTTTCGCCCAAGAACCAACGATCTCCCTCTCCCAATCGCGAAAAATCGCCACCCGGCAATGGCAATTCCCGGTCAGTTCTTCACGAACATACTGCCCGGCAGTTGCTTTATCAAGCCCTTCAGCCGAAGCGAAATAAGCCCCGCATTAACATTCCCCGGCATCAATTGCGTATCTGCAATTATCTGTTCGACGTGCATCGGCTCTTTGCCAAGGCAGTCATAAACAGCTCTCTCATCGCCGCTTAGCCTTAGCTGCCTCGCATCAAACAAAGGCGCCTCTACCTTCTCGGCCGCGTCTGCCGCCGCCCGGCTTACGTGCGATTCCAACTGTTCGCCTATATAGCCCAGTGCCTCCATCACGTCCTCAACCGATTCTATCAACCTGGCACCGTCCTTTAGCAGCTTATGGGCCCCGCTGCTCGACGGTGAATCAATCTTCCCCGGCACCGCCATTACCTCCCGATTGTAATCCAGGCCCGCTTTTGCGGTAATGAGCGCCCCGGAATTCAGTCCGGCCTCGACTACAATTGTGCCTAACGAAAGCCCCGCTATGATTCTGTTGCGCGGCGGGAAGTTTTCCGACAACGGCTCGTAACCCAGCGGCAGCTCGCTGATGCAGGCGCCGGATTCGGCGATAAGCTCGAAGAGCTTCTTATTCTCGGGCGGGAAAATGTTCGCCAGCCCGCAGCCCTGGACCGCAATCGTCCGGCCTTCGGCCGAAAGCGCACCCTGATGGGCGGCGGTGTCTATGCCGCGGGCCATTCCGGAACAGATTGTAAAGCCGGCTGAAGCCAAAAAATGGGCAAAGCGGGTAGATTGCTCCCGGCCGTATAAACTGCATCGCCGGGACCCGACTATCGAAATGGCTAAGTTGTCCTGACGAGTCAAAGTGCCCTTTACATAAAGCACGGGCGGAGGGTCGTAAATCTGTTTCAACACAGGCGGATAACGTTCATCGTTAAGGTTAATCAGCCAGACGCCGAGTTTCCCGGCCAGCTCCAATTCGGCGGCAGCGTCGAATTTGTCACGCGTCGCGGCGATTTGCTCAGCGGTCTTGTAGCCGACGCCGTCAACCTTGGCCAGCTCGCTCACCGAGGCCCCCAAGGCCCGATCAACCGAGCCGAAATGCTCGACGAACTTCGCAAAGGTAACCGGGCCGACGCCGTCGGCTCGTATCAGCTTGAGCCAATTCTCAATGTCGCTCGAATTAGGCTGTGCTTTCGCCATAAGGTCTGCGCTCCCGAAAAAGTCGTTCCTAAAGCCATGTATATCCGCACCTGCTCCGCCAAGAGCGGATATTCGACTTCGGAGGTGCAAGCCTTAGCAGGTACAGACTCCACAGGTCAAATTAAACCACGAGAAACACGAATTGGCAAAGAAAAATTAGCCACAGAGGGCACAGAGCAGATAGAGAGGATTAGAGAATTAGTGGATTGGGGACGGGTGCCTCGGCAGCACGCTTTGGTCAGCCAGCCGTGGTGTAGCTTAGTTCGAGAGAGATGAAAACCACCAAGGCGCGAAGGCACAAAGAAGACTCAACTACGAATTTTGACCGCAGATTTGACACCGTTAGAAAAACGAAAGCCACGTTTCCAACGGGCTAAACGGATTTGGTTTACCGGGGAGAACGTGCAGAGAGTTGCCCGCGAATCAGGCTTGGACGGTTCTAATGCGTGGCGTCGGGGCAGCGGGGGCTACCTGCCGCCGCCTTGGGTGGTCGTGAAGCTCCAGACGGGGCCGGGGGTTGTGCCATCGGCGTTGACCTCATCGATCCGCCAAAAGTAGGTGGTCTCGTAGGATAAGCTGCCGGGGTCGAATGTTGTCTCCGTTCGGTTTGCCTGGAATGGGGGTGGGTAGGCGGTACCGAAGTAGATGTTGTGGGATATTGCACCGAAGCCGGGCTGCCAGCTTAGAACGGGATATGTACGAATGCCGGTGGCGCCATCGAAAGGGTCGGGATTGCTTGCAGCATTCGGCGGCAAAGAAGATGCCGGCGAGGGAGTTGTGAACCAGGTTGTCTGGTCCAGCCAGCGGTCTGCGAAGAGAGCCAAATCACCAGCGTTGAGAGTAGGGCTTGGACTTGAGTTGTCGGGCGGTTCGGGTAGGATATATCCGTGATATATTGACCAGCAGGCGAAGTCGGTGAAGTTGACGATGCCGTCGTTATTGTAGTCGGTGCGGATGGTCCAGCCGTGCGGCGGGATACTTGCCTCGGCGGTGCCGCCGTAGGCGCCCATATTGATACGAACGTTTACGCCCCAATCGTTGTTCGGGTCGGCGGGGATAGAGAGTGGCTCGTCGCCGAGAGGCGAGCCGGGGTCGCCGGCGTCGATACATCGGCTGGTGATATCGTCCCATGTCCACATTTTGCGCTCAGTATCCCATCGCCAGCCCTGGCTTTTCAAATGATAGTCGCCATCGACCCAGCGGTCATCGTTGAAGTCTTCGGGGGTATCGTTGGTGTCCCAATAGCCGGGACTGACAAAAAGCGGATCCACGTCGATATTCCCGATACCTGGCCAGCCAAATTGTATGTTGCTATAACTGATGGAGAGAGTATCATCGAAATCAATAATCTGGTTATGCAAATTGTCGCAGACTATACAATTCGTTACAATGGGGTCTGTAAGGTAGGAACGGTATTCTCCATCTGTCCAGTAAATCCCGTACGGATTTCCAACAATTGTACAGTTTGTTATTTTTGGACTTAGTGTGCCGCAGCGACTATCAGCTCCGCGCATGTATATGCCGCCGGAACTGTTACGGGTGATTATGCAGTTTTCAATAGACGGATATTCAACACAAACCATTTTGATGCCAATACCATTGTTGTTGCTAATTATGCAGTCTTTTACAGTTGTACTGTCACTCAGGTATATGCCGCCGCACCCAGTAGTTAAATTGCCTGTAATTGAGGTGTTTTTTATGACAGCACTTCCGCCAACACTTATAATAGATGCTGTATACCAGGTGTATTTTTGATTGTTGTTACTGACAAAACAACCATCAATAACAGCGCTACTCTCTCTGATGTAAATTCCGCCAACGTAATCTGCAAAATTATCTTTGACAACACAGTTGCGAATTGTCGGACTGCTCTGATAAATGTAGATGCCTCCAGCATACCCGGCGTTTCCATTGATGATGGTGAAGCCGTCTACAATGGAATTAGTATCTTCGCCCGAATGAAAGTAAAATCCCCCGCCCAAGTCATTGCAATCAATGATGCAGTTTTCTGGACCACTATCACTCTTAAGAGTGATAGACTTGCCAAGGAAATCAATGTTGTAATTTCCAAGTCCTGTGTAAATTCCATCTTCCACTGTAATCATATCCCCATTGCTTGCAACATCAACAGCAGCCTGGATTGAAAGAAACTCTGCACGGATGATCAGGATTACGAGAACAGTGAGAGGGCTGTTGCTTGATGTGCTGTCTGTTACAGCTAAGTCATACACGTAGCGACCTGGCATCATACCAGAGTGACTGACAGTCAAGACAACTTGGTCAATCTCACCTTCTGAATTTCCACTGGTAGGAAAAGCATTAAGCCATGTACAGTCCTCAATGATTTCCCAGTCTATTGAATACAGACCTATGTTTGCGATATTGAGTTGTTGAGAAGGGGGGGTGTTCGCATCTTGGATGGCAATGAATTCAAACCGCTCAGGCTGAGCAGAGATTAATGAAGTATCTACTACACCCAACTCATAGGTACCTATATCAGGAGTTACTCTCCCATCCCCATCACCATCTATCTGCCTGAAGTTTCCGTCAAGATCTGTTTCGGGCATTATAATTGGCCAGGGATTTGTGCCAGCATCAATGCAGGGCGAATCAGTCCTGAGACGATAATTCCCATTGTTTGGATCAACAAAGTGTGGATCCTGAGCATATGATGATATGGCCGGACTGCATAGATATAATTGACCTGTCTCATTAGCCCACACAATACAATTAATGATCTGGCCTGCACATCTTTCAAGGCCGTATTTCCCATTGTTAACAACAGTGCAATTCAATATTAGATTATCACACCAACTTAATCCTCTCCTCCTGTTATTGGCAACAACACAATTCGTGATAGGCCCGTCACAATGCCACATTGCAGCGCCTAATGGATCGTTGTTACTGTTACCGACCACAATGCAATTTGTAATGGATCCGTCGCAATTATGAATACCAGAGCCATATTCACTTGCACGGTTGTTTGTGATTTGGCAATTCCTGATTTCTCCATGACAATGGTAGAGGCCTGCACCGTTTTTGGTTGCAGTATTTCCAGTAATGACACAATAAGAGATTGTGGCAGTACTTCCGGTCCCTGCTATACCTCCAGCATCCTTAGCAACACCACCGGTTATGGTAAAGCCAGTCAGCAGGAAGTCTGGTGTTTCGGTGCCTGCAAACCTTATAACACGACCTAATCCATTAGCGTCTATGACAGTTGCAGCTACAATATTGGAATCCTCTGGGTTAGCTGAAGTTAACGTGATGTCAATTCCATTTAACCAAAGACTCTCGTAATACCTCCCTTGAGAAACAATAACAACATCACCATCATTACAGTCATCAATCGCGGCCTGGATATTGGGATACTGGTCGGGGACGAGGCGGGTCGCCGCGGACGCAAAGGCGGCTGTGAACAGGAGGATAATCAGGTTTGATAAGTTTTCGGGTCTCATCTTCTTACTCCCTCAAAAGTATGTTATGAGTTTATTATGGGCGCATAGGCTACACGTAATTTACGGAAGGTGGGCTCGGTATGAAAAGAACAAGTATTTGAATTATGACGGCAAACAAAAATATAATATCAAGGCATTTTTGAGCCTGCCTTCACATCTCAACTTAACCATATTTTAACACAAGATTGGACAAGTCTGCAAGTAATTTCCGCAGAATTTCACAAATAAACCAAAAAGGCCTTCGGGCGCAAGCAAAAAAGATGGTTCAACTGCAAAAAAGTTGCTTCCCTGCTGCTGAAAACAGCCTTTTAGGAGGCTGGAGTTTATCGCATTACAGCC
>CAYWOD010000038.1:0-20736 GCA_964459805.1 uncultured Pirellulales bacterium
AGAAGGGAAGGTGCTCTATGAAGCCGATGACCGCTGAGTGGGTCGCCAAGGCCGATGCTGTCGATTTCGCACTGCGGCGCGCAAAGCTCTGGGGTTGGAGATATAAACTCATTTGGGACAAGTTCTATGGCCAAGAGTAGTGCTAAAGCTGAGAAAGTTGTATTGGCGTATAGTGGTGGGTTGGATACGAGCGTGATTCTGCCGTGGCTCAAGGAGACCTACGGCTATGAAGTGATAGCCTTCGCGGCCGACTTAGGTCAGGGGGATGAGCTGGCAGGCATTAAACGCAAGGCGATTGCCAGCGGGGCGGTCAAGTGCGTCGTAAGAGATCTGCGAAAAGAGTTTGTCGAAGATTACCTCTGGCCGATGCTCAAGGCAGGCGCCGTCTATGAAAAGGCGTACCTGCTTGGTACGAGCGTCGCCCGGCCTCTAATCGCCAAACACCAGGTCGAGGTCGCCCACGCCGAAGGCGCAACCGCCGTTGCACACGGCGCAACGGGCAAGGGCAACGACCAGGTCCGCTTCGAGGTAACTTATATGGCCCTGGACCCGTCACTGAAGATCGTCGCGCCCTGGAAGGACCCGAACTTCAAGCTGACCTCGCGTGAGGCCGCCGTCGATTACGCCAAAAAGCACAAGATTCCCATCGAGCAGACCAAGAAGAAGATATACTCCCGCGACCGCAACCTCTGGCACATCAGTCACGAGGGCGCCGACCTCGAAGACCCGGCCAATGAGCCCAAGGACGATCTGTTCGTCATCTCCAAGCCGGTTTCCAAGACCCCGGCCAAGCCGGACTACGCAACGATAGGCTTCCACGAGGGCGTGCCGATCAAGCTCAACGGCAAGTTGATAACCGGCGTAAAGCTCATCGAAAAACTGAACAAGCTCGGCGGCAGGCACGGTGTCGGCCAGATTGACCTCGTCGAAAATCGCCTGGTCGGCATAAAATCGCGCGGCGTCTATGAAACGCCCGGCGGCACGATACTCACGACCGCTCATAGCTGTCTCGAGAGCGTGACGCTTGACAGGGAGAC
The DNA here is from genome assembly GCA_964459805.1 of uncultured Pirellulales bacterium. Lineage (GTDB taxonomy): Bacteria > Planctomycetota > Phycisphaerae > Sedimentisphaerales > Anaerobacaceae > DAOVRL01. The sequence continues at coordinate 1,038 of CAYWOD010000038.1, forward strand.
CATGCACTACAAGCAGCGGGTTGCCCTGAAATACGCCGAACTGGTTTATTACGGTCTGTGGTTTACGCCGCTGCGCGAGGCCCTTGACGCATTTGTCGATGTTACGCAGCGCAACGTCAGCGGCGAGGTCAGAACGAAGCTCTTCAAGGGCCGTTGTACGCCCGCGGGCATAAACAGTCCGTATAGTCTGTATCGGACCGACCTGGCGAGCTTCGAGATGGGGGCGGAATACGACCAGACCGACGCTACGGGCTTTATCCGGCTGTTCGGCCTGCCCACAAAGGTCGCCGGTGTCGTGAATAGCCAGAAGCACAAGCCCAGGAAAAAGTGAGACCGTGAGCGGATCGTGCATTAAGAGCGTCTAACAAAAATGTCTGTCATTCCCGCGAAAGCGGGAATCCAGGACTATGCAGCAAATTGGAAATTCATTTTACTGCAGTTCCTAAGTGTTGCTTTAAGGCTGCTGCAAAATTGCAGGTTAGGCCTACTTAGAAAAGAAAAAATCGTTTTTTGATTTTTTCTTTTTAACAGCAATGTATTGTGCCATAAGTGGTTAGGTAATTATTGAAGAAAATCATAAAAAAGCAATTCTTCAACAATATAGGCCTAACCTGCAATTTTGCAGAACTCGTAAGTGTTGCTTTTGCAAAGGAGGCATTGTGGCGGTACCGGATTGGATTTGGTTTGCGTTTATCTTCGCATTTGGCTGCTGTATCGGCAGCTTTCTGAACGTTGTCATCTATCGCCTGCCCCGGGACAAATCCTTAGTTGCGCCGCCTTCGGCCTGCCCGGCCTGCGACAAGCATATTCGCTTCTACGACAATATACCGCTTCTCTCGTGGCTGCTTCTGGGCCGAAAGTGCCGCTACTGCAAAGCTCCGATCTCACCCCGCTATTTTATTGTTGAGCTGCTGACCGGCTTGCTTTTCGTGGGCCTCTTTATTCTATACTCTCAGACCAACGTGCGCCCGGGTATGGGTTCATTGACGGATGGTCGATGGCTCGTTTACGTGGTTCACATAGCCCTGCTGAGCGGCTTCATCGCGGCCTCGGCAATCGACCTCGAAATCTGGGTTATCCCACTTTCTATCTGCTGGTTCGTTACAGCGGCCGGCTTGATTGCCTCGACACTCGGCCCTTACGTGATTGATGTCCCCTCGCCGCTTCAGGAGCACCACCTTTTGCCGTGGACCACCGCGGGGTGGGCATCTTCGGCCATCGGTGCAGCCGTCGGGCTGGGTGTATCCTGGGTGCTGGTTGCAACCGGTTTACTCAAAAGAAGTTACCTCTCAGAAGAGCACGAGGATTCGCCCGGCGCCGCCCAAGAGGGGGGCGAAGCACCGAGCGAGCCATCTGTCGAGTGCTCAGAATCGCCCCACCCGCAGTTCAACCATCGCCTTGAGAGCGGCAGGGAGATCCTTTTTCTCCTGCCGATAATAGTCTGTGCGGTGGCCGCTTATTGGATTCTCGCCAAGACGGTCCCGCCGCAGTTCTGGAAGAGCTTCCCCACGCAACATCCTGCTGTTGCGGGACTTCTGGGCAGTTTATGGGGTTACTTTGTCGGCTGCGCCGTGGTCTGGGCGACTCGAATCTTTGGGACTCTGGGCTTTGGAAAAGAGGCGATGGGGCTCGGGGATGTCCACCTGATGGGCGCGGCCGGGGCGGTCGTGGGTCCGCTGCCAGTCGTCCTGGCGTTTTTCATTGCGCCCTTCTTCGGACTGGCCTGGGCCGGCGGCCAGATGTTTTTTAAAAAAATTCGACAAATTCCTTACGGTCCTTTCTTGTCTTTGGGTATACTTGTTGTTATGATTTTCCATGACTGGATTTTGGACCGCATAGGTTTTATGTTGTATCGTTAGCAAGAAGGAACTGACATTCGAGCATTATAGGGAGGTCTCAAATGCGAATCGCCGACAAAAAATCAATCGTTCTCTTAGTTTGCCTTGTATCAATCGCCCTTTTGCCGGGTTGCACAAACTGGAAGAAGCAGTATCAGCTGCTGGAGGCCGAAACAGCAAATCTAAGGGAGCTGCTCAAGACCGAAAGGCTCGAGAAGGGCCACCTTGCCGACCGCATTTCGGTGGACCAGGCGACCATAGAGGAGCTCCAAAGGCAGATTGATGAGCTTGACAAATCGCCCGGCGAGGCCACCCGTTTTGGCGATGACGTCGATGTCAAATTTGACCCGACCGCGGGGACAATTACCGTAACGCTTCCGAACGCAATATTGTTCGATTCCGGAAAAGCTGAGCTCAAAAAGGCCACCATTTCCGAGCTTGACCATATTAGCTCCGTACTCAAACAGAATTACGCCGGCAAGCGCGTAGATGTCGTCGGACACACCGATTCGGACCCCATCAAGAAATCAAAGTGGAACGACAACTGGGAGCTCTCAGCCCAGCGTGCGCTAACGGTGACCAGATACCTGATCGACCGAGGCATGTCCAAAGAGGAGATTCGCGCCGTCGGCTGCGGCGAGAGCAGACCCGTTGCCCCCAATGATTCAACAGCTAACAAGGCAGAGAACCGCAGAGTCGAAATCGTTGTCCACATGAGGTGATATTTCGTATCGCGTAGTGCGTAGTGCGTATCGCGTATGTCGCAATGCGCTAAATATATTGTACGCAGCACATCTACGGTGTGCGGTTTTGGCCTGCACAGGTTGTTGTTATTATGCCGTCTTTAGCGATACGGATAGTTACGGTGCCGTGTTCGGGGGTATAGAAATGCTGCGCCGCACCCTGTGATTCGATCTTTCGCTGAGTTTCATATTCTCTCCGGCCACAACTGCATATCAGGATATCCGGTTCGAGCTTTTTGAGAAAGTCGGGCTCTGCCGTCGTGGTTGAGCCGTGATGAGGAGCAACGACAACATCCGCCCTTATATCCGGATTTAGCCGAAGGATTTCTCTTTGTGCGAATTTTTCGATATCCGAACAGAGAAGTATCCTCCGGCCGGCAAATTCTATGAGCGACACTGATGATTTATCATTGTCGCCCAACTCTTCGAGGGACATTTGTTCACCGGGCCAGAGAATCTTTATATGCGTGTCCCTGCCGAGATTCAGCTCTTTGCCCAGGCGTCTTATCTCAATACCCTGTTGATTCAGGGCGTCGTTAAGACATTTTGCTGTTCCCCACTCGTCTTTCTCATCGAAAAAGCCCGCATTGGCATATACCTGCTCGACCTCGCAGTATTCGGTCACCTCCGGTATCCCGTTAATATGGTCTATGTCGTTATGGCTTATGAAAACGGTGTCGATCTTGCTTATACCCTTGTAATCTAAAAATGGCGAGACTACACGCCTGCCGATATCGCTCTTATGCAGCGAGCCGGCATCAAACAAAAGGTTCGCTTGGCCCGGCAGCTCCACAAGTATCGCCTGCCCGTGGCTGACGTCGAGACACGTCGCGACCAAATCGCTGCGATGCGTCCTTTGCCATTTCACCCCGACTAAGAAGACTATTATCGCCGTGAGCATCACCCAACAGATGACTTTCTTTGTTCGCGGACGGCCAAAGTGCATAAAACAGGCAAAAAGGATGAAGCAGTAGTACAAAACCACCAGCCAAAGGCCCACGTGACCGGCCAGTATCCGCAAAAAATCCAATTGCGCCAGCAGCTTGACAACCCAAATCAGCATATTCGACAGCAGTGTCACCAAAACACCCAAGGCCGCACTTAAAGTCGGCAGCAGAAAGAACAAGACGGTTTTCACGAAGCCAAGCGTCAATATCGCTCCTACCAGCGGAAACACCAGCACTGTCCAGACGCTCGCCAGCGGTGTGATTGTATAGAAGTGGTACAGCAATATTCCCGCCCCGCCCAGCCACGCGGCCAGGCCCACCGAAAACAGCGGAACAATCAACGCAGCGCATTTCCTCATCAGCCGTGCGGCGGTCCAGAATTGTCTGTATTCGACCTCAGAGAAGAATTTGTCGAGTGCTTCGCCCACCGAGTACTCGATCCTCTCTTCGAACAAGAGGATTCCGAGCACAGTGGCGAACGAGAGCTGCCAGCCGGCCTCGAACAATTGGCTCGGCCGTATCAGCAGCAGAATTATCGCCGCTAACGATAGCGTGTTGATCGGATTGGAGTGTCGCCGCAACAACAATGATGCGCAGAAGACCCAGCCTATAATAGCCGCCCTTACAGTCGGCGCCCTCGGCGGAACAACCATCAAAAAGACCGCTATCGCAAATATGCAAATAAGGGCACGGCCTCGCTTCAGCAAGCCTGCCGTCTTGCACACCCACCAGACAATCCCTATCAAAATGCCAAAGTGCAGTCCGGAAAGGCTTACAAAGTGCAGCAGGTTCGTCCTGCGAAATGCCTGGTACGTCTCACTGTCTATATTGCCCCTGTACCCTAAAAGCAGCGCCTCCAATAAACCCCGGCTCGGATCTTCGGGCGGCAGGCTGCCCAACAGCGCCTGTGCAGTCGTCTCTCTGATTTTTCGTCTTACCTTTGTGAAAACAGCGGCGGCGGGGCTCTTGAGCACTTCGATCCCGCCCCGCGTCTTGACCGAAGCGCAGACATAGACGTTCCGCCTGGCCAGATGCCTTGCCGTGTCGAATTGGCCCGGATTGCTCGGCGGCCTGAATTTGTCCAGCCGGCAGTAGGCTTCTATGCAATCGCCCGCCTTCAAATCCAGCACCGGCTCATCGACCTGTACGCGGACCGTCCCGCTCGCCTCCGCCCAGCCGGTGACGGTCTCAACTTCCGTAAGCTTAAGATAGAAACTGCTCGTTGGGTCGGTCGGCTTGAACCTGGCGAATTTCCACTCTCGATTCCTGTTAACAAAAGGCTCAGTAACAATCACCCCGCGAATCGTCGCCGGCGTCGCACCATCTGTCTTCACCGCCGAGACCGCAGAGTTGTTGTCGTTGAGTTTGTCATTCCCGCCCCGCACCGACATGCGGGATAGACTCCAGCGGGAATCCATATGCAATCTATTCTCCGTGTTCTCTCTGGCTGATTCTTTTCTTCCGCCGACGAAGTTCCGGATATCGTTTGCTTTTGGCTGACGGAAGCTAATCAGCCGAATCGCACCGAGGCACGCAAAGCAAGCAAGCCCGCAGCAGCCTATGAGTACAGGTCCATAAGAGCCAGGCCTCCCGGCGGCTTGCAGGATGAATAGCGCGACCGCAGATGTGGCACACAGCCCCAACAGTACAACCCAGACCCACAGCAACTGTGCACCGTCACCCGTTATCGACAACCCGAACAGGACCTCTTGCAGCACAATCCCTGCCATCAGCCCGACCGCGGCAAAAACGAGCGGACCCGTGCTTATAATCCGTTTGTAAAAATCTCCGCCTGCAAGCTGCCTGTCAATAAGGGCCAGTTTCCGCTGGATCTCATCCATATCCGATACACTACAGACAAAAGACCAAAGACTCAAGACTAATTCCACCACAGAGGACAGAGAGATTTTCCATTATGTCATTGAGATATATTTGTCAATCAACGGTCGGGGCGCCCTGACGGAAATCTTGCGACAAGGGGCCCAAAAGATGCCGGCTACGGCCATTGAAAATGAAGCATGTAGCGTGCGATCCTTCGCACCACTGAAACTCAACAAAAAGTACGTGCAGTCTCACGACATATTTGGCATACTGGGATATATTTGAGAGGCTTAGCAGTGCTTCTGAATGTGTTAGAGTGGTAAATAAAGCATAAGAGGTAAAGAGCTGGATACGGCAACTGCAATATTGACAATATCTGGACGCGATAGAACCTGGCAGGTTGAAGCAAATGCCAAAGGTACAATCATTGGGCGCAGTACCCAATGCGATATAGTCATCGAGACCACAGACATCTCACGCAAACATGCCAGAATCTTCCAGGACCCATTCGGTCGGTGGATTGTTGAGGACTTAGGCAGCCACAATGGGGTATATGTAAACGGTCAGCGTACTCAAGCCCAAGCGATTTTGCCCGGTGATCAAATAGATATTGGCCAATACTCGGTAGTATTGGCGCACTCCCTTGACAAGCAAATCACGCCCGGCGCCACCACCGGCACGACTAGCGCACTTATAGAGAATGGTCTGACGCCGGAGCTCATCTCTGGTATTGAAAAAACAGACAGGATGTTATCTCGCCCCTATCTCAAACAGCTCAATGAAATCATTGAACGCTTATCAGAATTGACAAGTTTCTCTTTTTTGTATCGCGAAGTGTGTAAATGTCTCGCCCAAGCGCCGAGAACCGTTGCTGCAGTCTTGAGGTTGCCCAAAAACACCCGGCCGCTGCCCGCGTCTATGGACATTCTTGCATACCATTTTGGCAGCGATCCGGACAATAGTACGGCCCTGGATAAGGCTAACTTTTGTCTGTCTCGCAGGGTGATCGAAGCAGTCAAATCCACAAGCAAGGCTGTAATGGCCACGAGTACACATTCTTCGGATGCAGAAATAAACTTGACTGTTGTTGACGAGCATACTCCGAGGGCCGTAATCTGTGCACCGCTCACCGATGTAAAAGATGTGGTTGATTTGCTTTACCTTGACCTCCCGATTAGGGCAACCACGCCGGACACGTTTGAATTCGTAAAGGCAGTCTCTCGACAGACCATTCTAACACGAAAGATGTTGATTCTCATGGAGGCCAAGGCGGAAAGAAGTATTCTCGACGATCAGTTATCGTTAGCCAAGAGGATTCAGTCGGGACTCACCCCGACTATGCCGAAAGATATACCTGGCGTTGACCTTGCGCTCTACTACGAGCCGGCCATGTGGGTCGGAGGCGATTACTGCGATGTGTGGTCTCTCGAAAATGGTCGTTTGGTATTTGCCATTGGGGACGTCTCTGGCAAGGGTCTGCCGGCGGCTATGGTTATGGCCAATCTTCAGGCAGCCCTGCGGACTACAATGGCCTTTTGTAGCGAGCCATCTCAGGTTATGAAGCTCGTCAATTTGCATTTGATTCAAAGTCTGCCCGAAGGAATGTTCGTAACGTTGTTTCTGGGCTTATTTGACCCACCAACAGAGACCCTGGAGTATGTTAATGCCGGCCACCTGCAACCTCTTATCATCCAGCCACAATTCACGGTGGTGCCGCTGGGCCAACCGGATAATCTCGTGCTCGGCATCGATGATACTCCCTTCCAGGCAAGCGTCGAGACTATCCAACAAAATACCGGATTGTTGGTCTTTACCGATGGTATCACCGAAGCGAGGTCGTCTGATGATGAGGAATTTGGCGTGAGCTGCCTAATCAACCTCTTGAAAGCTGCCGACGACCGTTCAGCCAGGGGCATTATGGATTTGGTTGTAAAGGCTGCGGAGGATTTCCGTCAGTCACGTCCTCAGCGGGACGATATTACGGTCTTTGCCCTGTTTAATCGCGGATTGCAGGACACAGCAACGCCATAACAGCCTGGATGGCGAAAGGACCGCAGCAGTCACATTCGTCCGTAAGCTTCTGTATTACTGACAAGACTTTTGCAAAATTGCAGGTTAGGCCTACTTAGAAAAGAAAAAATCGTTTCTTGATTTTTTCTTTTTAACGCCAACCTATTGTGCCATAAGCAGTTAGGTAATTATTGAAGAAAATCGTGAAAAAGCAATTCTTCAACAATATAGGCCTAACCTGCAATTTTGCAAAACTCTGCTTACAAACAGCGTCTTATGTTCGGTCCATGATACATAGTGCCCCGGAGAACTCCGGAACTTCTGCGTTTGCCGCTTTGCCGGCTTCCGGCAGCAATGGCCTGGCGCCCTTGCTTTGTCCTGCTGGTAGCCCAAAATGCGAAAAAACGCCTCTTGGAATGCAAATTTCTGCACAAATTCTTGTGAGGAGCATCTTTTTGTCTTATGGCTTAATGGCTCGTAAAGTAGTATAATGGAAATGTGATTATCACGGTTAATCGAGAACACGGTAAATGGCCTGTCTGCGTCGGCTGTTCGGTGCTGATAATGTTGGTGCTCAGTGGATGCGGCCCTTTCGATCGCAAATTTACCCTCTCGGATTTGGAAAGTCAGGATTCAAGGGTGAGGATCATGGCTATCAAATGGGCCGGTGATAATAAGCTATGGCCGGCGGTGCCGCATTTGGTGGATTCGCTGCAGAACGAGGACAAGGCGGTCCGTTTCTACGCCATTGAGGCTTTGCGCCGGGTCACCGGCGCCGACTATGGTTACGACTACAAGACTGCGCCACACCAGCGGGCTGCAGCGGTTAAACGCTGGCGAAAGTTCCTGGACTCGAAGGAATGGCAAAATGGCGAACATTGACACAAAAGAACAACAGAGTTCGACCAAAACCCAAATTGAGTTGCGTATGCGCGCTAATCCCGAATACCTGTGCGTGGCTCGTACGGTGGTTCGACAGGTGGTTCGCATTCTCGGATTGAAAGAGGATAAGTGTGAGTTGGTCGCATTAGCAGTGGAGGAAGCTCTGACCAATATAATCCGGCACAGCTATGGAGGGCCGTGTGACAAGCCTATCGTAATGAAGCTGAGTAAAATCGATCCTTATGATGAGAACAAGCCGGCGTTAGAAATAGCGATTCGTGATTTCGGCAGGCAGGTCGATCCAAAAAGTATAAAGGCCGGGCAGCTCAATGAGCTTGGGCTTGGTGGACGGGGTGTGCACATTATCCGGTCGGTCATGGATGAAATTCAATTCTCGCGTGCTGATGATTGTGGTATGCAGTTACGGATGCTTAAATACATAACTTAGAAGAGGAGTTTTGCAAAAATCTTGTTAAAATGCCTAAGAACAACACAGAGTTTAAGTCATGACAGATGATCATAGTCATCCTCAAGGTGTAATTAAGAACGTCAGACATCAAGGCAAAGCGGTAGTGCTGGAGCTGGCTGGTGAAATAGACATGCATCATTCTATGGAGCTTAGGGACAAATTTATGGAGCTCTTAAAGAATAAACCGCCGGTCCTTGTCGTCAGCCTGGCACACGTGGAATTTATGGACTCGAGCGGCGTCGCTACTCTCGTGGGAGCTCTGAAACTGTGCCGCAGAATTGGCTGCCGGCTCAAAGTGGCTGGATTGACTGAGCGAGTCCGCAATGTCTTCGAGATTTGCAGGCTGGAGTCCGTATTTCAACTCTATGACAATGAAGCTGAGGCGTTGTCTTAATGAGACAATCTGATTCTGCATCTGACTGGGAGATAAAAACGGCAATTCGCCCTATAGCAGCCTTGGGACGCTTTACGTTGGGGGCGGGACGGCGAGCTTTTTCAATGTTAGGCCAAATGTCTTTGTTGTTTGGCGAGGCTCTCTGCTGTACCGCCAAAGGGTTGATTGTCCCGGCCCAACGGATACGCCGAGATGCTCTGATTGCCCAAATGGTTCGCGTGGGCGTAAGGGCCGTTCCTATCGTCATTCTGGCCCAGATGGCCATTGGCATGATTCTGACGTTGCAGATGTTTCCTAAGCTCGATGAATTTGGCCAGCCGGAGCAGCTTGCAACCATTAACGCGATTGCGGGCTTTCGAGAGCTGGGGCCTTTCCTGACCGCTCTGGTGCTCTGTGGTTTCGCAGGGGCCAGCATCGCCGCCGAATTGGGTACGATGGTGACGGCCGAGGAGATCGAGGCGTTACAGGCTTCGGCTCTGAACCCGGTTCGGTTTTTGGTTGTGCCGCGATTGCTGGCCACCGTGATCATGACGACCATGCTGACGGTAATCGCTGACGTCGTTATGATCGCCAGCGGCATGCTCACAGCCGTCAGACTCGGGATTGACTCTGACCTATATTTTCAATTGACACTTGAGGCGGTCAATATTATGAGCTTCGCCACAGGCCTGATCAAAGCGGCCGTTTTCGGCCTGTTGATTGGGTTGATTGCGTGTTCCCTTGGTTTGTCGGTCAAACCGTGGCAGGGCTCCGAAGGCGTCGGCCGCGCCACCACGAATGCTGTAGTTTACGGTATTGTAGCCATAATTGTAGCCGATGCAGTCTTTACTCTGATTTTCTATTCTTATGGATTGTTTGATTAAGCTGCTCAGCAAGTTAGTTTACTTGCCCCGTGTCTCGAATAAGGATCGAGGGCTGAACTATGGAAGCTGGGAAATCACCTATTATTGAGGTCCGCCGGCTTACAAAGAGTTTCGACACACAGCGAGTGCTTGAAGCTATTAATCTGGACGTATATCCGGGAGAGATCATGGTCGTCATCGGCGGCAGCGGATGTGGCAAGAGCACGCTGCTGCGGCATTTGATCGGCTCGCTCACCCCGGACCAGGGCAGCGTTAAGCTGTTCGGATCAGAAATAACAACGATGTCAGAGGCCGAAATCAACAAAATTCGAAAACGCTTTGGCGTTGTCTTTCAGTCGGGGGCCTTGTTTAACTCGCTCAGCCTGGGAGAAAACGTGGCATTGCCGCTGCGTGAGCACACTGAGCTTGATGCACCCACTATCGAAACGATGGTGAAAATCAAGCTCGAGCTGGTAGGCTTGCGGCAGCACTTAGACAAGATGCCGGCTATGCTCAGTGGAGGAATGAAGAAACGTGCGGGCTTGGCCAGGGCCATCGCCCTGGACCCGCAGATTCTGTTTTATGATGAGCCCACCTCCGGCCTGGACCCGGTAACCGCCGCCGAGATCGACCAATTAATTGTTGATTTGACGAGAAAGCTTAACGTAACCAGCATGGTCGTGACCCATCAGATGGATTCTGCTTTTACTATAGCTGATCGGATGTGTATGCTCGATAATGGCAGGATTCTAAAAATAGGCCCGCGGCACGAGTTTGAAAGCCTGCGCGGCAGTAATCCGGATCAATTGCATGGTGAGCAGGACAGACTGGTGCGGCAATTCTTACGCGGTGACGCTCAAGGACCAATTACCGACCGTAGAACGGCCGGCGGATATGAAGATGATCTTCTTAAGATCAGTCTCAGGCATGACGTATAGTGAAACATACTCGAACTTGTTGACTTTAGTTGTGGAATGAGGAGATGGCAAGAAAAACTCGCAATGAAGTTGCGGTTGGCATAACCGTATTGATAGTGCTGGTGTTGGCCGTTTATATTGTCGTGATGCTGGCGGACTGGTCCAGTTTATTTGTGCCTCAGCAGAAGGTTACGGTCAGGGTCCACTACAAGGTCGGCTTGAAAGGTCTGCAAATCGGCAGCCCTATACATCTGGGCGGCGTCAAGATCGGACATATTACCCACACGAAGATTAGGCGGCTCGAACCGACTGCGACCGATTCCAATGAAGTGTACGTGTTTTTTACTATGAAGATACCTCAACAATATCAGTTGCGTCGTGACTGCGTGCTGGTCCCGCAAAGCAATCTCTTGGGGGGCCAAACCTTCTTGGCAATTGAGGATTTGGGCCGGGAAGGCCAAATCATCAAGGACAGCCAAACCGTGGAACTGGCCCTTGCCGACGATGTTTTGGAGGTGATCAAACGCGAATTCAATTCCAATGATCCCTGCAGTCTGCTGGTCCAAATTAAGAACAATATCCCTGCCATAGCTAACCAGCTCCGCAAAACACTAACAAAAGTTGATTTGGTTCTTGATATTGCGGCCGAGGCGCTGCGCGAATTCAGCCCAGAGGACCCCAACAGCCTGCTCGCCCGTGCAAAGAACGATGTCCTTGCCGTAACAGGTCAGATGCGGTTGACTCTTGCAAAAGCCGGTTCGACTCTTGACAACGCCCAGGCGGCGCTGCGTGAATTCGACCCCAATGATCCCAACAGCTTGATCGCCCGTGCCAAGATCGATGTCCTTGCTATAACAGGTCAGATGCAGGCGACCCTGGCAAAAGCCGATTCCGCTCTTGATAATGCCCGAGCGGCGCTAAAGAACCTCAAGGAATTAACTGGCGATGAACGTATCAACAGGATCATCGGTAACATCAGTGAAGTCGCCGTCAATCTCAAACTGACCAGCCAGGAGGTCCGCCGGGCGCCATGGAAACTCTTTTACAGACCCAAGAAGAAGGAGTCTGACATACAAGCATTAGTCGATTCGGCGGGCGCTTTTGCCGCCGGTGCCGAACGCCTGGATAGCGCCGCTCTGCGCCTGCAGAAAATAATAGCCACAACGGATGATCAACTGCTGATTGACAAAGACCGGATCAAATCCATGGTTTCCGAGATAGAGACCACTTTCGAACAGTTCCAAGAAGCCGAGCGGAAATTCTGGGAAGACTTAAAGTAGAACTCGGCATAATAAGCTCGCTCTGAGCTGTCCATCCTATCCAAAAAACTCATCTGGATCATCCGGCCGTCGCCCCCGAGTCAACAAGTGGGTCACTAATTGGGCCGCTCGTCACCTAAGCAGACTCTAAAACGGGGCTCAACTGCAAAAAAGTTGGTTCCTTGTTGCTGAAAACAGCCTCTTTCGACGCTGAAGTTTATCGCATTATAGCCGCCGGCATGATTGTAAAGCGTTGGCGCCAAAGCCGATACCAACCCATGCCGTATGGCACTCTCACGGTGCTCGGGTCGCACTGCTGCGTTGCCCTATCCCCCGTGAGAGCCACGGAATTGTACTATACTATGCCGGAGGCCTAAAGCGTTAAACTCAAAGGCTTTGCAGGCAAATCCGTAAGAAAGTTACCAACTTTATTCGATGAGAGCTCTAAAAGCCAACTCGCCAGAGCCTGGCAAATAGTGGAAGTACATGCAAACGGCGGAAAAAGACCGCAGCGGATGTAAGGGTGGAGAGAATCAGCGGCACTTCCTTAAGAACCGGCGGTTTTCAGCCAGTTTTCAGCTAAAATCAGCAAGTCAGAAACATCTACTCGACCTGCTTGACCGCGATTAAGAGGAGGATCTAAATCAGCGCCTCCACACCAGTCAGGCAGGCTGCAGTTGGAATCCCCCCAGCGCTCGGCCAGAAGAGCAAAATCGATAACGTTTACCTTGTCATCTCCGTCTATGTCAACCCGACCCAGGTCAACCGGGCCGGCCCATACAATCGACATCGGCAATTCCAAATCGTCGCTACCCAGGAACTCCGATATATTAACGGCTTGGGCTCTATCGCTGCCGCGAGAAAGCTTGGCCAAAACTGCCTCAACCTTTACTTTGTGCTCCCACGGGTAAGGCGATGGAATCACTTCTGCGTTGAAGCCCGCCACCCAAAGAATCCCTGTTGTAGGATCTTCGGTAATGCCGGTTACCTGCTGCATGTTGTCGATCATGATTGACCGTGGTGGAAGAGTCAGGTTCTTCGTGGAAAAGCCATAGACCGGCGTTGAGCCGCCATCTGTTGGATCGTTTTGACCTGTTGCGAGATAAAGCGTCTCGGTGCCGTCCGAGATGTGCATCGCGATTGGGTCGGGTACAAAGCTGTTGCTGTCCGAGTCGTATAAAGGCAGATTTGATAGCACCGTTCCATTCGGGTCGTATTTCCAAAGAATATCGCTCGTAAGGCGGTGTACATTAACAACATACACATTGCCGTCCCTGTCAACCTCAATTTCCCGCGGGCGGTTCCTATACTGCTCATCAGTTAGTGATAGGGCATTATCGTAAAGCACTTCCACCTGGTATCGCGGATTTCCGGAAGGAAGAAGCTTCAGCTTCGCTGCGGCCCTGTAAGGTTCTTCGCCGTCTGGGACCACCTCCACCGGAACGACATAGGCGTAGCCATTGCTGTCAAAAGCGGCATCGACAACGGGCCTGCCCACCAAACTGGGATCCACGCTTTGAACACCCACATAGACTATTGCCGACTTGTGATAGCGAGGTTCTTCGTTACAGTCCGCCTGGCCCGGAGCTACTACAACCTCTTGCGACCCATCATCAAGCTTAGAGACGCCTCTGGAAAAATTGATCTGGTAAAGCTCAACCTCGCCTCCGGGGCGATGGTTGCCCACCAGCCGGAAGTTGCACCTTTCAGACGCAGGCTCGTAGTAGTGGAAATTCTCACCAAAGCGGTCGAACGTGTAAAGGCCATCTCTCGGAGCCGGTGATAATTGTTCGCTTATGCCGGTCTTACCGGTTATCAGCAAGTCGGCTACCGTAGAAGGCAGACTGGCCAGAGGCAGCTCACTCACAGGACCGTTCAAACCGACAAGACCGCTTGTTGTCGCCATACTTTCCACTAAAGATAGATCGCTGGAATCGTTACATGCGTTCATACGCTTACCCGGGTCTTCCAGCAGCCAGTCAATCGAAGCTGTATCGAAAATATCTATAAAACCATCGCTGCTGAAGAAACGTTCTATACATGTAGTGCTGCCAATTCCGCCTGTAGAGACCCCGGATGACACGCCACACGCAGCTAAGGCTATAGCAAAGTCCTCCTCATCAGCCACGTTGTCACCTGTGAGGTCCATGCAAATGCCGCAATGAGTCTCTTCCGCCGAAAGCTCGCCAATCACTGCGGACGCGTGGCTCGAAGCTGGTGGTTCCGACAGCACGTGACTGTTCAAGAGAAAAACCCTTTTGACGGATTGATCCGGCTCGATAAGTTCCAGCTCGATCCAGGTACCACCTGTTAGATCCAGAGAGCCAACAGAGACCGCCTCTTCGAAAACACCGAACTGATTACTGTCAACCGCGCCTGGTCGCCCCGAAGGAGGAGGGGACAGATAACCGGCTTCGGTGTAATGCTCGGCACGATTCGGATCGTCGTGATCCAACAATTCAGGAACATCAGAGACATAGACGTGCAGTTCCACGTCGGGATCGTCGGTCTCAAACAGATACTTGAACTGGACAATAATTGCGTCCTCACTGCACTTGGCAAACAATGTCTTTGCACGGGAATAGACGATATCGCCGTAAATTGGCGACGCAGGATCAATATCTTCGAGGTTGCGCATCAGCATCACACCGTTCGGGTCTGCTTCGACGCTAACCTGTTCGACGTGGACCCTGTTATAAGCAGGGTTCTCGGGATTCTCAAAATTGTTTTCCTCCACACGGTTGGCGAACTCCCCCTCATCCTCAAAAGCAATCTCGTCCAAAGACAAACCAAGTAAAGCCGTGGTGGTGATTTCTGCCGTAGAGCTCGCATCGAGCGATTCGTAGTACAATCGGTTCGCGCCGACGTCGAGAATCGAATTTGGTCCGAGCACAAGCTCCCTGACATAAAGAACTTCGGCATCGCCGTCGTAGTCGGGCTGGAAGGTAAATCTGTTGGCCAGAGTCAGTTGCGCACCTGCCTGCAACTCCAGCCGATCAATAGTCCACGTGCTCAGGTCAAATGCCGGCGCCGTCTCCACTTCAACGATACCCGCCTCACAGGGCGGTTCGCCACAGAAATAATCCTCGCCTCTGAGCTCAAAAAGCCCGTTCTCACCGCTACCCACGACTTTAGTAATAGTCACATATATGTGATTATCTCTAATTTTCTCGGCGTCGGTAAATGTAAATGGATTCACATCAATATAGCGGTCGCCATTGGCGTGAATATTGTTGCCTACAATGGCAGCAGCATCCTTGACCACCATCTGCCCGTAAGGAGTCCACTCGAAAGTCCTTATGCTGTTATGGGCGACAACAGCGCTACCCTCAAAGCTGGCCATCGCCACCCGAATATCGGCACGGTACAGCTTTGCATTGTCCTTTACGCGAAGCCGGCCTTTACAGTCAATGATGCCCATCATATTCAGGTCATTGGGCTCGCCAAGGTCAATTATTGCATCGTTGCCAATAACCAGCTCTTCACCGGCCGGCACCTTAATAGTGCCCAGACCTGCTATGTTGCAATCCACTTGTGAGCCGGCAATGCTCAGGATAGAACCTGTCGATAGCTGCAAAGTCCCATTGCCCGCTATATCATCTGATATCACCTCAACGACCCCGCCAATTATAGGCTTACTGTCCTGCAAATACACTGCATCAGGACTATTGTTGGTGATGATGCAGTTCCGGATGGTTGGGCTGCTGTTGTCAAAATAGATACCGCCGCCTTCATCGGCCAAACCATTGCGAATAGTAAACCCATCAACCAGCGTATCCTCTGTTTCACCGCTATGGAAATGGAACCCCCGGCCTTGCTGTTGACAATCAATAATGCAGCGCTCGGGTCCGCTCAGGCCGTAGAGTCCTACCGCCTTACCCAATGGGTCAAGATCATGATTGCCTGTGCCTGTGTAGGTCCCTTCTAATACCACAACATCATTACCGTCGGCAACTGCATTGATTGCCTCCTGAATCGAATCAAATGGATGCATGGTGCTACCATCTTCCAGCGGATCGCTAATGTTAGGATTCCCCGGCCCTGGATCCGCCGGCGCATCATCATCTACGACTATAATTGTCGGATTGCTAAGTACAAGGTCAACGCCATCGAGCCCTGCATACATAAAAAACACAGGGATTGATGTCTGGACAATTGGTGCGCCTAAGTCGAAAATGTTAAAACCATGCAATGGGCTAAAAGCCCTGATGTACCCTTGCCAGCCGATACCAATGCCTTCAAGCATATAAGGTATGTCAGCACCTGAGGCGGTTATCGTTGTACTGGCAACAAGACTGCCTTCGGGATCGCACGGATCGGTGTAAGCCTGCACACAAACAGGCGTGTTTGTGGGGTAGTAATAGGTAACAGTTCCGCTGACAGTACCTGTACCTCCGATTCGCAGATGCGTATCATTATCCTCCCCATCGTGTTTGTACCTCGTCGAGTTCCAACCACCACTTTCGATCGAAATGAATCTGCCCGGCAAATAAGCTGGAATACTTGTAAATGGGATCTTGAACTCAATAGCGCTTAGCCCCGCTGCAACTTCGAAATTGTCAACATGGTCCCAGAAAGGATAGCCATCTTCGTCGTTTATATGATACAAATGGCCATAAGCTGAGCCATCCTCAGATACCTCGATGTACAACCTGATAGTATCCAACGCCGAATGCTCGTCCGGTGAATAGCTCATACATAAATCATAGTAGTGGAATATAGGGCCGATATTGTCGTAGAAGGTAATAGCCCCGTACACATTTTCCCAGTCATACGCCATATAGAGCTCTGCAATGTCAACGCCGTTGACATCGTCTGAAGGCTCATATGTATCGCCGCTGATATCGGTAAAAACAGGCAGATTTAGAGTCCAGTCGCCTGCATCCCCATCTACAATAATCTGCCAGGGGTCAATAAAATCGAGATAGAACAGCCCTCCCGGCTGTAGGTCGAAAAAAAGCTGCCAATCATATTGGTTCATGTCCGGCAAGATGCCGCCCAGCGTAGCATCATCACCTAAACCGTGGCCCATTGTACCCGGTAAAGGCCCGTTCCATTCGTCAAATTGCGGCAGCAAATCCCGTGGACTGAGCGTGGGTGAGCTGCTGAAAATGGGATTGAGATTTACGTTTGCATCCACAACCACCGTGCCGACAAGCTCACCCGACAGACCATGTAACGTACCATAGTCCGGTCCCCAGTAATCGAGCGTAGCATCGGTTATATTATTGCCATCGTAACTCAAAGTGCCCCGGAGATATCCTCCCCACCACTGCCCCCCCGAATGATTCTCCAAATCGACTTCAATCCTGTCCTCGTCCCTGCTATGCCAATCGACCTCCCAGGCAGTGGGGCTGATGTTACCGCCTGTAAAGGTTAAGTCCCCGTTCTCTCCGTTCCATCCGGGAAGATCATATATCAGCACTAACTCTCCTATAGGCAGGGCATTAGCATCGTATATGTCGTACGTTTTCGCGGTTTGCGCCGGGTATGTCATTACCGTGTCATATTCCAGGGAGTTTCGCAAGTCGGTAAAAAATCCGTTGATTATGTCCAGCTTGAGCCGGGCATTCGGATCTACATAAATGAACTCGTCTTCTTGTGGGTCTGCGCCCGCCGGATTATCCTCATTGCAAATATAATATATCGCATCCAGGTAGTAGTCTATTGAGTCAATCAAATCCTGTCGTCCCTGCGCCAAAAGCGCAGCGCCATCGGTGCTGGGATCGTTGGAAGTAGGCAGAACCTTTAAGAAATCAGGGTAAGGGTCCAGCAAATCGTCATTTATGTTAAAGGAGTTGCCATATATCTTCTCTGCGAGCATATCATTTGCATCGATATACAGATCATGCGCCGACTGGGCCTCAAGCTGCCCCTTGAGCCCGGTCAGCAGCCCTTTGAGAATCAGCACCTCACCATAGTCTATTTCCACGTCGGTTTGGAGTCCCAGGGCGTTTGAATCAAAGAAGATGCGCGTCTCGTTTGGGTCAAGAAAAATTCTGAATCGATCACCCGGCGGATCACTAATTGAATTCAAATCAGCTATAGCTGCTTCAATATCCGGAATCATCGAAGCGTCAAGGATATTTCGGATCTCATTAGCATTCGGTGCGCCGCCAGGTATCTCATAGGCGCCATGTTCATTGAGTGGGATATATACGACCCCACAAGGATCAAAGCAAGGCACCCAGTAATCACCCAGAAGTTCTATCCCAAACTGCCTTGTCAACTCAAGAACACTGTCTATTGAGCCGTCGTCATCCCCGATGACCAACATTGCCGTACCCGTAACGGCACGGAGGAATCTTAGCTCTCTGTTGGTACTACAATCCGCGCACCCAGGATCCTTTATGCCATCATCAAATGTCTGGTAAGCTGCTCGCAGCCCGGATAACGTTCCATCAAACATCAGCGCCCGTCCCGGAATGATGTAATCACTCGGGCTACTGGCCGACGCGACAGATGCACAACAAACAACTACCAACAAAGTCGTGTTCACAGTCTTGCGAAACATTCTTTGTCCTCCTTTTCTTTGACTTTTGCATTTTGTGCTTTTACGCCGTTGAATTGAGCGTCAACACAAATGTCCTTGCCCGTTGTTCGTACACCGCCACGATCGAGGGCGTAAACCCCCTTTACGATGAAACGCTGCTTTTCTACTTCCCACTTGATGTGATTGCTCTTAAGAGTGCTGCCGTCCGCTGTTTCAAGTGTCACACGACCGCGCAATACTATCCCCGGCCATTTGTAAGAGACCATCGCCCTCCTGCTTTGTACGGCGAAAAACAGATCACCATCGTGGAAGACTTTGTAATCGAAATTATCAACGCGAACTTCAGATACATTCCCTAAATCAATACTGTTAACGCGCCATCCATGCGTCACATTTGTTAGTCTATGACTAACCTGCTTAACGAGTGCTTGTGCATCGGCCATTACATCTTCGGGGGCGCCAGGATTATCAGGGCTCCTGTTTCCAATAACTTCAGGGCAGGTGTATCGATACAGCTCAAGTTGAAGGTCGTCTATTTTTACTACTGTGTGCAAGGCGGTCTTGAAAATCCCAAGGTTGTTGTTCTCTACACGGAGATTCTTAAGGTCCACCAAATGAATAAGCCTGCCGTCTGCGTTCGGGTCACAGCACCAATAACTCACAGCGCCCGTTTGATTCTTTGGCAGCATGAGTTCAGTTCCAGAGTTTGCCGCCTCATTATAGAGTTCGCTTAATTCATTATTTCCAGTAACAATAATGAATGAAAGAAAAGAAAGAATCCACACAGTCAAGAAAACCAGCCGCCTAATCCACGAATCCCACTTAAATATGACTCGTTTTCCAGGCATATCGTATTCTCACCTTTCGCTGCTCAAGACACAAAGTGCACCATTGCCGGCGCTTCCACCGACCTCGTGGACTGGGACTGCCCCCTGACTACCTCGGAAACCACCCACGGGCAGCCCCAGCGCTAAAGCTAAAAGGGTAAGTCTTCCACACATAACATCCTCCCGTTTACAAATCAATATAAGCAGAAATTTGCCATCCAAATGCTTGGCAACCACGGCACTCCACAATCGTACAG
>CAYWOD010000039.1:0-20420 GCA_964459805.1 uncultured Pirellulales bacterium
TCCTTCCGAAAGACGTATGCGAACTCGTTTTCGCGAGTCTGAAACCCTACCACATTTCCTCTCACAGTGAAATCAACATTTCGAGGATTTCCGCCCTCGGCGTCAAGTGCGACGACGGATGTTACCTTTATCGGGGTAATGCCGGGCAATCTGTCGGGACGGAGTTTAACGGTGAAAGGCCCAATGTCGGGCAGGGGCGTAACTGCAATCCCATTGTCTATGAACTCGCAGCGCAGCGCCCCATCCGTCAGCACCGGGCCAAAGTCAATCGGGACCCTGCCGATGTTCCATCGGATGGGCGGCTGCGGTTTGTGCGGATGCTTTAGGAGGCGGATGTTGGTGATTTTCTCCGGCGTGCCTTCGACGAGCAACTTTCCGAGGCGGTATCGCGAAGAGCCGTCGTCATCGCCGCGAAGCGCGTAGCGTCTGCCCGTTGCCGGGTCCCACAAGCCGATTGTGATATCGTATTCGCCGGGGCCGTAGCTGCTCGGTATTTCGGCAATCCAATCGGCACCGGTCTTGACGCGGCCGGTCCACCTGTTAGTGGCGGGACTCGGTTTTCCGCCGCTTTGGAACGCTATTTTGTCACGCTGCTGAGCTTTGTCACTACTGAAGTGAATGAAGATGTGCAGGTCCTTTGGGCCCGGTCGCTGTACGTCCCAATCGACAAACAGTTTGAACCTGCTACCGCCAAGGTACTCGATACTGTCCGCTGCGGGTCGGATCGGCAAGGCTCCGTCGGGATCGAAGCTGCGCGCGTTGACGTAGAAACGGGAGGGACTGCGCGATTGCTCGACGATGATGCCGTTAATCCTTTCGATGCTCGATTCGATTGGGCCGCTCTTTGCGTAGTAGCCGTATTGAGGCAGGCGTTTACCGGCGATTTGCCAGTCCTTTTCGCCTCGATTTACGTGGACCTTTGCGCCGGATTTCCAGGTGATGATCTGCCGGTGGATGTCACCGTCGATGAACTCGACCTCTTCGATTGCGTCGGTCGCGATGCTGCGGATGAAGTCCTGGGCGAGCCAGTATTTGCGGACGGCTCCTCGGCCGAAGGCAGGTCTATCAATCATAAGTGCGTGGCCTTCGAGGATTTCGGCGCTGATGTAATCGTCGCTTTCGATACCGTGTTCGCGGCGCGTTCGCCCGCCCTGGTAACGGCTGGAGTAGCCGACCCCGTGCAGGCTGAACTTGTCGTGGAGCACGGCATCGAACCAGGGGACCCGCTCCCAATCTTTGCAGCCAATGTTGATACAGAAGCTTTTGCCGACTGGCGTGAGCTGCAAATGCTGACAATCGGAACCGTCGAGGTAGCCGGTAAGCTGGTCGTGCCCGGCCTCGGAAGTTGTGGGGGCGTTGTCGCCTAAGTAGTCACGTATCCAGGCGAACGACTCGCCCCAGCACTTGCGCGTTTCGAGCATGGAGTGGAAATTGCCGTCTCTGTCGTAGTAATCGAAGCACGGCAGGGATGTAAAGACGTCGATGAAGTAGTGCGTGGGTTTGAGGCCGGGCTTTATGAGCTCGAGGTTGCGCTTGACGAAGGGCATAATACGGTCGGGCCGCCAGCGGTAGCTTTGCGCATCGCGGCCCCTGTTGATCCAGGCCTTGATGGGCTCGCCCTGCTCGGTGAAGCATATATGGTCGTAGCTGTAATCGTCTGCATCGGGATAGAAGTCGATGTAATTATCGTGGAGGCCGCACGGGATGTCGTGCTCGCCGCAAACCTTTGCTATTCTTCGCATATCCTCAACTGTGCCGAGTTTGGACTGGGGCGGGTATATATCGGGCAGGCGGTAGTCGTAGCCCCATCGCTGCCAGACGTGGATGGTCAGTAGCGAGTCTGTCAGACCGTAGGCTATCATACGCTTCATCGTCTCGGCTATCTCGGCGTAGCGCCCGCCCCAGATATCGAAGACGAATCTGCCGGCCTTGCGTTCGAGGCCGGGGGCCGCCTTCTTATCGTAGAGCGGCCGATACTTTCGGGCACAATCAAAAGCTCCTTTGCTGCTCGGCACGAACGTCATCGTTGCATTGAGGTGCGTGTGCAGCGCGTATCTCCCGGTGCCGGGATTTACTTCAAGAAAATCCGGCGGATTGTCGGACGCCGTCAGCAGTGACAGACCGCTTTCAAAATCGAATCCCACGTGACTGGTCGAAAGGTTGTGTCCGCCGAAGCTCGCCCGAAAGGCCTCAGGCTCGACGATGCAATATCCGTGGCCGTAATAGACGCGCGGTGCCTTTTGGTCGGCGGGCCCGAGGGCGATGTCGGTGATTCGCTTAGGGCATTCGAGGGCGATACGCAAGCCGGCCTTCTCTTTCCAAATCTTTGCGATCAAGTCAAATTCCTCGTCCGCGAGTGAAAGGTGATGTCTGATATTCAGCCTTCTTGTGGAACCCTTTTCGGCATCGACCTTCTGCACTACGATAGGGGACATGTCCGCTCCGACCTTGTGGCGCGAGACGGAGGTTTGCAAGCCGTCAAATACGACGCAGTGACGTTTGTCGCCGAAAGCAATGGCCGAATCGGCCAGGCTGTTTCTACCGAGGACAATAGCAGCCAGGTAATCTCCTTCAAGTTTGAAGACAAACTCATTCGAAGCCGGCTGCTTCTTCGATTGGACAATAGCGGCGGCGCGGTTGCGCAGTTGTTGGCGCTGGGCATCGGTGAGCTTCGGGGGCACAGTCCCGGCAACGACCATCGGCTCGCCCCAATAGGACGAATCGCAGGTAGTATCACGCTTTGGGCCGGGATGGCTTTCGAGACGAAGGAGTATCTCTCTGCCTGCGAACCGGCTCAGATCAACCTGTGCATCAACCCATTTTTTGCTGTCGGTATGACGCTCGAAGAGCGCCGAGTCATTTGCCCAGACGCGGAACGTCACGCCGTCGCTGGCAGGCTCGCCGGCGGTGTGGTCCCGGATGGCGTTGGCAAAGACCAGCTTGATTGGCGTGACATCCGGCAATTTGAGCAGGTATTCGGCGAAGATCGTTCCGCCGGCGGGTTTCCACGGCGGGTGCATCACGACTGCGCTTTTGGTTGTGCCGCGGGTGACCTGATAACGGGCGAAGCTGGCGGACGACTGGACGGACGAACCCTGCCAGCCGACGGGCATATAGACAAGAGGCTTATCGTAATGCCTCCAGGCGACGCGATGCGTGTTCAGGGACCAGAGCGGTAAGGCGCCATTGGCAGGGACGATGTTCACGGGCATTTCGGCCGCTTGCGCGGAGGTGCGCGGGACTTTTTGGAAATTTGATTTGAATACTTTAATGGCGTGCGCCGTCACAGCGCTGCCCTGATCTTCAAACACTGCGTAAATGTGGACCGGATAGAGTGCGGAAAATGCACCCTTGCCGGCAGCTATGCCGAACGTGGCTTTGGCTTGGCTGCGAGCGTCAACTGCAAGGAGTTTTTCCTTTTCGCCTATGGCGTACCACTGGTCAACAAGGCCGGCCATCCGTAGTTTGACCTTCAGCTTGGAGGCCCTGCTGTTGCTGAGCGTGACCCTGACTTCGCAGGGCTTATCGTACTGCGTGACGTCTTGGATGTCATCTATGGTCAACTTCAGCGGGCCTTGCGTGACGATATGTCCGTTGAACGCCGCCGCGTTTCCAGCAGCGAAGAAGAGCAGCGCGGCCAGCCAAGTTCTCGAGCGCTTCATCGCAAATTCCTTTCGCTTTCTCTTCAGTTGGCTTTTGGGTTTTCCAGTGGTTTTTCACTCGACTGCAAAGGTAATAACTTCGAGGCGGGCCAGCGAGTTGAGATATTCCTCGATGTTGGTGTAACCGTCACCGTCGCGGTCTTTGGGGCCGTCGGTCTTGTCGTTTGGATTGAGGCCTTGGAGCTTCTCCCAGTCATCGGGCATGCCGTCGTGGTCGGTATCGAGGGGCGGCTTTGCGGATTTTAGCGAAGGCCAGCCGCCGACCTGGTCTTCGTCATCTATGATTCTTCCGGTTCCCTTGATCAGATCGTTGACAATACGGGTATCCACGACATCTCGTTTTGGAAGTGCCGCGCCGGCATAGGCCAGCACGCGCACATAGGCCTCTTTTGGGTCGTCGGTTTTGACCGGGGGAGTCTGAATGGGATTGCGTTGCTTGTAGGCCTGCAATTGCTCTTGCGAGAAACCCCGGAATGTAACCAGCGACCAAGGGTCCTTCGGGCAGAGGCCGTTCATGGAATTGTCGGTGAAATAGGCCTTGGCAGATCGGGTGGTTTCGGAGAACACAATGCTTCCTGTAGAGTTTGCGCCTCGCTTGTAATAGTTGCCGACGAAGTTCATTTTTGTAATGCTGTCGGTTCCGTTTGAGCCGTCAGCGTTGTATCCGGCTGTCGAGCCACCCCAGTTGTAGATCACGTTGTTTCTGAAATCAAAGATAAAGCCGTCGGGGTCCTCGCTGCGCCGGTTGTAATTACCCGGACGGGGCGAGCGACCGCGGTGATGGGCGTAGAGATTATGGTGAAAAGTGTATCCGTTGCCCCACCCGCCGCGGATCAGTGAGCCGTAGCCGTGGGAACCTTTGTGATGAGACGAGTTGTTGAGACTCTCGGAAATGATGCACCACTGGACGGTGACATTGCCGAGCTGCCCGCTGGTGGAGGCCGAGAGCGTCTCATCCACCGACCAGCTCGCAGAGCAATGGTCCACGATGATATCCCTGCCTGCGGATATCGAGATGGCATCGCCCTCGAATTTTGCATTGTCGCCCGGCCTGCACCGAATAAAGCGAACGATCACGTGGTCGGCTGAAATGACGAGGGGATTGTCCTTTAGACATATCCCGCCGCCCGGCGCGGTCTGCCCGGCAATGGTGATATAGGGATTCCTGATGGACAGACCCGATTTGAGCTCGATATTGCCGGAGACGCGGAAAATGACGATTCGAGGGCCCACAGCGCCGACGGCGACGCGGAGGCTGCCGGGCCCACTATCATTGAGGTTGGTTACCTCAAGAACCCGGCCGCCGCGTCCGCCCCGTGCATAAGCCCCGAAGCCCTCGGCGCCGACAAAGGCGGGCGTCTTAGCAAAGGTAATACTCGCTGCGAGAGACAGCATGAGGGTACTGATGAGATGACAAGCGTTACGTTTTTTCATAATGCAGCTACCTTAGAGAATTCGGATAATTCGTCTGGGCGCCACAGGCCGGGGTTGCCCGCAGCCCGCAGGAAATGATACAATCTGGACGGGGCCCTATCAACAGAAAAACGTCCGTGGTGAGCCGAGCGTCCGGTGTGTTCGGAGATAAAACGGTGGTCAGATCGCCGTTACCCGTTCGGCACTTTCGCAGGAACAAGCTTGTGCCTGCAACGACGGAGAAGAAAGCCCCCGGCAGAGCCAGGGGCCAAAACATCGATGGATTCGTGCTTTCGCAGGAATGACAACCCTTATTCTATTACGTGGATATTCTTCTTTTTGCACATGTCCTTTAGTATTTTTGGCCAGACGGTGGCGCTTACCTCGCCGATATGGGCCTTTTTTAGAAGCAGCATGAAGGTTCGGGACTGGCCAATGCCGCCACCGATGCTCAGGGGGATCTCGTCGTTCAAGATGGCCCGGTGGTAGGGCAGCTTGAGGAAATCAAGCTGGCCGGAGATTTCGAGCTGCTGTCTGAGGGTCTCGGCGTTAACACGGATGCCCATAGACGTCAGCTCGTGGCGGCGCTTAGTCACTGGATTCCAGACAAGGATATCGCCGTTCAGCCCGTGCATTGGCCTGCCGTCCTCCGAGGTTGTTTCGGTGGCCCAGTCATCATAGTCGGCAGCCCTCATTTCGTGTGGGTAGCCGTCCTTGAGCACCCAGCCGATGCCATAGATAAAGATGGCGGGGTATTCCTGCACTATGGTTGTCTCTCGCTGCTTGCGCGGCAGGTCGTGGTACCTCTCCAGTATCTCTTCAGCGTGGATGAATGTGAGCTCGTCGGGAAGGTCGGGGTATTTGTCGGTCTTTAACTGTGGGAAGAGTTCCTGGACGTGGATCTCGGCGCCCTTGAGGACCTTCCATATCTTCTGGACGACCTGCTTTAGGAATTTGGGGTTCCGCTGCTCTTTTGTTATCGCCAGCTCCCAGTCCCACTGGTCCACGTATGCGCTGTGGTCGTGGTCGAGGAAATAATCCTTGCGTATAGCGCGCATGTCAGTGAGCAGGCCCTGGCCGATCTCCATTCCAAACTGCTTTAGGGCGATGCGTTTCCACTTGGTGGCGGCCTGGACGACCTGGGCATCGATGGGATTCTTGTTATAGTCGTTTGAAATGTGGAACTGGATTGGGGTCCGTGAGCCATCCCGGTCGAGCAGGTCGTTGACGCCGCTTTCGACATCTACAATAAGAGGGACCGTCACGCGGATTAGATTGAGCTCCTTACAGAGGTTCTCCTCGATGTAATCCTTGACCGCATAGGTGGCGTTCTGGGTTTCCTTCGGTGACAGCAAAGAGCTGTAATCCTGTGGCAGGATTTTCTCCAACTCCGCATAGTCGCCAATGCCCGGCCCGGCAAGGTCTGCTTTCTTGTCTGCCATTACGTACTCTCCTAAATGGGACTTCAAAAATTGACTGTCGAGTGTTATTTGTCGCTGTGCTCAGATGTACTCTACGGTAGCCGGCGGCTTGGGGGTAAGATCATACAAGCAGCGGTTGACGTCTTCGATCTCACCAACGATGCGGTCGCATAAGCGGTGGAGCTTTTCCCAGGTCAGCTCAGTAGCGGTTGCAGTTCGGGCGTCGGTGCTCTCGATACAGCGGACGACGATTATCTGGCCAAACTCGCGCTTATTGTCCCTGATCCCTGTTGCTCTGTCATTGAGCAGGACCGCCATATACTGGAATGCGCCGCTGTCGCCAAGCTCTTCTTCGACAATTGCGGTGGCGGCGCGGACGGTGGCCAGTCGCTCGCGCGTTACTTCGCCGACGACTCGTGTCGCCAGGCCCGGTCCTGGGAATGGAATACGCTCGGCGATGTCGGCAGGCAGGCCCAGGAATCTACAGACCTCGCGGACCCCATCCTTCCTGAGCGTTTTCAGCGGCTCGACGACGGCGTAGCCGTAAGCTTCCTGCGTGTCGATACCAAGCTGAGCGAGGATATTGTGCTGACGTTTGATGCCGGCGACGGTCTCTTCGATGTCCGTAAGGATGGTGCCGTGGAACAGGAACTTTGCTCCCGATTCCTTGACAAGTTGGCCGAAAACCTTTGAGTAGAATGTATCCGTGACGGCCTGCCGCTTCTCCTCGGGGTCGGTCAGGCCGGATAAGGCACTGAGAAATTCCTCTTGAGCGTCCACCAGCTCGACGGGGATACCCATACGTGCGAAGGTCTCGACAACGCGTTGCGGCTCACCTTCACGCATCAGTGCGCTGTCGATGAAAACAGTTTTGAGCCGGTTGCCCAGGGCACGATGGCCGAGCACCGTTACCAGGGAACTATCAACACCGCCGCTAAGCGCGTTGATTGCCTTTGCATCACCTACGGTCTGCTTGATCCGGGCAATTTGTTCTTCGACGAATCTCTTGCAATCCACTGCAATCTCCTTGCAAATTCTTATAGAGTTGTGTTAAAATAAGTGTCACTTTACGCTTGGCAATATATCAACTCCAGGAAGCACTGTCAAGAATTGCCAGAGGTTTATCCCCGAAAGGATTGGAATTCCGTGCGTTGGGCTGCAGTGCGGCAACTTATCCGTGCCCTGTGGGTCGGGATTACCTGTGGACTACGAAAAAAGGTCTTGAGAAATCATACAATCCAGATAGGGATGTATCAGCGAAAAAGCTGTAACAGGTATCGGTGTATGTATTCGGAAAAGGGAAAATAGGCAAAAAATGTTGACGAGCAATTGACAGATGTTATACTTACGCCAGCAACTTCGGAGCAAAAGATGAGTAGCGAAAAGAATACGAGCGTAGCCGGGGATTTCGTGGATATGCCCGAAATTCGTGATTGTCAGCCGTATTGCTGATCGGATCGCCCTCTGCTTGGCTCAGAGGGATGCAAGTTCCCGGCTTTTTGTGAGAAGAATTTGAGAGTGTCGCTGCTGGCACGGTCCTTTGGGAAACAATACCTTAGCTGATCGGCGAATGTGCATAATACTTGGATGAGATTTGGAGTTTTGATGATCGGAATTATACGCATTTAGGTTAGCAGATTGTAGAACAGAAATAAGCAAAGGGCTTCTATGCGCGCCAATTTTCGAGGAAATTCATTATGACAATAAGCGCTTTTCTGGTGCGAGTTATTTGCCTGGCACTACCTGGAATAGTAAGCTATATGTTATTCCGGAAACTCGCAGGAAAACCAAAATGTGAAAAGTGGGAGGAATGGTGTCAAATCGTTTTGTTTTCGTTAATAACCTACGCAATCTATGGGATATGTGTTTGGCTTTTTGGATTATTGGGATTGGGCAAGGGAGGACTGGTTTTCTTCAAAGCGATTCTTGATGACGGCACCAGCATTGAGTGGGAAGAAATTGTAATTGCGTCTATGTTTGGGATACCTATAGCACTAATCGCCTCGGTGATTCGTACGTATAAGCTCATGAACTGGTTTGGGCGACTCATGCGTGTGAGTAGACGATTTGGGGATGAAGATGTCTGGGATTACTTTCACAATTTGCCAGACACTCCTGAATATGAGTGGGTAGTCGTGCGTGATCACAAAACGAATCTTCTCTATTTCGGTTGGATACAAGCGTATTCAGACTCGGAAAAAGAAAGGGAGCTCTTAATGGGCGATGTTAGTGTTTGTAATAACGCAACTGGTCAACCGATATA
Organism: uncultured Pirellulales bacterium; assembly: GCA_964459805.1. Taxonomy (GTDB): domain Bacteria; phylum Planctomycetota; class Phycisphaerae; order Sedimentisphaerales; family Anaerobacaceae; genus DAOVRL01. The sequence goes on from CAYWOD010000039.1 coordinate 8,760, forward strand.
CAAAGTTGAAAGGTTGTACTTGTGCAGAAACAAATACGACATTACAATTGAGATCCCATCAAGCTCAGATGAAGGCGTGGGCAAAGACGACAAGTTGGGTAACGAGACTAAAGGAGATTAGTTATGGCCAAGAAGAAAGCCAGTGGTGGATTTGCGGTTGGCAGGATCCTAACTACTGAAGGTAAAGTGAGAAAGGGCGGCCTGAAACCGAAGCCATCAACTCCAAAGCCTAATATAAAACCAGCGGGACAAAACCCATCTGGTAAGAAATAGTGACCGATGCGCGTGTCGAAACAGGTAACTCTCACAATCGATCACTGGCATATTCTTGCGAGTTGGAGCTGGAGGATTACTTGTAGGCGACTTTGCTCTGGGTTAGTCTTGGGTTGTGTATTTCGACTACTGAATCGAGGAGGTCTTTGCTTTTTCGACTTTTCTTGATATAGAGGCTTCTAATTCCGGCCAGGACATCCGAGGATTCGACCTTGCAGAGGAAATCGACGAGGCTTGTCAACGTCAAGCCCTCGAGCTCTATTTCAACGATTGTCTGGGAGTAATCAGAGTCAAGCGGCAGTACGTGCTGTTTCATTGTCGCGATCTTTCCTTTAAGGTCGGACTGGCGGATTAACGATTCAAGGAAAGGCAGCAGCTCAAAGGTCTGGCGCTGGGATGCCACTTTTGTGCGCAAATCCCGGAGACTGTCACGGAGAAGGACGTATTCTTTGCCGGCGGTGCGGAGTTTTCGGAGCTCCTCCTGTTTTTGGGGGATAACGCGTTTGAGCGTTTCTATTCTGTCCTTAGTCGGTTCAACCACAAAGGCAAAAAACGACCAGACGACCGCGCAAATCGCCAAAGCGGCTGCGAGCAATTTTTCTCTTCGTGTCAAGCGTATCATCTCTGCTCCTGTATCGCCGAAGATACCAACATAGTGAATTGAACGATGCCGGTCTTGGGCTGTTTTTGGACATCCTGAACCTCGACTACCGTGAAGTCAGGGACTCGCTGCAACAATCGCTGCCATTCATACACGGATTCGAACGAATCAGATGTTCCGGTTATGCGAACGGTATCGCCGGCTATCAGCAGGTCGTCAACTTCGAGATTTCCCTGCGAGGGGGTGCTGGCACTTACGCTTCGCAGGATTTGCAGCGGACCCGAGGCTGCCGGATTGTACGAGGCGAAAAGCTGGTAGTCCTTGCGGAAAGATTCGAGCCTCTGCTCCAACTGGGCCAGCGGGCTCACAATGTTCTTCTCTTCGGGCAGAGTGGTTTGAAAAGTCCGGCGGATTTGGGCCTTTATATCTGCGTATCCCGCTTCCAAGCGTGAGAGTTTCGTGAAAAGCCCGACCACCAGAAAGACAACAATGGCTCCTGCGAGTGCTGCGTAAGTTACGAGCTCTTTCTTGAGGTGGAGGGGCTTGCTGGTGTCGTCATTATGAGCAGCAAGGAAGTTGATGCCGTTGGTGTGACCGGGTGCGAGCAACCGCAAAGCCAGACCCTCGGCGACACAAACTGAAGGATCGGCTTTTTCGTCGCGTGGAGTTTTTACGTCGGCGGACGGATCGACAATGGTCACCCGGCAATCAAGGCTTTGTTCAATGAGTGATTTGAGATAGCCGCAATCGCCGTTTGTGGCGAGCAGGTAAATGCCGGTATTCTGCTCAATTCCGGCTCCAAATACTCTGTGCCAGGTGATTTGGGCTTCGCGTGAGACGATCTCGGCAAGGGCGTCCTGCATCGAATTGAGATTTTCCCCGGAAGGCGGGGCAACTGGAATGTTTCTGACGATCAAAACGTCGTTGTCGGCGGTGACGGCCAAAGTAAGGCAGGATTCATCTACATAGACGATGATGGCCCGGCCGGTTCCAATTTCCGGATGATTGGCCGCGATAGTGGAATGGACTGCAAAAACCGGCGCCTCTACGAGCACAGGGTGTATCTTTGCGCCGGCCAGGATGTTCAGTCTTTCGTGCAGTGACGTTCTGCTCAGTGCTCCGGCAAGGACGAAGTATTTGTCGTCGGAGGACCGGTGCGATGAACAGACCTGGGCGACAATCTGGTCCGGCGGTATCGGAAAGCTATTTTCCAACGCGGCGGAACTTCGTTGGCGGAGCTGGTCGAGGCCGGCGGCATCGGTTTCGAGGTTCCGGAAGAAAACGGCATCATGGGGCGTTGAAACAGCCACGGCCGCACGCCTGTCAAAACCGTATTTGCCGAACAACGACCGCAGCATGTCGGGTAGAAAATCCGTAGCCCGGCGGGTTTGCGTGGTAAAGACGGTTTCGATGCGGAAGCCCTGTCCCGTGCTCAGGATTTGCACGGCACGCAAATGGACCGGACCAATATCAATGCCGATACATCGCTTAATCATTATCTTGTCTCCGAGTCTGCATCATACAAGGACCGCAATGTTCCAAAGCTGTGTCCTTCGAATTCTCTGTACAGAATGACATCAACGTTTTTGGTTGCCGTATTTCTTCGAATCAGTGCAACTATGGTGCAACTGCGGCTATCGGCATTTCCCCGTGCAGTGACCTGATAATACTGGTCAGTCGGGCGGACGGTGGCGCTTTTTCTGATCGCCTGGTAGATGCCGTCGGTCATGCCGGGGACGTCGCGCAGCTCCGTGATGGCGGCAAAAGGCCTGATTTCTCGGCGGTCGATGATTATCTGAGCCAAAGCCGGGTCCATCTTCTCCGACAGGCTCTCGATCACTAACTTTGAGGCGCAATTGATGTTGATCTTTCCGTCGCCTTTGACCGTTAAGTAATCACGGATACGCTCGAGAATCTGCGGGGTTATTCCTTTGATAAGCAGAAGCTCCTCCGTCGTATCGAGCGGGCCGTTCCTGGAGCGATACGGCGGGACCAGGTCGCTGTAATAATCCGACTCGGCGCCTAAATTCGCGCGCTTTACGAAGGGCAGGCACGTAGTTTCCTCGTCGGTGTCGGTCCAATCGATAATTGAAGGGACCAGACCATAGCCAATACGAGAATCGCCAAAATCCCGGCGATTCAGCAGATCGATCAGCCGGAGCAACTGGTCTATTCTGGTGCGGTCAAGCTTGCCGGTTTTGGTTCTCAGGAGGTTGACATTCAGCTTGCTGTTTTCTTCGGTGACGGTTATCGAGCAGGTCCCCTCGCCCAGAGTAATAGCTTGTTGGCCGGACAGGAGATTCATCAGCTTGCCGCTTGTGCGTATATCGGAGGGGCCTTTGAGAACGGCGATTGCAACATTCAGCCCCGCTCCGGCACAATTGAGCGCCTGGGCGGACTTTCGCAAACCGTCGGCGGCAAAGAGCTCGGCACGGGATTTATGGTTGAAACCGAACAGCAAGACCGCCAGCATTATGATCGTACAGAGAACGACCACAATTACAAATCCCCCCGGCTGTGTTGTTGTTCTGTTAAATTTCATTGCTCGTTAGCCGCCGCTGCCATCTATGATGGAGCTTCGTTGTCTCGATTATTCCGAGAACATATATGTGCGATAGTGCTATAGCTGCATTGGCGGCGATTCTCGTCTTCACAGGTAATACTGATTCTTACCGCGCCCGGCAGTTGTTTCTTTTGCGTAAAATCCCATTCGCCCAGCCATTGCTCTCCGTCAAAGAACGTCAGCTCGATGTGCTCGACGCTTTCAATGAGCGGGGACCAGTTTCTGTTTGTGGCATCGGCATCCTTGCCGATGTGGACAAATCTTCTCTGGCTTACGAAGAGTGTGCCGGTGCTTGGGTCAAAGTTGTAAGCCACGTCGAGCAGACCATCTGTTCGCTCTTGTGCGAGAGAGAGCCGACTGGTGGTTACAAGCTGCAGAATCTCACCGGCCGGGGCATTCCAGCCGCCTTTGAAATAGTTGACCGGGCTTTCAAGGATGCCTTTTGTTTTCGGCAGAATCGGTTTGCCGCCGCTCGCGGGGCTCTTCGGTCTGACGGCATAAGAGCAGCGAATCTGGCGAGCCATCTGCTGCAATACGTCGCGAACGTCTTGAGACAGAGTCATCCTGGTTTTGTAAGCCTCGGCGGATTTCGATGTTGCAAAGTAGCTGCCATAGACCATAGAGACGATCGAGACGATTATCGTCATAGCCACGAGAATCTCGATCAAAGTAAAGCCGGTTCTGCTTGATCTATGTCTCATTGTAATTTCCTGTCGGCAACGTATGTTGACATTTGCAGATACTTTCCGCGGATGCCCTGGTTCCAGGTGACATCGACGGATATCTTGCGCAACCCGGTGACGTCGGCCTGCGTCAATTCGGGCAACTGCAGGTCACTGACCTCGGTTCGCCACCGCAGATCCAGCGTATCCCTTTCCACGGAGCCGGAATCGGCTCCCACTTGTGGGTAGCCGAGGGCCAGCATCTCTGCGATCTTCTCCTGGGCCAGGAAAACGGCCTGGGAAGTCATCTGTGCGGCGTCGGCCATCCTGATGCTGAGCAGGTGGAGCTTGAGCAAGCCCAGCAGGGAGATTGAGACGATGGCAAGGGCCGCAATAACCTCGACAAAGGTAAATGCGCCGGGCCCGGTTGTGCGGCCTATTCTTATGCACCTGCTTTCTCTGCTCATCTTATTCCAGATCATCAAGGTTCCAGCTTTCGATGTCGGCATTATCATCAGAGCCGCCGTCCTCACCGTCTTTGCCGTAGGATTCCAGATCATAATCCCTGCTGTGGAGGCCCGGAGATATATAGACATACACGCTGCCCCAGGGATCCACGGGGACTTTGTTTAAGTAGCCGTCTCTGTCATAACCTCTTATTCCGGGGTCTAAGACAAGGGCCGCGAGACCTTCAGAAGTCGTTGGGAAACGCCCGGTGTCGGTTTTGAACAGGGCCAGAGCGGATTCGATGCTGCGAATGTCAATTTTGGCCTTCATTCTGCGTGCCTGTTCGGGCCTGTTCAATATCCGCGGCATAATTGCGGTCGCCAAAAGACCCAAGATGACCACCACGATCATAAGCTCTATCAAAGTAAAACCCCTGTGCAGCGGATGCGGTTGTTTCTTTACTGGTTTCATCTTTCTCGATACTCCTCTAAAGGGCCTGATTTATATCAAATATTGGCAGCAGGATGGCCAGCACTATAAAGCCGATGACGGCGCCCACAATAAGAAGGATTGCAGGCTCGAGCAGCGAAGTGAGCGTTTTTGCCGTCAGCTCGACCTCGTTATCGTACATATCTGCAATATCTATGAGACCATCTTCAATGCTGCCGCTGATCTGGCCGGTTGCAACTATGTGAACGACGATAGGCGGAAAGAGTCCGGTTCTTCTTATTGCCTCTGCGATACTATCGCCCTTTCCGACACGATCCCTTACCGAATCCAGCGCGTTTGCAACGAGGCTGTTTTGAACCACGCCTTTTGCTATCTCGAGAGCGCGAAGTATCGGGACGCCGCTTACAAGGAGTATGCCCAGAGTTCTTGTCAGACGCGCTACTTCCAATTTGAGCAGGAGTCCGCCGAACAGCGGGAGCTTGAGCTTGGAGCGGTCCCAGGAGATTCTGCCTTTTGTGGTTCTGATCCAGGCTCCGATTCCAAAGAAGGCGGCACAAACGATCGCGGGAAACAATATCCAATATGCTCTCATAAAAGAGCAAATTGAGATAAGCAGGCTTGTGGGCCAGGGGAGCCGGCGATTCATTTCAAGAAATATCTGCGTTATGCTCGGCACCACGAAAGACAAGAGAAACATCACTACACCGACAGCCACCACAGCCATCATCAGCGGATAAGCAATTACGGATTTGACTTTGCCGGCAAGGCGGACGCGATTTTCGAGCATTTCGGCCAATCGCAGCAGTATCTCTTCCAGGGATCCGCTTGTCTGGCCTGCGGCGACCATGTTGACGAACACGTTTGAAAAGACATCCGGATATTTTGCCAGTGCGTCAGAAAGTGTGCTGCCTGCATTGACATCGTCGCGAACTTGCGCCATTACCTTGGCAAGGGGATTGGTTCGCGAGCCGGTACGGACCACCTTGCGCCCGGGAGGTTTGTCATCTTTCCGCCGGTCGTAGGACGACAAGCGAGCATCGCCCAACTGTTCGACCAGCGCCGTCAGGGCAGGCACAAGCGGCATACCGGCACGCAGCAGTGTCGCCAGCTGGCGCGTCACTCTGGAGATATCTCTGGTGCCGATCCTTCTGAGGATGTCGTTTGCAGGCGCCTTCGGCTGCGCAGCAGCGGGATTATCTCTCGGGGCCGTCCGAGATGTCGGAACCTGCTTTTCGACGAGCACGTTGTATTCAACCACCGGCACGTTGAGTCACCTCCAAGCCTGCGTGCAGGCTGTCCTGCGTAACCCTGCAGACCTCTTCGAGCGTAGTCTCTCCGGCTAATGCCTTGCGTAATCCATCCTCTCTCAAAGTGGTCATACCTTGTTCAATGGCGGCCTGCTTTATGATATGCGAGCCTTGCCGTTTGGCTATCATTTGCTTTATGTCGTCGTCAAGGAGCAGCAGCTCGAAGATTCCCGTCCTTCCGAGGTATCCGGTCTTGAGGCAGTTTTCGCAGCCCTGCCCTTTGTAGAACCGGCCCTGGACTAATGAGGCCGTCCGGCTTTGGCCGGCGAGGGAGACCGTATGCTCCTGCGGACCGTGCGGAGCCTTGCATTGCGGACAGATAACCCGTATGAGGCGCTGGGCCATAATCGCAACGACCGACGACGAAATCAGGTAAGGCTCAATCCCCATATCGACCAGCCGGGTAACAGCAGAGGCAGCATCGTTTGTGTGCAGAGTGCTCAAGACCAGATGCCCCGTAAGCGAGGCCTGGATTGCGATCTCGGCAGTCTCGAGGTCGCGAATTTCTCCAATCATAATCACATCGGGGTCCTGCCTGAGAATGTGCCGCAGGCAACTGGCGAAGGTAAGATTTATCTTGGGCTTCACCTGCATTTGGCCAATGCCCGGGAGCTGGTACTCAATCGGGTCTTCGACGGTAAGGATGTTTCGTTCTTCGCTGTTAAGCTCGTTCAGTGCTGCATATAGCGTGGTTGTCTTTCCACTTCCGGTCGGTCCGGTGATCAGTATTATCCCGTGTGGCACGGCAATCAGCCGGCGAAACCGCTCAATCGCATCGCTGCTGAAGCCGACCTGCTCCAAAGTCAGCTCGCCGCGGCTCTTGTCGAGCAGTCTGAGCATCACCCTTTCGCCGCCGAGCGTCGGGATAATAGAGACGCGGATATCCACCAGGTCCTGTCCGATTTTGATCCGGCTCTGACCATCCTGGGGCAATCTTCTCTCGGCAATATTGAGGTTGGCCATAATCTTTACTCTCGAGAGCAGCGCAGGGATCTGCTGTTTCGGCAAAGTGCAGATATCGTGGAGCACGCCGTCAATTCTGAAACGCACGCGCGCTTCGTTTTCATAAGGCTCGATGTGGATATCGCTGGCCCGGCTGTGCACCGCCTGAAAGAAGATTCTATTGATGAGCTTTATGGCGGGCGCTTTGTTGGCGATGTTGAGCAGATCCTCCGCCTGCGTCTGAACGGAAGAACCGTCAATGTCACGACCGGTAGCGGGTGAATCCTGCGCGTCCCGGGTGTTACCTTCGGTGCCTATGGCCGTGGTCTGATAGTAACACCGGCTTATTGCCTTTTCTATTTCGCAAGCAGGACAGACAACGCGCGTGCAAGGCCGGTTTAGAATGCTTACAATCGCATCGTAGGCTTCGACGTTGAGCGGATCGGCCAGCGCAACAGCAAGGCGCCCATCTTCCAACATAATTGGAATGGCACATTGCTTTTTGAGAAATTCGAGCGGCAGGTTTCTGACCAGGTCCGGATCCAACTGCTCGGGTGAGATAGACTGTAGGTAGTGACTGGGCTGTAACAAGTTTTGTACGTCAGGGACCCGGTTTTGCAATTGCCCCGGGCTCTGCATTTCGCAGGGCGCTGCAAGATTGGAACCCTCGGCCACCTGTCCGCCCAGCTTCGTATTCACCCGTTGTCCTCCTCAAGGCCGGCAAAAAGCCGTTGAATTTTCAGTCCCGTCCGTTCTTTCGCTTGGAATCTTCGAGCACCGGCGCCATTTCTTGTTTCTTCTTTTCGGTTATCTGCTCCAAATCCTGCTGACTGCTTACGGCGTGCGGCGTTATGAAGATGAGCAAATTCGTCTTCTGGAGCTGATCCTTCTGGTACCTGAACAAGGCACCGAACAAGGGTATGTCGCCGAGGAGAGGAACCTTCTTCTGGACGGTAACAATGTCGTCGCGAATAAGACCACCTATAACAATTGTTGAGCCGCTGTTCATCGAGATTACGGTTTGGGCCTCGCGTTTGGCCGTTGAGGGAGTATCTGAGGTTACGGTTCCAATGAGCTTTGTGAACGCGGTATTGACATCAAGCCTGATAAGCCCGCCCTGACTGATATGCGGCGTTATCTCGAGGCTGATCCCCACGTCTTTGTATTCAAACGTTTTTATGACGGTCGGCGTAATGGGATCTGTGCTCTCTGTAATCCTCGACTCCATAACAAAGGGTATGTTCTCGCCCACGACTATCTTGGCCTTGTGATGATTGGAGGTCAGAATGTGCGGGGTCGAGAGGATGTTGACGCCGGAGACCTTCTGCAAGGCGTGCAGAATTGTGCCAATTCTCAGATTCGAGCCGGCCCCTCTCCAGGCACCAAGCGCCAGTCCTTCGAGATCGCCGCTGGCAAAGTCAACTCTGGGACCAAAACCGGTCGCCCCGAAGAATCGAACACTGCCATCGACGGCCTGATCAAGGGTAGCCCAGTCAACACCTATTTCCCTCAGGCTGTCTTCACTTACCTCCATAATCTGCATTTCGACCAACACCTGCTCACGAACGATGTCGAGCTTGTCAATGATCTCGGCGATGACCTCGAAATCCTGTGCCGAGGCAGCGATGATCAGCGAGTTTGTGCCCTCATCAGCGGTCACCTGAACGGACTGGCCTGCTTCGAGCGCGCCGGAGATTTTCAAGTTTGTCAGGGCAGCGGTGAGTGACTGTGCGACGTCTTTCGACTCGGCGTTCTTGAGGTACACCACGTGAACATTATTTGTGCCAAGAGGCCGTTCAACGTCAAGCTGCTCTACTAAGCCGCGGATCGTCTCGGTGTCCTGAGCATTGGCCACGACAATAAGAGCGTTCGTTCTTGCATCCGGTAGAATCTTGAGGCCCGTCTCGATTTGCACGGCACTTCTGCTGCGTGCAGTCTGTGGGGAAGCACCACTTTTTTTCTGCATTATGCGCGTAATCTGCTCGCTGAGGACCTGCGCAGAAGCGTGTTCCAAAGGAAACACCGAGACATCTTCCTTTGAGCCGGTTACGTCAAGTTCCTGAATAATTCTGGCGAGATGATGTATGTTCGAAGAGGTATCGGTAACGACAATCGAATTCGTTCTCGGATATGTGGCCATCTGTGAGCCGGTGGCCAGGAGGGGCTGAATGATCCGGCTGATTTCGGTAGCGTCGGCGTAATTGAGCGGCATGATCTGTGTAACAATAGAATCGGTCTTCGGGATTTCATCGGGGTCACTGCCGATACGGACCTGTGGGCTGCGTTTTGCGGCCTGTGCCCTCGGAACTATCTTGACCAGGTCCGCGCCCGGGATGGCGGCATAGCCCTGGACATCCAGAATCGATTCCAAGACGCCATAAACGTCGCCAAGGCGAATCTTCGTCGGCGACATCACCGTAACAGGGCCGCTTACACTTTTGTCCACGACAAAATTGATGCCGGTTATGTCCCCGATCGTTTTGAGAACGGTGCGAATATCGACCTGGTCGAAATTTATAGATATAAGCTCGTCGGCCATTCCAGGCTCGTTGAGCGCAGGCACATTTACTCGTGTCTGTGAGGACGCCGGCCTTGGAGCGGTGAGGGTCGTCTCACTCGCCGGTGAGATTTCAACGGGACCTACCGGAGGTTCGGCCGACCGCATAGTGCTGCTTTTGAGCGCTGTGGTAAGCCTTGGCCGATATCCCAAGTTTTTTGGCCCACGCTTTGCCGTTTCGGACACTGAGAAGGCCTGGGAAGAGATCTTGTCATTCCTCTTGGCCAAGTTTGCATTCATTGTGTTTAGCTGCTCAATTTGCTTTTGCGCAATCTCTCCGGAATGCAGTCTTTCGGCCGGCTGCACAAGGGCCTCGCGCCGCGGGCGAACAATCCCGGACGTAGAATCTGACTCACAACCCGCAGAGACTATACAGACAAACCAGACAGTGCATAAGAGATGTTTTAGCGTATCGGGTGCTCTGTTTGTATTTGCTTTTGAGTTTTTTAGCAACATTTGTTTCACCTGCTCACTTGGAATTGTCTGATACTTTACTGTAAATCAAATGTGAGTGTTTTGGTGTCACCGCCTCGCGATAACTCCAGGCTTATGGTCGGCTGTGACTTTGCCTTCTGAAAGACCTGGAAGGCCTTTTGCAAACTGGTCAATTGCTGTCCGTTCACCAGACGAATAATGTCGCCATTCTTCAGGCCAAGGGCTTCGGCGGCGCGGACTTTTTCCAGGCCGGTTATCCTGAGTCCCTGCACCTGACCATTTACAGCGTAAGGTTGGATGACCGCCTTGGTCAATATATCCTCGACATATCCGATTTTCGTCGGGACCGCGACAGGAGTCTGCTTAGGCGCCTGCCTCACAGATGAGACCGATTTGGTCGTGACAACTTTGCCGGCATCGGCGCCCGGTTTTGCCGAAGGCGCCGGCGTGCCGCTGCCGGAGCGCGTCTCGGCAGCCCTCAAGCTCAACATTTTTCTGTGCCCGTTATGCAGCAAGATGACCGCATTGCTTTCTACGCTCTCGATAGAGGCGCCTGCGATTGTCTGGCCCACTCTGTACAGGTCAACGGCCTTTGTTTCGGTGTTCTTTATAACAGCTCGGGAAATCGTCGGGCTTCCGGAGACTGTGCCAACCAATTCAAGGCCGAGCTCCCGGGCGGCTGAGGGGAACAGGCCGGCGGACACGTAACCTGGGTCGGACCGAACCCGGCCCGATGGCAGCCCGGCGGTTCCAAATATGCTTCGCTCCACAATAACCGAACAGTCGTCCACTAAGTTATGGGCCTGAGCCGGCAGATCAACCGCCTCGCTGTCTCCGGTGCCGGTCGCAGAGGCCGGTTTGAAAATCTCACCCCGGTTGTACGACCTCAGCAATGTGACGGCGATGACACAGCCCAAAATCAGGGCAAGTGATAACTTGCTCACGAATAGGAGTTTACGAACGCACACGTTGCCACCTTTCTTCATTGAAATATACTTTCTTCACATAAAAAACTATCGTCCCGTTGTGCCCTGCACTTAACCCACGGCGTCTAATTTGCCCATTGTATGCGCGCCGCCGGCAGCCAGGTTCTTGAAGGTGCTAATTATGGGGCCGGAGCGACGATTGCAGACCCAACAAAATGCGCGAAGAAAATCCGTTACGCACGTTCCCATAATAAACAATAAGAATAAAGTGCGGCAGCGGCAAACAGGACGTTCCGGCTTTGCTGAGCGTTGAAGTGCTTGGCCGGCCGGCTTAACCCTCAATGAACGTGAACATACAGGAAAAAGGCCCCATCCGGTTAATGCGTAGGTGCACTGCAATTATGCCCAAACTTATCAAGGCAGAATCAGACAACTTGGCCCGGCGAATATGGTTAAGCACCGATTTTCGCAGAGCGCTAACCGTCATATGAATATAAC
>CAYWOD010000040.1:0-20381 GCA_964459805.1 uncultured Pirellulales bacterium
TTACTTGCCGATTTTTTCAACTTACCCGTGGCTGTTTTACATGCTGATTACCATATGTGCTTGAGGAATTCGTGGCCCAGGCCGGCCCCGGCGTGAGCGCCCTCGATAAGGCCGGGGATGTCGGCCATCACGAACCGGCGAAAGTCGCTCAATTCGACGATTCCGAGTACCGGCTCGATTGTGGTGAAGGGATAATCAGCGAGCTTGAAGTTTGCAAGACACTCAATCTACAAGGACCATTTCGAAGGGACCGTTGATGATATCAGGATTTATAGTTAAATGAGCGGATGGCCATACAGGCGTGTCCGACGGCGATGGTGCCGAGAGGTGAGCACATATTGTGACAGAGCATGTTGATGTGATCGACAACTCCGGCACGGTTGAAGGCCTCGCCCAGGCCGTAGAGACCCGAATCCGTCGTTATCTTCACCAAATGAGCATCGTAGTAGGTCAGTCTTACCGAGGCGGTCTTGACGTCAAGGATTTTGACCCTTCCTAATTCGGTGGCGGCGCGCGGCATGGCGTTTACGAATCTGCGGCGCTCGAGCAAACTGCCGATTGCCAGGGCGCGGCCTGCGGCGGTAAGAGACTTCCTTCGATTCACCACTGCTATTACTCCTTTATTTGGCTGTCAAGCAAAGAGGTACACAAAGCCCTGCTCGGAAAAACCGCGTTTTTTGAACACGCCTGGGAGGGCTCGAACCCCCAACCTTCGGTTCCGTAGACCGACGCTCTATCCAATTGAGCTACAGGCGCCTCAATGTTTAAGCCGTTGCAATGTAGCAACTTACTACACATACTGTCAAGTCCTTTTTAGCCCCCAAATGGGTTGCGCAACAGATGCGCACCAAAATCACCGTTCATTGCCTCAGCGCTCGCAGCTCGGGCCCGCTGTAGCAAATCTTCTTGTTGACAGTGGACAGGCTATTTCCTCTATCCAAACAGGCCTGCACAAAACGCTCGCCATGGTGGTGCTCTACTTTTACTTGCTGCGAGGCCGGCTCACTACCCCGGGCGGATATGACATATAGAGCAAGCACTGCTTGCGAAAACTTCTATCTATAAAATTATATTGACTCTTTATCGGCCATAGAGTTTGATATGAGTTGTTTTCGTCGCGAGAGAAAAGGCTCGGATAAGTGAAAAAGAGCAAGTATGAAGATTAAGAACAAAAAAGAAGGGATTTCGTAAATTCCGAGAAAAGAAAGAGTCAAAATAGGCGGGGTGTAGCTCAGCTTGGCTAGAGCGCCTGCTTTGGGAGCAGGAGGCCGTAGGTTCGAATCCTATCACCCCGATTCCCATAATCCTCGTTATTAGCCCAATAGCGAGGATTCTTGTTAGGACATCACCTAATTTCTCCCCAGTTTTTACGACATCGTACCTTCAGCAGCAGACCAGCGTCTGGGAGACAAGTGATTTGCCGCCGTCGGCCTCGACAGGCCAATAGTCCGCCCCGCCCGGGCAATCCTGCGGATGCGAACCGTCACTGTACTTGACCCGGTTGACCATAATCTGGTAACGCCCGCCAACCTCGTCCAAACCGCCTGGCACGCTCAACTCTGCCCGCTCGCCGCCGTTGTCCAACTGACCACGCTCAAAGCTGTTCAGATGAGTGGAGGGGTGCGGCGAAATGTTCCGTGGTGTCGGAAAAATGCTCGGTGGTGGTGGTCTCTTGACCAACGCGGGGTCGGCGGCGAGCTGTGCTTCTTATTCTTAAGTATTTTCTTTGCAAGAGGTTATCGTGCTGCTGCGTAGAATGACTGTAAGGTGGCACGCTGGTTGCTGTGTTTTGTGAGGACAGGCTCTTAGAGCGCCTTTGTGTCTGCAAAGAGGGTCTGTCCTGCAAAGAGCGTTTATGTTGGCTCGTTACAAAAGTCTCGAGCCGTTTAGGCGCAGGACATTTTGAAAGTTGGTGTGGCTCGGATTGTTTTAGAGCTGAGGTAGTCCGGCGCTTAAGGTGCGCCGGGTGGGATTGTGCTGTTGAATTGCAGGACTATTTTCGAAAAGGTGGTTTGCTGCAAAGGAAGACGTTCATGAAGCCTCGTATTGTCGCCTTGGTTCCGATGCGTCATCACAGTGAGCGGGTGCCGGGTAAGAACTATCGTTCTTTCGCCGGGCGGATGCTTTATCAGCATATTGTTGAGAGCCTGCTGGGCTGTCGGCTGATCGACGAGGTGGCTATCGATACGGACAGCCCTGTAATTATGGAAGATGCGGCGCAGAATTTTCCTGATGTTAGGATTCTCGAGAGGCCCGAACATTTGAGGGGGGGCATGACATCGATGAATGATGTGCTGCTGCATGATGTTGCAAAGATCGAATCGGACTACTACCTCCAGACGCACAGCACGAATCCTCTGCTGACTACGGAGACAATCGGTCGGGCTATCGAAGCATTCCTGGATTGTTGTGCGGATTACGATTCGCTTTTCTCGGTGACCAGGGTTCAGAGCCGTTTGTGGGATTCTCAAGGCGGGCCGATCAATCACGACCCCGCGGTTCTTTTGCGAACTCAAGATTTGCCTGCAGTTTATGAGGAGAACTCGTGCCTCTACATTTTCGACAGGCACACGCTGGAGGCCCGCGGCAACCGTATCGGAGAGAGGCCCTTGATGTTCGAGATGAGCGGCGAGGATGCCTGGGACATCGATGAGGAGCTGGATTTTCGCGTTGCCCAGTTCCTGTATGCCGAACGTGCAGAGATGAGACGATGACCACTATGAGATTTAGAGTACTTGTGACGGCCCCTTATATGCAAACGGCGATAGATCGTTTCCGGGAATCGCTCGAAGCCGAGAATATCGAGTTGGTAATTGCTCCGCGGCAAGAGCGATTCGAGGAAGAGCAATTGCTTGAAATCGCCACCGATGTCGATGGAGTGATTTGCGGAGACGATCGGTTTACCAGGCGCGTTTTGGAGGCTTCGCCCAAATTGAAAGTGCTGTCGAAGTGGGGGACAGGAATAGATTCCATCGACCAGGATGCGTGCAGGGAGCTGGGTGTTGCGGTCTGTAACACGCCGAATGCGTTCAGCAAGCCTGTGGCCGATACGGTGTTGGGGTATGTACTCAATTTCGCGCGGCGGCTGTGGTGGATGGATCGAGCTATGCGGCGGGGGCTTTGGGAAAAGGTGCCGAGCGTTGCTTTGTGTGAATGTACGCTTGGCGTGATCGGAGTGGGTAATGTGGGCAAGGAGGTGGTGCGCAGGGCAATCGCGTTTGGTATGCAGGTGCTCGGTAATGATTTAGTGGAGATGCCGGCGGATTTTTTGGGCGAGACTGGTATCGAGATGACGTCGAAAGAGGAGCTGCTGACGCAGGCGGACTTTGTGAGCCTGAATTGTACTTTGAATCCGATGAGTTTTCACCTGATAAGCGAACCGCAGATAGCACTTATGAAAAAGTGGGCTGTTCTTATCAATACTTCGCGGGGTCCTGTTATCGATGAGCCCGCTTTGGTCGGGGCGTTGGAGAATGAGCAAATCGCCGGTGCGGCGCTTGACGTTTATGAAAATGAACCATTGCCCAGTGACAGTCCGTTGCTCGGCATGGACAATGTGATGCTGGGATCTCACAATGCCAACAGCAGCGCTGAAGCGTGGGAAAGAGTGCATCAGAATACGATTCGAAACCTTTTGGAGGCGTTGAAAGGGGGACCAGAATGCACGAGAAAACAAACAATAAGCCAACAGCGTTAGTAACAGGAGCTTACGGTGGGATAGGAAAATCGATCTGCGAAGTATTTTTCGAAGCCGGATATCGCGTTATTGGGGTTGACCGCCAGGAGGCAGGGGAACTGCCATACGAGGTATTGCGTTTTGATATCAGTCGTCTCGGCTGGGATGACGCGGCGCGTCAGTCATTTTATGCTCGCGTCGAAGAGCTTTGCCAAGGGCGTCTGGATGCGCTGGTTAACAACGCGGCTATTCAGATTGTCAAGCCGATCGAGGGCATTACAGCTTCGGACTGGACCGAGACGCTGGATACGAATCTATTGGCTCCTTTCTGGCTGATTCAGCGATTTTTACCTCTGCTGCGAGCGGCCAAAGGTTGTGTGGTGAACATCGCCAGTATTCACGCTACGGTAACCAAGTCAGACTTCACCGTGTACGCCACGAGCAAGGGGGCCCTGGTTTCATTGACACGCGCGCTCGCCATCGAGCTGGCCCCGAACGTACGAGTTAATGCGATAATCCCGGCGGCAACCGATACGCCGATGCTTCGAGCCGGGTTTGGCGACAACCTGGACGGACTACAGCAGTTGGGCGAGTACCACCCGTTGCGGCGCATTGCTCGTCCGGAAGAGGTTGCCAAGGTTGCCCTGTTCCTTGCCGACCCGCAAAACAGCTTTATGACAGGAACCGCTGTAAACGTCGATGGCGGCATTGGGGCCTGCCTGCACGACCCAGTCGTTGTCAGATAAATTATGAAAATCAAAGTGCTCTTAGTTTTTGGAACGCGCCCGGAGGCCGTTAAGATCGCCCCGGTGATCGCCGCGATGGCGCGGGATCCCGCATTGTTCGATCTGCGCATCTGTACGACCGCGCAGCATCGCCGGATGCTGAACGATGTGCTGGGCTTCTTCGATATCAGGCCGGATTATGATCTTGATCTTATGCGCCGAAGCCAGAGCCTCTCGGCGCTTACCGCTCGCATCTTCGACGCTCTTGACCCGCTCCTGTGCCGCGAGAATCCGGACTGGCTGATCGTCCAGGGAGACACGACCACCGCGATGGCGGCCAGCGTAGCTGCCTATTATCATCGCTGCAAAGTAGCTCATGTAGAAGCGGGTTTGAGGACGGGCGAGAAGTTTGCACCCTTTCCGGAAGAAATTAACCGGAGGATCGCCGACGGCGTCGCGGATTTGCACTTTGCACCGACCGAAACCGCTCGAGAAAATCTGCTCCGCGAAGGCATTGATAAGCGCAGTGTTTTTGTTACAGGCAATACCGTTATCGATGCGCTGCTGGAGGCCGTGCGGGCTAAATACGATTTCAGTGACGGGCCCTTAGCTCGGATTCCGTGGGATAAACGGATCGTTTTGACGACGGCGCACCGACGCGAGAATTTTGGCGAACCGATTCGAGCTATTTGTGAAGCGTTGGAGAATCTTGCGAAGCGTTATGCAGAAGACGTACATATTGTTTATCCGGTCCATCTTAACCCCAACATACGCGGCCCCGTGCATGGCATGTTAGACGGCGTTGCGAATATCACATTACTCGATCCTCTTGATTACCTGTCTTTCGTTCATTTGATGAAGCGTTCTCATATTATTTTGACGGATTCCGGCGGCCTACAGGAAGAGGCCCCGAGCCTCGGCAAACCAGTACTGGTCCTGCGCGATGTCACCGAGCGCCCGGAAGCCATCGAAGCAGGCACAGCAAGAATCGTCGGCGCCAAACCCGACGCCATCGTCGAGCAAACGTCCCTCTTACTCGATGATCCCAATGCGTATGCCGAAATGGCCAACGGCGTCAACCCCTACGGCGACGGCCGCGCCGCGGAGAGGATCTGTGAGAAGTTATTGGCTGTACAACAACAGAGCAGGTTGATATGCGCAGACTGAGAGGCGTACATTTTGGGTCCTACTGGATGGGCGAAAACGATATAGTTTTCCTGATGGCCCATGATCTGGCGAACATATGCGACCTCAAGATTGTGGACACAGGCATTTATCATAAGAGACGGGACTGGTACTCGCAGGACCCGACTTGGTATCCGCCTAATCCTGTCAGGTGGCTGCATCATGAGAGGGTCTTATCCGCCGTTGCCGAGCAAAGGGCAGATTTTGTCGTGGTCAATGCAGGGGGGATGTCGCTGCGTGAAGAAACGGTTGAAGCTCTCGGCAGAGAAAAGGTAGTCTGCATTGGGATCAGTTTGTCGGACCCCGACGTATTTGCTTACAACGGGAGGGTGTATTCTCATCTTTATGATTTGTTCTACACTAATTCAATGTACTCATTAGAGAATCAGTACGACAAAACGACAAACCTCAGACTCTTGCCGTTTGCTGCATCGGTGAAACTGCACAGACCGATTGAGGGAATCGACAAGAAATATGACGTCGTTGTCGTCGGGCATGCCAGAGAAGACCGCACGGAAACGGTGGAGGCGTTGAAGAGGCGTTTTTCTGTCGGGCTCTTCGGCTCGGGATGGGGAGAAGGGGTTTTCCCGGTTACCGGAGCGGACCACGTGGAAGCAATAAATTCCGGCAAGATGTATTTGTCGTTTTCCAGGACCGCAGCAGGTTTTGCCAATGTCAAGGTGGGGATCTTCGAGGCAGCGGCGTGCAAAGCTATGTTAATCACCCAGTTCTTCCCGGAGATGGAGCGGTATTTCAAATACGGCAGCGAAGTAACAGGTTATTTACGAACCGATGAGTTGATCGAGATCGTGGACTTCTATTTGAAGAACGAGCATTTGAGAGAGTGGATAGCGAAGAATTCTTTTGAACGGCTCGTGAAGGAACATACGTGGAAGAAGCGGTGGGAAACCGTTCTCAACGATATCAGGATGCAATCGGAGATTCTGAGAAAGGAAATTCAGTTATGTTGACTATAGATGCCTGCAAAATGGCCCAAGCTTCGACAATACTCAACGAGACAAACCAATGTCCGAGCAAGATTCTGTGGGTCAATCTTCCAGGTAATGTATGCAACCTAAGCTGTGAATATTGTTACGCAGGTTCACACAAGGGGGGGACGCCGGGTAAGTTCCCCTATTCAATTGATTATATGCTTAAGTGTTTTGCTGTCGAACGATTTGGAGGTCCTGTTTTTTTTGCAGGTGCATCAGCCGGCGAGACACTTTTGACTAAAGATATAGTTCCTCTTACTGAAGGCATGCTTTCTAAAGGGCATGTTGTCTCTTACACAACAAATATGACTGCTACGTCGGTGCTCAAGCAACTTTGTGAGTTCCCGGCAGGTCTGCGTTCGGGATTAGAACTTGATGCATCGCTGCATTATTTAGAGTTGAAAAAGCTAAACATGCTTGACAAGTATTTTGAAAATCTGAACATGCTGAAAAACGCCGGCATTTCAATTGCTATCTTTCTCGTAATTTCTGATCATTACATCCCTTATCTGCGAGAGATTAGTGATTTGTGCCAAGAAAAAATCGGATTGTTGCCAATTGCCGGGGCTATGAGAGACTACGACAAGAAGGGGGGCAAGGTGAAAAAAGACTATTCGCAAATAGACGGAATTGTGAAGGAGACATGCGATGTCAGACAGTGGGAATTGCAGAAACGTATCTACGGCCACAAGCGCATGGAATTCTGTCACGCGGGAGAATACTCTGTAAATGTGAATCTTGCTAATGGCGCATATCGTAAGTGCTGGAATTATGGAGAGTTGGGGAATATATTCAATGATCCCAATGAGCCTGTGAAATTTGAGCCTGTTGGCAAATGTCCTTTTTACGATTGCGTTTGTGCCAGCTATCTCTGCTGGGGGCTTATACCGCAATTAGAGGTGCCAACACATTCTCGGATATACTTTACGAAGGACTCAGTTTCACAACGTGTGTGGAATTTCATGAACTCCAAAATCAACGAGCCCAATACCCCCAAGGCGGATATTTGCGGCCCCAATGTAGATATGGAAAGCCAAAAACCACCGGCTGATCCGACTGAAAGCGACGATTCCCGAGTTGTCTGCGCAGAAGAAGCTGACTGGGACAATTTGTGGAAAGAGGATTTTACATACGGGCCCGTGCATGGATGGGAGAAAGAGATATTCACTACGATAGCCGAATTGCTGAGGGATATTGAAAGCCCGAAGATTCTGTCCGCCGGCTGCGGAAGAGGACTTATAGACTATTGGCTTGTCAGCGTTTTCGGGTATCATGTGACGCTTTTGGATTTGTCACAACAGTGCATTGCAAATCTCCAGTGCTCTTTCGGCCAACTCGATAAGAGCAAGTATTCTCTCTGCCATGGCTCCGTATTTAACGTTCCTTATGCGAACGGAACTTTTGATTTGGTCTGGAATGAGGGTGTCTTGGAACACTTTAGTGACTCCGAATACCGTAAGGCCCTTATAGAGATGGCAAGAGTATCGAAGAAATTTGTATTAGTGGATGTTCCCAACGGTCGCTGCAAGCCCTATATGCTCTCGAAGCAATGGCTGGAAGAAAACGGGATGTGGAACTGGGGATATGAAAACCCAAAGACTTCAATGAGAGGCGATTTTGAAACGGCGGGGATCAAAGTGCTGATTGAACGACCAATAGGGAATAAGAAAACGATCAGCAATTATATAGACATGGTTCCCGCTGAACATCGCAGTGCCGTTGTCGATCAATTAAGTCAAGAAGACTATGAGGTTTATCCACACCTGCTTACGATCGGAGAACTCGCCCGGCCAACGGATAAGCGGCAAGCAGAACTGGACTACTGGATTGGTCTTTCAAGGGAGCTGGCGAAGGATTGCACGACTGATGCCCAAAAGAGACAGGCTCTGCTGAAAGTGTGCCATGAGAAGGCGTTTCCGCGATACAAAGAATGCTTAGGCGTCGAAGATAACAGCTTCGTTGGAAAGAAGATACTTGATGTCGGATGTGGGCCTCATTGTGGAATCATCGGATTCACGGGATGCGAAAAGTATGGTGCCGACCATTTGGTTGACGCGTACAGGGAGATCGGATATCCCCTCTCCGACCACGGGGTGGAGTATAGCAACTGCAAATCAGAGGATATGCCCTTCGATAACGATTTCTTTGATGTGGTGATATGCGTCAATGCTTTGGATCATGTCGATGATTTGGAAAAGACAGTCAAAGAGATATCAAGGGTGCTCAAACCCGGAGGCAAACTTATCGGTCAGTTCAATTTTCGCGAGAGCCCCACGAGAACAGAACCGGTTTGCCTGAATCATGAAACGGTGTCAGGACTTTGTCAAACCAATCAACTCCAATTACGCAGCGCCGTATATCAATATTCTATGCCGGAGGCGAAAGAGGACAGGTATTATTATGAGTTTGAGAAAGCGGCTGAGAAACTGCCTGTTGGCCACGGCATTCATTTAGCCGAGCGGTTCTTAGAGCAGTGCATACGCGACGGCCTCGCTCATTCCTATGACGTGATCAAGAAGGTCTGGGTCAAACCTTATCCGGAGGTCACCGGTTATCTGCTTTCGTATTTTGCAAATGATGCACAACGAAATGATATTCCACCCGCTATTATAAAGGCGGCGGACAAGCTGATCGGCATCCAGAACGGTCGCGGTGGTCTTCCCAGCTTTTGTGATGAACACTATCTCTTCACATTTGACACGGGCCAAGTCATGCACGGTTGTGCGAGTCTGTTTAAGAAGACAGGCGAGAAGAAATACCTTGCCGCCGCGACAGCATGCGGCGAGTTCTTATGCGACATGCAGCTTCCGGACGGTTCTATGTTTCCTGTTTACGACCTGCGAAACGGCGCAAAATATGTTGATAACGACGGCACATGGGGCAACAGTTTCTCGCCCATTCAGGCCAAGAACATTGAGGGGCTGCTGCTTTTGTCGGGATTGACCTCAAACCAGAAGTACCCAACGGTCGCCCAAAAGCTTGCCCAATGGTCCAAGCAGCATTGCGACCTGACCTATACCCATCCGGGGGCGTATTGCCTGGAGGGGCTCCTGGCAATCGGCGAGGAAGAATTTGTGCGTGATCGGCTGAAGGAAGAAATCATCCCTCGCATCGGCAGCAACGGCTTCCTGGCTTACTCTGAGGATTTGCCGTATTCCTATGTTTCCGGGAGCGTCCAGATGGCGATACTACTGTTCAAGCTCGGATTCAAGGAAAACTCGAGGAGGATACTGGAGTGGGCCAGGGTCGTTCAGTCCAATCATTTTATGGGCGGCTTGTTTCAGTATGCGGGCAAAGACGGCGATCTTGACGACCATGTCCATACGGAAATGAATTCCTGGGGAACAAAGTATTTTGCTCAACTGGAAAGGATGTGGCTATGACGCAAGCAACTGCGTATGTATGGACGAAGGCAAGCCTGGCTTTTCAGGAAGTGCTGCAGCAATTCATCGAGAAGAGTTTCAATGTGCTCGAGATGGGTTCTTCGACGGGGCATATCTCTTTCAGGCTGGCACAACAGGGCTACAGGACCACACTGCTCGATACCCGCAAGGATGCTATCGAACAGGCCCGTGAGAATTTTGAGGCGGCGGGTCTAAACGCAAGGTTCTTTCTTGAGGATTTTTTCTCGCATCAACTCAAATATGATTTTGTCTGGAACAGCGGTGTGATCCAGTGTTTCGACGATGCGGGAAAGATGCGATTGATAAGACACGCCGCCGAACTGACCGGCAGGTTTCTGCTCTTTTATCCCGATACGGACAATCCCATGAAGACAAGAGGGACTAATCGCCACGAGATTCCGGGCGTAGGGGATGCGGCGGAATATTCTGTCGAGAATGTTCCCCTGTTGTTTTCTTCGGCATACAGCAAGGTTTTGTTCGGCAGAATTTCAGGACCTGGAATCGAAATGCCCTTCGATATGCTTTGGATATATGGCCGGAATTGATGCACGGCTGAAAACGTATTCTTAAGAGTAATACAACAGAGAAAATTTTCGGATACTCAGAAGATGAAAATAGGCGTAATCGGATGGTATGGTCACCAAAACGCGGGAGACGAGCGCATACTCTATTGCCTCAGGCGCTTCTTCGAGGGGCAGGAATTCCTTGTCACTTCCGGCTTCGGTGATGCCGCAAAACGCATAGACGACCTCAATCGCTGCGATTACGTCCTGCTGGGCGGCGGAGGGCTTATATTAAGGGGGCTCAATACCTACGCCGAACTGATTGAACAAATGGAGCCGCCTCTTGGCTGCGTAGGCTTGGGCGTTGAAGCATACCACGACGACAATGCGGCATTCGTAGATGCTTTGAAGGCCAAAGCAGAGTTTATTCTTGTCAGAGATGCGGAGAGCCGCGAGTTGTTGCAGAATCATTTCAAAGTAATCGTAAGCTCAGATCTGGCATTCCTATATCCTCTGGACGTTGTAGAGCCGGCCGAGTCTGATACTTGTGGCGTTAATCTCAGGGATTGGTACTTTTGGAAGTGCGAACACGGCGGTGAGTACTATAAGCACATGATGTCCCTGAGTCGATCCAATCCGGATATTGAAAAAGAATACCCCCATTGCAAATGGGAACCTGCCAAAGCTTTTAACATCATAAAAAAGAAGTTCTCCAACTTGCTTGCTGTCCCCTTATGCTCTGAGAATAGCCCAAAGGCGGACCACGTGGTATTGAAGTCGTTTTTTGACAACGTGGACGAGGCAATTTTTCTGCCGAGGATTTACAATTCATTGAGGTATCTTATTGGGATGAGGCTGCATTCTTTGATTTTCGCCTGCCAAAGCGGGATTCCCTTCGTCTCCTTATCCTATCAGCCCAAGAATGAACGATTTTGCAGGGCGTTGGGATTGGAAAAACTATCCGTAGGCTTGTTTGATCTGAGCGAGTTGGATTCGGCCATTTCGGTAGTGAAGGATTCTTACTCGCAACTGCGTGAAAAACTCATATTCGAACGTGACAGAGCTCACGCAGACATTACTTCTACAATGAATGAGATTCGCAGGTTGATGACCGGGCGTACCGCCGTTGGCGGGATTAGTCTGGAAGGGCCGGCAGAGTGCGACTGCAATTTCACCGACTCTTCATCTTCGGCGCCGAGAGTTTCGGTCGTCCTTCCAACGTATAATCATCTTCGGTTCCTGCCAAAAGCGGTCGAAAGCGTGTTGGCACAGACATTCTCGGATTTTGAACTTATAATCGTCAACGACGGCTCTACCGACGGCACGCAGGAGTATCTCGATACGCTGAAAGACCCGCGTATTCGCATCATCGGCCAGGAAAATAAACATCTTCCCGAGGCGCTGAATGCCGGTTTTCGCACGGCTCGGGGAGAACTGCTCACCTGGATTTCAGCGGACAACTATTGCACGCCGGCATTCATCGAGGCTTTTGTCACCGCTTTGGATGCAAATCCAGACGTTGGCTTTGCATATTCTGCTTATGCATGGATGGATGAAAATGGTCAAATTGTTGGAAAACGCGAAAATAATGATGTTTCCTATCACAATCTCCTGGCCCACAACGCAGGTACCGCATCATTTATGTATAGAAGAATTTGCCAGAAAAGAGTAGGGCTTTACGATCCTGGACTGGTAGGGGCCGAAGACTGGGATATGTGGCTGCGCATTATTGAGCAATTCCAAACAGTGTATGTACCTGAAGTTCTATATTACTACCGCCAGCACAAAGGCAGCATGACGGAAAGAATGCCTGAAGAGATACGGCGAGTCGGCCGAGAAGTTTTTCAAAAGGCTCTGAAGCGACGAAATTACGAATTGGACATGACGGATCTCTATCCCACGTTCGCGTTGTGCAAGGATCAGGAAGCTGCCAGATTTTATGCCTATTTCGATCTGGGAACTGCTCTCCTCCAATCGTCGTTCGCACCGGCCGAACTGGCGGCTCAAATGCTTGAAGGCGCCCTGTCGTTGTCCCCTGATTCATTAGAGGCAGCCGGCAATCTTGCCGTGGCGTACGCGCGGTCGGCACGCTGGGAAAAAGCAATTCCATTACTGGGCCAAATGATAAAAAGAGCTGAGAATCCCAAAGCTCTGAACCTATGCCGCGCAGTCGCCGAAGCACATCGAATGAACAATCCGGATACGCTCACAAGCAAACTCTTGTTCAAGACCGACAAAAAATCGGTAGAACTTTTTCAACTTGAAGAGAGCAGGAAACGTGTTTTCAGCTTCAGCGATCCCGATTTTCATGAAGAGCCGGCTTGGCCTTTGGTCAGCGTGATCATACCGTGTTACAACACCGCCGATTATTTGGGCGAGGCGATAGAAAGTGTATTAGCACAAACGTACGGTAATTTTGAAGTGATCGTTGTCGATGATGGCTCAACGGACAATACGCCGCAGGTAGTGCGCTCGTTCGACGACAAGCGAATACGCTATGTATATCAGGACAATAAAGGATTGCCAGGGGCACGCAATACGGGCATACGTCATTCCAAAGGACAATATCTGGCTTTTCTTGATGCGGATGACTATTTCCTGCCCAACAAATTAACAGATCAGGTTGCCTTTCTGGAGAGCCATCCGGACTTCGGCTTGGTCGCAGGGTGGCATTTGCGGGTAGATCAAAATGGCAGAATCATCAAAGAGTGTAAGTCCCGATCCGGCGAAGTATCTGTAGAAGAGCAGTTGGTGAATAATCGTTTCATTATTCATAGCACGTTAATTAGGCGAGACTGGGTCGTCCGGGCAGGTTGTTTTGATGAAAGCTTGCACGGTGCCGAAGAGTGGGATTTTCACAGTCGCCTTGCGATTGCCGGATGTCCGATGTATCGCACAAACGATTGCGTATGTGCATATCGATTTGTACCAGGATCCCTTTCCACAGACATAGAATGTCAACTAAATGGTGCCAGGCAAGCGGCGAAAAAGATATTTTCCAGCCAAGACCTGTCTTCGGAATTGGCCGAATTGATGCCCAAAGTTATGGGATTCAAATATGTAAAGGCGGCAATTCCTTCTTATGCCTTGGGCAGAATTGATAAGGGACGCCAATATCTTGCCGCTGCGCTGACTTGGGATCCCTGCTTATGCCATAACAACTATCAAAGGATAATCAACTATCTCCTGTTTTGGTTCCGCCACGTTCGGTTCAATTGCCCATCCCATCTTGTAGAATCAGTTTTTGACAATTTGCCCGCCGAGGCTGGGGGTATGCTGGCAATGAGAGAAGAAACACTACACAAGCTTGTGCAAGGAGGTACGACTATGTCATCATTAAGTGTCTCCGGCAATGCAGTGATTAATATGGACAAGGCCGATAAGGACAAGATTTATGAACGTTTGAACAAGTGCTACTTCTCCGAGGAGTGCCATGAGAAAGAGGTCATTGAACATTTGCCTGAAATATTGAATGGGGCAAGGACTTTCGTGGACATAGGGGCCAGTCTCGGACAATACACCTTCTATGCGAACAAATGTATGCAGGGAGCACAGATATTCGCAATTGAGGCCAACCCCATTCGCTTCGAGGAGTTGAAAAGGAATTGCTCAAAGTGGGAGTTATTGTCCACTAATAGGCTGACGCCCTTATTTGCCGCTGCATCGGACAAGGATGGGCGGGAGACATTCTATGTAACCAATTCGCCCACAACCGGCGCCCTGTTCAAACGTGATCTCTCAGCCGGATCTGTTGATTGGCACCCGACCACCGTTGATTGCGTAAGACTCGACAGCCTCTTCAGAGACAGCAGCCCTGATGTTGTGAAGATAGATGTAGAAGGCGCTGAGTTGAGAGTCCTCAAAGGAGCCACAAGGATACTCCGGGAAGGGAGAACAAAATTCCTTATCGAAGTGCACGGCGGAGCTGATCCCAAGGGGCAGAAGGATCCGGAGGAGGTCTTCAGGTTCATGGAATCCTTCGGTTACGCTCGTCTTAGTTTCTATGGCCGAAGTCTGTTTGTCAATAAAGTAGAGGCGAATGAGGAAACGGTCGAAGCTAAAAGCGAGGCTGTAAAGATAACAGGCTTGCAGACGCTCGCAAACAAATACGCCGGCAGGCGGGCATTTATCATTGGAAATGGTCCGAGCTTGAAATCAATGGACCTGACCAAACTGAAAAACGAAATCACCTTCGGAGTCAACAGCATCTTCTACAACTTTGACAAAATGGGCTTCAAGCCGACATTCTATGTAGTTGAAGACAAGCTCGTCGCAGAAGACCGCGCCGAGGAGATAAAAGCCCTTACCAAAATGACAAAAATCTTCGGAACTGAACTTCAATACTGCCTCGCCGGTTCGCTCGAAACAATATGGGCCGACGTAATCTACGATTTCACCGATTACCCGGGTTTCCCGAATTTTTCAGAAGATGCCGCAAAGTGCCTCTGGGTCGGCGGAACCGTCAGTTATTTGTGCATGCAGCTTGCCTATTATATGGGCTTTTCAGAGGTGTATCTGGTGGGTTTTGATCATAATTATACGGTTCCGGACGATGCTAAGATCGAAGGGGCGGTCATCACGTCGAATTCCGACGACCCCAACCATTTCCATCCCGATTACTTCGGCAAGGGAAAACGATGGCACGATCCGAGGACCGATCGAATGGAGCTTGCCTACAAACGCGCAAAGGAGATATTCGAGCGGGATGGACGAAAGATTTACAATGCCACCGCAGGCGGCAAACTCGAGATCTTTCCACGCCTCGATTACGAACGTTTGTTTGCCGGACAAAAAGATCTATCTGCTCTCTCCTCTAACCGCCCTTCTGCGGTTGAAGAGCCCTCTTCTGGTGATACTAACAGCAACCATAAAGTGCGAATTTCTGTCGTCGTATGCACTCACCGTAATCCGACTCTTCTAACCCAAACTCTTGATAGTCTAACCCTGCAGACCCTCAGCAAAGAGCTGTACGAAGTAATTGTGGTGGACAACAATTCGCAGGATAACACGAAAGATGTGGTCGATGGCTACCTCTCCGTCAGGTACGTCCTTGAAGAAAAGTTGGGTCTTTCCCACGCGCGTAATACGGGCGTGCACAAGGCCCGGGGCGATATCATAGCATTCATCGATGATGATGCGGAGGCCTCCCCGGGCTGGCTGCAGGCGTTACTCAACGTGTACGATAGCGTTCCCGATGCGTGGGCTGTTGGCGGCAAAGTGCTTCCGATTTGGGATGAGAAAAAGCCGGAGTGGCTTACGGAAGAATACTATCGATGTTTGAGCCTCTTGGAATGGGGCCAAGGTACCCGAGCTTTGCGTTGGCCGGAGAGAATTATTGGGACAAATTGTTCATTCAGGCGAGAAGTCTTCTCTGTCATAGGACACTTCAAACCTGAACTTGGGCGTATCGGCGACCTCTTGCTGTCTTTCGAAGATACCGAAATTCAGCAGCGCATTCACGAGACAGATCATTCGGTATATTACAGCCCCGAGGCGACGGTGTATCATCACGTGCCCGCTTTTAGAATGACAGCAGAGTATTTCTGCAGCCGTTCTTTGGGAAATATTGTCTCGCAAATATTTATGACCCTGTCTCAAAGAGGCAAATCCGATGAGGTTTATCAATGTGTGAACAGATTTCGCAATATTGTCAACAGCGGTGCTGACCAATCAAATGAACCCGTGGAAGAGCAACTTTTGGAAAATGTACAGTCGGAATTTGTACTGGCACACCCTGATGTTCCACTTGAAACAAGAGTGAAGTTCATTTCCATGGCTGCAAGATATTATTTGCTACAAGAAAAGTATGAAAAAGCGGAGAAAAAGTGCGTTGAAGGGTTGGCGCTGCCAAGTTTGTCGAAGGCTCAAATTTGTAAGTTACTTCTACGATTAGCGAATGTTTATTTGAAACAGAACAAGGAAGAGCAAGCGCGCGAGAAGCTTTATGAGGCACTGTGCACCGGCCCGATCGCCGGTGAAGAAGCGTATCAAACGTTTAAGGCGCTTGGAGAATACTACCATCAACAGGGCCGATACGCCCAAATGAAGGAAAGGGCGGATATGATTGTGGCCTCGCGGGATATTTCAGAGCAGAATAGAGTTTCGGCGGCACGTTATATCGCTGAATTTTATTCGGGTTGTGGAATGCATGATGAAGCGGAGCGGCTGTACATGAAGTTTTCCCCGTTGGACAATCTTGAAAATGCGAGCAAGGACAAGCTTCTCCTGGGTCTCAGCGAACTCTACAAAAAGCAGGGCAGATATGCAGAGGCGAGGGAAGTAATCAACAAAGCAACGTTGATTGAGAACCTTATTGAGCAGGAGAAGGCAAGGTCTCAATCAAATTCTATCACAGTTCTCAATACCGGTAGTGAGCCGCCCCACGTTCAGAAAAAAAAGGGCCTTGTGGAAAAGCCGGTCGCATTGCCGACAAAACCTCGATTCTCGCATCTTGTCTTGGATTATACTCGATTGTGTAATAGCAGGTGCACTTATTGCGGAATATGGAAATTAAAAAATGCCCCTGAATTAGGCTTGGATTCTATTGAAAAGACATTTGCCGCCCTACGGTCTTTTGGCCTTTCAACTTGTTATCTCACAGGAGGTGAACCGTATATTTCAGACAAGGTTGTGGATATCGCCCGCCTTCTGCATCAATATCTGCCCAAATGCAAGATTTCGGGGGCGACAAACGGCATTCAGCCCAAACAGATTATCAGGCGTATGCGCAAGATTTTAGATATCGGTGTTCCTGTAGAGGTACATATATCCATAAACGGACGCGAGGCGACACACGATTCAACAAGGGGAGGACAAGGTTTCTGGAAAAAAGCAGTTTATCTCTTGGAAACATTGAAATCATGTCAGGTGCCGGTCGTCGTGTCAATGAGCCTGATGCCCCAGACAATTGCGGACCTGCCGTATATGCAGGAATTCTGTGCCGAAAGAGACATAAGACTGATGTATTCCTGGGTGCGTCAATGTGTGCGATACTGTGAGGTTGATGAGCATTATTCAACCTGGCCCGAAGAGCTCAAACCTAAGCTGCGTCAGATTGAATACCTGCCGGATGAATTTGACTGTGTTGGACTGTCCAAGCGACTCGTGGTTACGCCCGATGGTAGCCTATATCCTTGCGAAGTTTATCATCCCGACATTTTGTTAGGGAACGTCAATGAAGAATCCCTGGAATCAATGCTGAATTCCCCCCGCACCGCTTCTATCATGCAGATGATCTCCAATAAAGGTTGCCACTGGTGTCAGGGTGCCGGAGAAATCGATGGCTCACCTAAATGGATGCTTATGGATTGCTATCGCCGCCATTCTAAACAAGCCATTTGTCTGGCAGAAAACTTCCCCCAGGCGATTACTATGCCGCCACAACAATCAAAACAAGTAATTGGAAATATTTTGAGCCATAAGTCTTTCCATCAAATACCGGCCCTTATCGAACAAAACGACCACCAACCCATAAGAGACGATAATAGTAAGGAGCAAATCCGCATCTCCGTCGTCGTATGCACTCATCGCAATCCTGCCCTTCTGGCAAAGACCCTCGACAGCCTCGGCCGACAAATACTCCCGCAAGAGCTGTTTGAAGTAATCGTCGTGGACAACAACTCACAGGACAACACCAAAGAAGTCGTTGCTCGTTATCCAATGGTTCGTTATGTCCTTGAGGAGAGATTAGGGCTTTCAAATGCCCGAAATACAGGCGTAGAAAAAGCCCGGGGTGATATCATAGCGTTCATTGATGATGATGCAGAAGCCTCTCCGCAGTGGCTGCAGGCTTTACTAAAAATATACGATAGTATTCCCGATGCCTGGGCGGTCGGTGGTAAGGTATTGCCGATTTGGGATTCGCAAAAGCCCGACTGGCTGACAGACGAATATTACCGCGCCTTGAGTTTGGTCGAATGGGGAGAAAGTGCCAGGGCTCTATGCTGGCCTGAGCGAATCATAGGTACAAACTGCTCGTTCAGACGGCAGGTCTTCACTGATATTGGTTTTTTTGATACATGCCTGGGACGCATTGGGACAGCTTTACTGGGAAATGAAGACACCGAAATCCAGCAAAGAATACATGCCTTAGGCTATCTGATCTATTATGCTCCCGAAGCAGTAGTATATCATCATGTAACTGCATCTCGTATGACAGAAGAATATTTTAGGCGCCGTGAACAAGGAACAAAAATCTCGAGGGCAATCTTGGAGTTGCGTTCTCAAGGAAACAACCATCAAGCTGAGCAAATAGCCACAGAAGTACGACAAAGCGTCGGCGGGATGAACGCATCTCAAAAGAAGCGAGAAGTTCCAGCCAATCTAATCTCTTCGCTGAGACACGACAACGAAGTCTCACGCCATGCTTCAGACCATAGGGCCCAATTGACAGAGTCCGAGAGGATCAATTTGCTGTATCACCAAATAAGGGCCAATTCCAGGCGGCTCCTGATGCAATATAAGGACAAGTATCGCGGTCAACGTTGTGTCATCCTGGGCAATGGGCCCAGCTTGAATAACACCGACCTTTCATTGCTGAAGAACGAATACACTTTCGGATTGAACAAGATCTATTTGTTGTTCGACCGTATTGACTGGCGGCCGACGTTTTATGTTTGCGTTAATCCGTTTGTCATTCAGCAAAGCGGCCAACAAATCCTTAATGACATACCCGGATTAAAATTTCTCGATTTTGTATCATTCAAGTATCTGCCTTACAATAAAGACACAGTTCACTTGCTGTCTTTGAATGGTAAGGGTTTTTCTACGGATCCTTGCGAGGGGGTATTTCAAATGCATACGGTCACATACGTGGCAATGCAGCTTGCATACTATCTGGGTTTTGACAAAGTCTTCTTAGTTGGCGTAGATCACTTTTTCAACGCGGCAAATAGTGGTCAGCCCGATCAGGTGGTAGTACAAAATGATTATGACAGCGACCATTTTGATCCGGACTATTTTGCAAAAGGCCAGCAGTGGAACCTGCCCAATTTGGAGGGCTCGGAAGAGGGCTATAGAATAGCCAAGACGACATTTGAAAAGGCAAATAAAAAGATCTACGATGCCACGGTGGGAGGACGTCTGAGTGTATTCGAAAGGGTTGATTTCTATGATGTTTTTGGAAACACCAAGAATTCCAACCTTTATGCCTGCACCGGCAGCGGTCAATGAGAAATGAACGGATGCAGAATTCGAGCGATGAAATGGACGAAATTGTTTTTGTGCTGTGTGGTGGTCTTAGGCTCATACGGAATGCAGACAGATGGGAAGGATGTCCTAATTTATTGCGACTCGGACGAGGGGCCTATTAGTTTTGGGGTGCAGGAGATCCGTGTGGCATTGGGCGAGAGGGGGTATAAGGTCACGGTTAAGTCTATGGGGGAGTTTTCGAGAGGGGGCGAAGCGGGCCGCATTATTCTAACGGTCAGGGAAAAGGAGAGAATAGAGAAAAGGCTGGCACAGAGAGGTAAGAAGGCCATCGGCGTGCTTGGGCCGCAGGGATACGCTATTCGGTCGAGAGGGAAGAACATGTGCTTAGTCGTTGGGGCCGATGAGGTCGGCGCAATGTACGGCGGGCTCGAGGTCGCTGAGGCAATTTGCACCGACGGAAGACTCGATAGCCTGAGCGAAGTGGTTCGCAAGCCGTCGATTGCCAGGCGGGGAATTAAGTTCAATATTCCTTTGGATGCGAGAACGCCGAGCTATGACGACACGGGTGACGCTGCGCAGAATAATTACGCAGAAATGTGGAATCCGGATTTTTGGCGGAGGTTCCTGGATAATTTGGCTCGATACCGCTACAACACGCTGACGCTGTGGAATCCGCATCCGTTTCCGTCGATTGTTAAGCTGCCGGACTATCCGGATGCTGCGCTGGAAGACGTGTGCGTTACAAC
>CAYWOD010000041.1:0-20162 GCA_964459805.1 uncultured Pirellulales bacterium
CAGGGAATACAAACTAAACCTAAATGAGGAGACCATATTATGTCTACTCGACAAGGCAACGAACTTTCACGAAGGAGTTTTATTCGGAAGACTTCTCTGGTGGCTGCCGGGACGGTAGCGGGGGTTTTGGCGGGCCAGGGGCCTGTGTTCGGCAGGAGCGGCCGCAGCGCCGCGAAAAAGACGCTGTGCTACAATCAGAATATGGAGTACCGTCGCTTAGGCAAGACGGGCCTTTGGATATCGGCGGTATGCCTTGGCGGGCACTGGAAGCGGATCAATGTGATGAATCAGGACTTCAACAAGAACCGCCACGATGTTGTCAGCCGGTGTATGGATGTCGGGATTAACTATATCGATGCGTGCTGCCGGAACGAGGTGGTTGCATACAGCAAGGCTCTGGCCGGGCGCCGGGACAAGATGTTTATGGCGCTGTCATATTGCGGGCGTGAAGTCCGCAGCGAGAAGTACCGCACGGCCAAGAAGCTGATGGAGAGCTTCGACTCGCTGATGAAGGAATCGAAGCAGGAATATACGGATTTGTGGCGTATCACCTGCCATGAGCCGGGCGGTCGGCACTCGTTCAACACATCCTGCGAGATGGTCGAGGCGCTGGAGAAGGCGCAGAAGCAGGGCAAGGCGCGGTTCATCGGGTTCTCGTCGCACGACCGGCGGTGGATCAAGTTTATGATGGAGTACTTCCCTCAAGTCCAGGTTGTGCTGTTCCCTTATACCGCCAAGAGCAAGGCGATGCCGGAAGACAGCGTTTTTGATGCGCTCGAGAAATGTGACGTCGGCGCGTTCGGCATCAAGCCATTTGCGAGCAATTCGCTGTTCAAAGGCAGCAGTGCGCCGGATGATCCCAACGCTAAGGAAGATGATGAGCGTGCGAGACTGGCGATTCGCTACATCCTGTGCAACCCGCAGATAATACCGATTCCCGGACTTGTCAGCATTCACCAGGTCAATAACGTGGCGAAGGCCGTGAAAGAGCGTCGGGAGCTTGACGTGGCGGAGGCCGAAGAGCTTAAGAGATTGATGGACCAGACGTGGGCGAACCTGCCGGCGAACTACCAGTGGCTTAAGAACTGGGAATACGTGTAAAGAATGCTTGGGCCTGGGAGATTACTGCTCTGTCATATATGTGTGTGAGGTACGTAAAAATCTATTTGCTGATGTTTGTGGTTGCGGCAGTGGCTGTGGGTGTTGTGGCGTGCAGGCAGGGGGCTGAACACGAGGCTGATGAGGAACCTCTGTTGCTGCTCGAAGACGACGGTGATACAGAGAAGCTTGATGATCTGGACGGGCCCGTGGCTGATAACAGCCGGTGTCACGTGTGCCACATAAACTACGCCGACGAGGCGCTCGCTTTGGTGCACGCGCGGGCCAATGTCAGTTGCGAGCGGTGCCACGGCGCGTCGGATGCACACTGCTCCGATGAAGATAACATCACGCCGCCTGATATTATGTATCCGACGGCGGAGATAAACCCTTCCTGCAAAGGCTGCCATCCTGATGGAAAGCTCGGTGGAGGAAAGAAGTACTGCACCGAGTGCCACGGAGAGCACCGTTTGAAACATCGAACGCGGAGGTGGGACAAGGAAACAGGGGTGCTGATCGAGGACGACAAGGTACGCATGTTGACCGACGAGATGCCGGACGAGCAGTAGTAGTCTGTCAAGTGTGGTTTTGTGGGTGAAAACCTGCGGTAAAACCGCAGGCTAAATAGTTCCTGTTGCGGAAACAGCATTTGTCATTCCTGCGAAAGCAGGAATCCAGGTTTTTCGGTATGGCCCCCAGGGGGCCTCGCAATGACACACATCGATCAGTGTGCGAGAGAGTACGAGGGACCGTACGGGCGCGGAGGCGGATTTCAGTTTTTCTTCGTCCCATCTTGTCGGATTTTGCTTTCTGTTCCCGCGATGAGCCTCTTTATATTCTGCCGGTGTCGGACTGTGACCATCAGAGGTATTGCCGCGGCCACGGCGAGCAGGGGCCAAAGTCGGGCAAAATGCCAGTTTGCGGTTAGGGCTATCGCCAAGGTCAGCGCAATGGGAAAAGCGAGCGAAGCGACAATGGAGGCCAGGGAGACGTAGCGCCATACCAAAACAAGGACGATCCATATTGCGATTGCGAACGAGGCGCAAATAGTGTAGTAGGGCCATACACCTAGCGCTACGCCGAAACTGGTTGCGACTCCTTTGCCGCCTTTGAATCTTATGTACAGCGGAAAGATGTGGCCGGCGACGGCGGCGCAGCCGACGACGAGCCAAAGGCAGAGTACGATAATCCTTTCGGTGTGGGATTGCGTGGACAGGGGCGTGGCAAGAAACATGGCCGCGAATGTCGGGACAAAGCCTTTGAGCACATCGAGCCCGAAGCAGATATAAGCCCACTTTCTGCCCAGGGCGCGCGAGACGTTGGTTGCCCCGATGTTGCCTGAGCCGATTGAGCGCAAATCCTTTCCGTGTGCTCTGGCGATGAGCAGTCCGAAAGGTATCGAACCAAGCAAATACGCCGCTATGATAGCGAGTGCGAAAGTCGTGTACGTCATTTCCGGGATTTCCTTTGCAAGATGGAATCATAGAGAGCGATTAGCTGGTCGGCGACTCTGTTGATGGAGATTTCTTTTTTGAGATTATCTTCGGCTATGGCCCGCGACGCCTCTTTAATGTTGTTTGTATCAGTAAAATCGAGTATGGCTTGTGTTAGGGCCGGGATGTCTTCGGGCGTATCGATTACTCTGCCGTGACGATAGTCGTCGAACAGATCAACGGCGCCGTTGAATCTTGTGGTTATGACCGGCTTGCCGGCGGCGAGCGCCTCGAGTATGTACCTGCTGGATGGGTCGTAGAAGGTGGGCAGGACGGCGACGTCGATTACCGACAGGGCGTTCTGAACGTGCCTTAGCGGACCTAAGAAAACGGTTCTGTCGAGGCAATTGAGCTTTTTTGCGAGCCGGCGGTATCTGTGTGGTTTGTCGTGTCCTGCCACTATGAGACAGGCTTTGGGCTCGCCCGGCCGGCGTGCTGCATTGCTCATCGCCTTGATCAGGGGGGCCAATCCCTTTAATCTGAAATTATTTGCAACGAACAGGAACAAGACGGGGTTGTCGGCTTCCTTGAGGTGCAATTGAGTGAGTATCCGGGTGCGGAGCTGGTCGGCTTCTTGTGAGCTGATTCGCCCATCGGTTTTCACGCCGTTGGGGATGACTACAATTTGTTGTGAGGCCGTGCCGTAGTGGCGCCTTAATTGCTCGAGGACGTACCGTGAAAGTGCTGCGATGACCGGGCCGTCCGGGTATTGGCAGAGCCTGCGCTCGGCCCGCAGAAGTGTGTTTCGTCGGAGGTTGCCGAAAGTCGTGAGCATCTTATAGCGTTCGATGAGTATGTTTTGATAACTGGCAGCGTTGCGCAAGATGGACTCGGCGTATGTTCCCCCGCGTGGCTGATAGACGTCGGCAAAGTCGAAGGGCCAGACGCTGTGGATTATGTCGTAGTGATTTTCTGATAAGTGCTTTCTCAGCGCTCTTTCAAAGGCAGAGTAGGATGCCCGCTTGCCGGGGCCGTCGCCGCAGAGGATGTGAACGTTTTTGGTGTTGGCTTGACCTTTTGCGGCAAGTATGTCAGCGCAGAGTCCGCGTGCGGTTAATGCGGCTGCCAGCTCGAAGACCGAGCGTTCCGCTCCGCCGAGGTTGGTGTCCGCACGTTCTATTACGATAGCGACTTTTAGGCTCATCGTGAGGATTATAACTTTAATTTGGTCGGCGTGCAAATGGGACGGTCCTGCCGTGTTTTCTATCGTGGCTTGCCATCCGTTTTGCTTTGGTGATGACTTTTCGAATGAAGGCTTTGTCTTGGCTTCTGAGCTTGCTTTGTGCCGTGTAGGCAAAGTAGAAGCGAAGGCGGTCCGTATTTGAGAAGTACGCGGCGGGAGCTGAATAGTAAGCTTGCGCGATATCTTTTATGAGGAATCGCGTTTGTAGGATGCGGGGCTTGAAGGCCCGTGCGAGGTCTATGAGATAGAAATCGCCGCTGTTGCTATGGAATATGTGCGAGAAGTAAAGGTCTCGATGGCGATAATTCGTGTCGTGGAATTTTTTTATAAATTTCGCCAATTGCACGATGAAATTCCTTTGCAGCTTCAGGTTTTCCGGTGTCGGCGGGGCACCGAAGCAGCGGGGGAGTTTTCTCTCCAGGGCCTCGGCGTCGGGTATTTTTTCGGTGATTATAAAGCTTTTCTTCTCGAAGAAGGTGCCCCATTGCTCGCCGTAAGAAACAACTTTTGCAGTATTTACGCCCGCTGCGGGCAGCTCGTTTGTCGGTTCGAATTCGCAGGAGGCGCAACTTCTTCTGCTGTGATGGGCAAGCCAGTTCTTGAGCTGGACCAAGATCGGCGGGGAGTCGTAGCGTTTTAGAAAGACTGTGGTTGGTGCTGAGGATTGGAGCAAGTCTATTTCAAATTGCAGGCGGGTGCGGAAGGGGGCAAGATTGCTTTTGGACAGACTCTCAGCATCGTTGAAAGAAAAGACGGCATCGAGGGAAGTTAAGCCCAGCTTGGCAAGTGCGGTTTTGTAATCCGCATTGACGAAAAACGATTCTGAAGTTTCTTCAAATTCCGGGTGAGCAAAGACTTTTGCCTTTGTTCGCTGGCCGTCCAGCAGCTCTTTGGCGACATCACAAACCATCTCAACCGTGATTGATTGCATACATAAGTGTTGGGGCTTTGTGCACTTTGGCTTGGTACAGGGTGCGCAGGGGACGTTACCGACTATTTGAATTTCATTTTCGTAATCGGTATTCGTCCAGGCCGGGTCGTTCGGCCCGAACAGAGTGACGACCTTGCCTCCAAGGGCGGTGGCTATGTGTCGCGGGCCTGTGTCGTTGGTGACGACCAGATCGGCGATGGAAAAGAGGGCTTTCAATTCGCCGAGATTTACGGGGTTTTCAGCCAGGTTGACAAGTTTATCGTCGAGATTGCTTCGCTGCGCTCGCAATGACAACCTGGTTGAAGCGCATATCTCGGCGGCGATTTGTTTTTCGGCGGCGTTGGGGGCCGCGGATATGACAACTGTTGCATCGTGGCTGGTGATGAGCCAATCGGCGGTTTTTGCAAAGTTCTCAGTGGGCCAGCATTTGCTTGGGCCAAATGCTCCACCCGGGACTAAGATCACAACCGGATTCTCACTGCCGGCAACTTTGGGCAGTTTGATCCGGAGCTGCTGACTGTCCTTTTGGTCGAATTGTAGCTCAAGGCTTCTGTCGGCTGTGTCTGCACCGAGATAGGAGGCGATTGCGAGGTAGTAGTCGAGCATTGAGAGGGGCCTGAATTTGCCGTTCGGCAGTTTTGGGGGATGAAGCTTGTCGGTAAGCAGCAGGCCGCGTCTCTCCCGGACATAGCCGATGCGACAGGGGATTCTTGCCAGAAAGACGGCAAGTGCAGAAGCAAAGGAGTTCTTCAAGAGGATCGCGTGGGTGAATTTATAGGCTTTGAGTTTTGCGGCAACTGCGAGGGGGTTGTTGCCTTGCGGCTGGATCCAGGTGTTGTTAAAGCTGCAAGGGGACAGGACCTGACGGACTACCGGATTAGCGAGAAATGTGATTTGAGACGAGCTGAAGCGCTTGCGAATTGCCCGCAAGGCCGGCGTACAAAGAATGGCATCGCCCATAGGCGAGGGCAGCCAGACCAAAATCTTGTGTGTCGTATCTCGCATCCGAAATCTCGTTTGAGGAGACAGGCGATACTATTTTCGCTCCTGCATTGTGTAGAAGGTCAGTGACATAATCTGAAGGAGCACGGCAAAACCGAGGGCAATCAAGACCGAAGTATCCTGTCTGTTCGGACTCATCAGAAGCCATATAGTAATCAGCAGGCAGAGCAGCACAAGCATTTGTACTATCCCGGCGATGAACCTCATTATGGAGAACTCGTCGAACATATCACTTCGCTGCATAGACTTTAGCTGGTCGAGTATCCTGCTGAGCAACTGTTCGGTTGACTCGGTGTGGTTTTTTTGCTCCGGGGCGTCGGTTTGGAGGTCGTCCTGCTGCGACTGAGGCTGCTGAGTTTGGGCAAGCGGCTTAGCGTTTTGCGAGACCGGTTCGGGTTCTTGAGGAACGGGCTGCGTGTCTTCGGGGGCGGGTTCGGGAGGTTCTGAAGCCGGCTCGGTTTGGTCGGTGGGGGGCGGCTCGGCTGCGGATTGTGAGTCATCGGGCCGGCGGTGATATTTCTTTATGATGTTTGCCGCTTCGGTAATATTCACGGCCTTATAGTTCGGAGTCGGGTCGCCGGGTTCGGATTCTTTTTGACGGGAGGGTGAATCAATCAATATGGTCTTGCACCCGGCGCGTAGGCCCGCTTCTATGTCGCGGCTGCTGTTTCCGATCATCCAGGATTGCCCAAGGTCGATATCCATCTCATCGGCGGCGGCCTGGAGCATCCCGGGGTTTGGCTTTGCCCAGTCGCTTTCTTTGCGGTATTTTGCAATGACTCCGTCCGAATGGTAAGGGCAGTAGTAGATTCCGTCCAGGGACGCATCCTTTTGGGCGAGCAGTTGTTCCATGCGGTTATGGATTTCGCGGAGGACCTTCTCGGTGACAATTCCACGTGCAACGGCCGATTGATTCGTGACGACGACAAGCTTATATCCCATAGCCTTAAACTTGATAAGCGCCCCGGCGGTGCCGCTGAGCAGCTTCACCTGGTCGGGACTGCTGATATAGCCCGGGTCTTCGATCAGGGTGTCGTCACGATCTAAAAATATGGCTTTGTTGGACATAGTTGCTCAAATCCGCCCGGTGCTCAACTGTCTGCAAAGCTTTGTTCCACGAGGTCACAGATTATATGGTAGGCAAGCTGGTGCATCTCCTGGCTGCGTGCCGTCGATTCGCTATCCGCACAGAGGCAAATATCGGCGAGCTGCTCGAGAGGGCTGTTGGCTCTGCCGGTAAAGGCCAGTACGGTAGCGCCTTTTTGCTTAGCTAATTTTGCGGCGGCGATGACGTTGGCCGAGGCGCCGCTGGTCGAGAAGGCCCAGAGGACATCACCTTGTTTGACGAGTGCCTCTACCTGGCGGGCAAAGACGTTTTCATAAGCATAATCGTTGGCAATGGAAGTCAGTATCGAGGTGTCGGTTGAAAGCGCCACCGCGGCCAGGGCCTTTCGCTCCCGCCTGAATCTGCCGATGAACTCGGCGGCTATGTGCTGGGCGTCCGCTGCCGAGCCTCCGTTGCCGCAGAGATAAACCGTGCCGTTGTTCTTTAGTGTCTCTGTAATCATCCGGGCGGCGGCGGCGATTGTCTCGATGTTGCTTTGGCGGAATTGGGCCAGCATCTGTCCGTGAGTATCAATCGTCTCTGCGATGATTTGTTGTGTCGTATCGTCCATCAGGATTTTGTGTGAAGCGATTTGATTTTTTCGATTGTTGCGGTCGAGCTCTTGCCGGCCACCAGCGGCGCGAGGACGACCCTGCCGCCGTAAGATTCAACACATTCACGACCGACGACGCCTTTCTGTGCCCAGTCCTCGCCTTTGACCAGAGTATCGGGCCTTAGTTTCTCGATCAGGTCAATCGGGGTCGGCTCGTCGAAGATTGTGATGTAGTCAATGGTTTCCAGTGCTGCGAGGACGGCGGCGCGGTCGTGTTGATTGTTTATCGGCCGGTCGGGGCCTTTGATGATTTTGACCGAACTGTCGCTATTCAATCCGAGGACCACTACGTCAGCCTGCTGCTTAGTGAATTTGAGATATTCGATGTGTCCTCTGTGGACGACGTCAAAACAGCCGTTTGTAAAGGCTACGGTTTTTCCCCGGCTGCGGTGCCAGTTGAGCTCATCGAGCAGAGAATCAAGTGAAAGCAGTTTGCC
This sequence comes from uncultured Pirellulales bacterium, assembly GCA_964459805.1. Classification (GTDB taxonomy): domain Bacteria; phylum Planctomycetota; class Phycisphaerae; order Sedimentisphaerales; family Anaerobacaceae; genus DAOVRL01. The sequence continues at coordinate 7,863 of CAYWOD010000041.1, forward strand.
TGTTTCGCCGCGGATTTCATTGAGGATCTGCTGAATCTGGACGGGTTCTGCCCCGAATTTTTCGACTTCGATTCCGCCGGCGAGATTGGAGAGCTGTACGGCTGTTTCATAATCGCCGCCGGCGGCGAGAGTTATTGCGAGTGTCGCCAGGACCGTATCACCGGCACCGGTGACATCATAGACGCTGCGCGGCCGAGTGGGTATGATCTGGCTGAGGTGCTCTGTTGTGAGATACGCACCCTGGCTGTCAAGCGTGATTACGACGGCCTTGAGTTGGTAATCGGTGAAGAGCTTCTTTGCCGCTCTTGCGGCTGTTTGTTCTGAGGTTATCTCGAAGCCGACGGCGATTGAGGCCTCTTTGCGGTTTGGCGTGATGAGGGTAGCGCCGGTGTATTTTGAATAATCGCTGGTTAGCGAAGGGTCAACGAGGACCTTCTTGTCCGCTTGGGCGGCCAATTGTATCATTTGTCGGCAGAGGGAAGGGGTAAGCAGGCCCTTGTTGTAATCCTGCAGACAGACAATGGCGACCTGCGGCAGCTTATCTTTGTAGATATGAAGAATCTTTTGATATTGCTCATCGGTAAGCGGTTCCGTGGATTCCTGGTCAACTCTCATCAACTGCTGGCGATGGCGATGTTGAGCGAGGCCTATGAGTCTTTGTTTGGTGGTAGTGCGTCTGCCGGGGACGGATAACAAGCCGCTAATGTCGGCTCGTGTGGCGGCGAGTTTCTCGTTTAGGATTTTGGCGTTTTGGTCGTTTTCATTGCCGCCGATAACGCCCACACAGACAGGCGCGGCGCCGAGGGCTGCAAGGTTAGCGGCCACCGACCCGGCTCCGCCGCAGCGATATTCGGTGTCGGTGACTCTCAAGACCGGCACGGGGGCCTCGGGGCTTATTCTCAGGGCGTCGCCATAGACATAGACGTCGAGCATAAAATCGCCACCGAGCAGGACCTTCGGCGAGCCCAGCTTCGTTACGATTTTCAGCAGGTTTTCGTGCATTAAGCGCTCTTCTTGTTTTCTAACTGAACTTTTGCAAAATTGCAGGTTAGGCCTATATTGTTGAAGAATTGCTTTTTTATGATTTTCTTCAATAATCACCTAACCGCTTATGGCACAATACATTGCCGTTGAAAAGAAAAAATCAGAAAACGATTTTTTCTTTTCTAAGTAGGCCTAACCTGCAATTTTGCAGAAGCCTTGACTTTCTACTGTTGGGAGATTTTACCCGCTAACGTATCCTCAATCAAGCGTCTTAATTTGTCCTCACCGGTCGAGAACCTTATCTCAATGGCCAGATATGCAAAAGGTGGTCGTTTTTCGGCTGATAATAGCGGGCCGATTTTTGTCCAGTCTTTCTGTGTTGTCAGCACCAGATCGACATCGAGGCGTGCGGCTTGCTCACGAATCTCCGCCAGACAGGCATCCGTGTAATAATGGTGGTCGTCGAATATCTTCGAGCCTACCAGGTCGGCTCGGAGGTTCTTGATCGTGTTGAAAAAGGCATCCGGATGACCTATACCGCAGAAAGCGAATATCTTTTTGCCTTTTAGCTGCTCAAGGCCGCCACTATTACGCAAGGATGAATCTGTTGTTTCGCCGGTTTTCTGAATTTCCGCTTGCGCGGGAATGACAGAGTGTGCGGCGTATTCTACGCAGGTGGGGGCGTGAATAGATTTTGCCATTACCATATTCGGGTCGATATGTCGAATTTTGTGCTCAAGCCGGGTCAGTTGAGCTTCAGCGGCCTGGTCGGACCGGGTGATGACGACTACGTCGGCACGCCTTAGTGCGGCCGCGGGTTCCCGCAGCAGTCCGGCCGGGAGTATTCTCCCGTAGCCGAAGGGCCTTGTTGCATCAATCGCGACGATGTCCAGGTCTCTGGCCAATCGGCGGTGATGGAATCCATCGTCCATAATCAATACTCTTGCACCAAACCGGCTGACGGCTTCGGCCGCGCCAGCGACGCGGTCGGGGTTTACGATTACCATGGCATCCGGGCAGTTCTCGGCCAGAATCGCCGGTTCATCAAAAAAGTCTTGAGTCTTGAGTTTTGAGTTTTGAGCTGCCCTGTAGCCGCGAGTGAGAATTGCGCACTTGTAGTTTTGGGATAGCTGATTGCACAGCCAGATCACCAGCGGGGTTTTGCCTGTGCCGCCGGCTGTTATATTGCCGATGCTTATAACAGCCGCATTGGCAGAATGCGCCTTCAAAAAGCCTTTGCAATACAGGGTGTTGCGCAGCCGGATGACAAGCGAGTAAGTGCAGGCGGCAATCCACAGAAGCAAACGCAAAAATGCCGCCCATACACCGGTTGTTTGGCCTGAAACCAAGTTGTGCCAGTCCCGCTGATTCAACTGCAAAACCCTTTAGAAAACCCCCTATATACCAGCTTTCCTGCGTTTTGTCAGCGATTATTTAGATGAGGAACCACTCGGGGGACTATTTGAGCGGGTTGCTCGGCTGCGCCCGGAATGACGAATCGGGCTTTGTTAGAGAGGTTTATGCCACGGCGGCGGGTTCCGGTTCGTATTCGCCGAAGCGGACGCTTATTTTCTTGCTGACGCCGCGGGTTTGCATCGTTATTCCAAACAGCACGTCCGCAATGCTCATGGTCCGCTTGGCGTGAGTGATGATTATGAACTGAGAATCCTTCTGGAATTCCTGCACAAGCGCATTGAATCGCTCGTTGTTGGCCTCATCCAGAGCCGCGTCAACCTCGTCGAGGAAGCAGAACGGTGAGGGCTTTGTCTTGAAAACCGCAAACAGCAGCGCCAGGGCCGTCAACGACTTTTCGCCGCCGCTGAGCAGCGATATGCTCCTTGTCTCCTTGCCTGGCGGCCGGGCCATTATTTCAATCCCCGCCTCAAGAATATCCTCAGTATCCTCGAGCATTATATCGGCCTTGCCTCCGCCGAACAGCTTGCGGAAAATACCCTGGAAATGACCTCTTATCTGCTCAAAAGTCTCCCTGAACTGCTCCCTGCTCTTTTTGTTAAGACGGTTTATTAATTGCTGCAGTTGGGCCCTGCTCGTATTCAGGTCCCCGAGCTGAGTGCTCAAAAAGTCGTGGCGTTTTTCAAGGGTCTCCTGCTCGTCTATCGCGTCAAGGTTCACGTTACCCAATCGCTCAATCTTGCCCCGAAGCTCAACTATCTCCTCTCTGACCTGCTCCCAGTCAACATCGGCGTCCTTATAGTCCTTATACGCCTCGGTTAAGTCGATCTGGAGCTCGTCCTGCACTCGCTCAACGAGGTCTTGCTGCTTTACTTCCAACTGGCTCAGCTCTATCCTGATCTCGTTGATTTTCTCCTCTGTCCGGCTCTTCTCGGAGCGCTTTAGGCGAATATCCTCTTCGGCCTGCTTCTGCTGTTTGGCCAGCTCCTGGGCCTGGTTATGCAGCACGTGACTATCCTGCTGGCTCTGCTCTTTTTCTACAAACAGCTCCGAGACCGCCGCCTCGCAGCTTAGAATATCCCTGTTGGCTTGCGTCAATTGCTCGAGGCAGGTCCGGATTTCGTTTTGCGCCGTCTCCAGAGCCGCTCGGTTCTCGCCCATCTGGCCTTCAAGGCTTAGGATTATTTGTTTCAACGCCTTGCTCTGTTCGGCAATTTGACCGAGCGAGACTTTCAGATCGGTAAGTCGGTCGGTCAGTGACTGCTGCTGCTCTTTTCGCCGGGTGCATTTCGCCTCAAGCTCCCTTATGCGCGCCGTCCGCTCATTGTTGACAACCTCTACCTCCTCCAGTTTCTGCTTCGAGTCGTATTCCTTTTGCACGGACTGGGCAATCTGCTCTTCGAGCAGGTCAATCTCGCCGGCGATCAAAGGCTCCTCCTCTCGCAGGCGCTTTATGCTTTGCTCCAAAACACTCAGAGCCGAATCAACCTGCGTCTTTTCCGTGGCGGCCTCGTATGTGGCCGTTCGCAGGTTCTTGCACAACTGGGCCAGATGCGCATTCGTCTGCCCGTTTTTGGCAATTTGCGCCTGGACCACAGCAATTTCGGATGTGACGTTGTCGATGGTCTCCTGCAGTTGGCGAAGCCGGCTTTTCCGCGATATCAAACCGGTTGCCTTGCCGAGAGGCCCGAGCTTCACAACGCCATCGGCTTCAAACAACCGGCCCTCGACTGTGACGAATCTGAACTTATCTCCTAAGACCTGGGCCAGCTCGACCGCCGAATCAAGCGTATCGACGACGAGCGTCCTGGCGAGCAGCTTCCAGGCCAGCGGTGCGTACCTGGAGTCGAACTTCACGAACTCAACAAGTCTGCCTCTAATGGAAGAAAATTCCGACAAGTCTGTCGTGTCCACAAAGGGCTCTATCCTGTCAAGGCTTATGAAATTCACTCTGCCTTCGAGTTTTTCAATGGTTTCCGTATCGGCCAGCAGCCTGGGCGTGCTGTTGATCACCAGTGCATCGGTTCGGCCTTCAAGGGCTGCTTCGGCAGCGTTGGCATATTCAACGTCGGCCTCGATGATGTCTGCCAGCACTCCTTCAACGTAATCGAGTCTGCCGCCGGCGGCCGAGCGACTTTGCAATATGTTCTTAACGCCCGCCTTGAGTCCCTGGCACCTTCTCTCCATATCCGTCAGTATCGTCAGCTCGCTGCTCAGCGCGCTTCGGACCTCCTTGCTATGTGCCAGTCGCTTGTTGTCCGCCGCAATCAGAGCGTCAATCTCCTCCGTTTTCTTACGCTTGGCCTCCAGGTTGTCCGCCAGCTCGCTCAGCACCTTTTCAATATCGCCGAGGCGCACTTTGTGCTGTGCCTTTTCGGTAAGCAGTTTTTCAAGCTCTGCGCGGGCACGTTCCGCCCGGCCCGCCAGACGCTCCTTCTGGTTAGACAAATTGCTGCGATAGACCGAAATGCTTTGGATCTCGTTGTGAAGCTGGGCCGTCCTGCGAACAATATCAATAATGCCTGACTTCTCATCCTCCAGATGGGCCTCCAGCGAAGCACACTCGGCATTTACCTGCCCAATAGCCTCTCGAATCTGTTCAACTTCGCGACTCTTCTCATCGAGCGTCTTTTGACAGCTTGCCAGCTCGCCCCTGTATTGTGCCGAATCCGACTCAAAAACGTTCTTCTGTTCCTGTAGTTTCTCGATGCGCTCGGCTGCCGAGCTTTTTCTTTGCTCGGCCTCGGCAATCCTCGTCCGCAGGAACTCGATTCGCTGAAGCCGCTGCTCAATCTTACTCTGAACCGAAACGAGTCTATTGCCCGTCTCGCCGAGCTTATGCTCGGTATCTATTATCTTTTCGCCCAGCTCACTGATCAGGCTGTCTTGCCTCGTCACTTCCGCAGCCAACAATCCAAACTGCTCGCCCACCTCTTCAAGAGCACTATTCTTCTGTTGCAGTTGTGTGTGATTTTTAGCGTATTCAACCAGCGAATAGTTCACCTGCAGCTCTTTGAGCCTTTGAGTGTACCGCAGGTAGTTCCTGGCCTTGCCCGCCTGGAGCTTCACACTTCGCAGCCTCTTGCCCACCTCCCCGAGAATATCGGCAAGCCGCAGCAGGTTCTGCTCCGTGCGGTCGAGCTTGCGAAGCGCCTCTTTTTTGTGCGCCTTATATTTGCTTATGCCCGCCGCTTCCTCAAATATCGACCTTTTGTCCGCCTTCGACGCACTCACCAAATACTCGACCTGCCCCTGCTCGAGAATCGAGTAAGCCCTCGTCCCTACTCCCGTGTCCATAAACAGCTCGCGAATATCCTTCAATCGACACGTCTTGCCGTTTATCCGATATTCACTCTCCCCGCTCCTATAAATCCTTCGCGTTATCTGCACCTCGTCCGCAGCGATTGGTAACTGTCGCGCACCATTTTCACCGGGATTGGAGACAAACAGACTCACTTCTGCAGTTCCAAGCGGCTTTCTTCCGCTGCTCCCGCTGAATATCACGTCGGCCATCTGCCCGCTTCGCAGGCTCTTGACACTCTGCTCCCCAAGCACCCATTTGACAGCATCGACAATATTGCTCTTGCCGCACCCGTTGGGTCCGACAATGGCGGTAATTGGTGAATCAAAAACAAAGTCCGTCTTGTCGGCAAAACTCTTAAATCCGTTAAGAACGATTTTTTCAAGTCTCATTTAGTATCCCGTTGTCAACGTCCGGTAACTATTATCACAAAGCCCCCCACTTCTCTTGGGACAATATGCACTATTGTTATCGGCCGGGGGTTTGTTATTTCTTCACAATTACGCCGATTTTTGGCAGGGGGCCGGCCCGAAACTTCGCGCTGACCGCGCCTTTGTCACACATTTGCTTGATAAGAGCTATCATCTCGGAATATGAAACACCCAAACCTCCCTGACCTTCTCCATCTTTCCCGGACCGTTCTTCGCAAAGTAGTCGAATAATATCGGCCAAGTCGAAAGAGCTTTTTAGATGCGCTACCACGCTGGGCCGTGTTGGCTGCTTGCGTATTACAGAAACGTAATTTTGACCGGTCGGAGCATTAAGTATGACACTTCCGTCTTCCGACTGCACAAAAACATTGTCGCGGCAGGATATCGGCGCACCGAACAACACAATCCGGGGTTCACCGCTTCGAGAGACAAAAACCCCCTCGTATTGAGTCGGGGCTATTTGTTCCAGATAAAAACTCCTCGCGATGAACTCCTGTGCCAGCGAAATGTCACCGAGCTCTCGCAACTGTTCGTATGCGGCCAATCTGATGTCAAAATCGTCATCTCGCAGCAATCGCCTCGCTATTGCCGCCGCGTCATTGCGCTGTGCCGAGCGTGTCAGGGCCTGCAATGCCTCGATTCGGTAAGCCGAATCTTTATCCAGCGCCATTTTTATGAGAGTCCCCAGTCCCTCTTGGCTGCGCAGATTGAGCATACATCTGCCGGCGTGCAGCCGAACCTGCTCATTCGACGAATTCAGCAAAATACTGAGCTTGCCGAGGCTTTCATTGCCTATGGCCTCAAGAGCAACCTCGCTTGCATATTTGTCCGGCGAAATGGCGAGTCTTTGGACAAATGCCATTATTCGTTCTTTCGTGATCTCCGGGTTCTCACTAAGATACGTCGCCTTGACCATCGAGATAAACCTTTGTTCCTGTCCCCTGTACTTAGGGGGCACGCCCAGCTCGATCCGCCCCGGCAAGAGCGCCTTGGCTGTACCAAAGCCAAAACGCTCGTTTATGCGGTTGCGAACATTGCTCGTAACCTCAAAATCGGGCTTGTGAAGCACCAGATGCGCCCTGTACTCCTTAAGGACCCTTCCTCCGGCCAGCACATATCCGGCCTTTCTGCTTGCCCGGGGACTGGCGATTTTGTCAATAAAGACCGGCCCTCCCGCACTGGCCACAACTCTCGTAGCCGCCCCCAGCCTGCCGGCCACTCTGAGCTCGGCGCCGTATAGCCAGCCGCCTTCCAGAGAAGTTGTTTGTGTGTCCCTCAGTGCGGTAACTGTCACATCGAAATACCGGTTTCCCGACATCACAGTCTGCACTTCACCCCCCACATGCACAACAGCCGTAGCGTGGCTGTCAATAAGCTCGTCCACATTTATCTTGTGCTGAGGCAATTGTGTCAGTATATATCGCCTAAGATATGCCCTCAGTTGAGTCGGACATTCCGATGAGCCGGTCCCCTGCAATCCACCCACCAGGCCGTACCCTTCCACCGCGGCAGATTCAGGAGAATATATCTCGGCCAACGATCCTATCGTAGTGCCCAGATCCGTCCGCCCGGCAGCTAACTTCGACCGCCTGCTTGTCCCCTTCAGCCCGCCACAGCCACCTGTAAGACCAATGATAGACAACGCCGCTATTACACAAACCGTTTTTCGATTGATAGTATTCATTAGGCAAGACACCTCAAAAAAATCGCTAAACCTGTCCCCGTGAAAAGGGGAATATACCGCTGTCAACGTATCCCAAATACTACCCTCTGGGAGCACTTTCGTCAAGCCTATTTGACCTGAAACCACGATTTTCAATCGGACTTCACCAATGACACAGCCGTTTAATCGCCTGTGTCTCCGATTGTTTGGCAAATAACGGTGCGCGTTCTCGGCCGGGTGTCGAAATCTACTAAGATAATCTGCTGCCAGGTGCCAAGCGTCAGCCTGCCGCCAACAACGGGAACGCACAGAGAAGGGCCCAAAAGTGAAGCGCGAACGTGCGAGTGCCCGTTATCATCGTGCCAGGTCTCCTCGTGCTCATACCTGGCGTTTTCGGGTGCGATTTTCTCAAAAGCCGCCTTTATATCGTAATTAACCAGCCCCGGCTCGAACTCCGTCGTCGTCACACCCGCCGTCGAACCAACATTGAAAACCACAACCACACCCTCCCCGATACCCGATTCGCGCACCGCCTCAGCCACCTGTCCCGTAATGTCCACCACATCACAGTTGCCTCGTGTGGATACAAGTATGTTCCTGCTCTTTACCATAGGCCGGGTATCATAAACACCACCGGTTCGGTCCGCAAGACAAAGCCTCCATCAGCGGCTGTGCCCCACCCAGCGCCCGCCGTGGCTTCACCGGCCGAATAGTCACCCGTCCCAGCAGCCCCGAGGGAACCAGCGGGCTATCCTTTGTGTGTATCCCATGCAAGTTGGTGCGGGTTATGCGTTGTTCTACGGGGAGGAACTGGTCACCTACAAGGCGGTTATTCCAGACGTTCGTGACTTTGACTTCGAGCTTGTGGGAACCTTTGCTCAGCCGTTTTGCCGGGACTTTTACGCCGAAGGGATATGTCCAGGCGGTTCCGAGATATTGCCCATCCATATTGACTTCGCCAACTACGCATACTTTGCCGAGCTCCAGCCAGAAGTCTTCGGCAGCGGCTTTGGGCATTTCAAACTGAATTGAGTAGGTGGCGGTGCCTGAAAAATACTTGATGCCAGGGGTTTTCGAGGTTGTCCAATCAATCAGTTCGTCCCATTCAACTGATTCGGGTGCAAGTCTGCCGCGCTGGAATTTCACTGTCCACTTTCCTTTGATCGGAGTCCTTTTTGCCGAAGTATTTACCAAGAGATCGACAGATTGTTTCGGTGCTTGACCATCGCGACGAAATACTACGAAGGCCGCCCCGATTGCTGGAAGCTCCAGTTCAATGTTACAGGAATTGTCTGCGTTACGGCCGACTTCCTTTGCCAAATATATTTCGCCGCTGAGAGGATACCAGATTTCGGGCCTTCCGTGGGCATCACGGAATTTACAGAGCAGCGTTTTTGTTTCCTTTGCGCCGTTGCAGACAAAATAGATGTTGGCATTGTCGGTGCGGCGGTGAATATAATCAATTCGGGCTGGCCCCTCCTGGGTGCCGCCTTTTAAAACCGTAAAATCCGGCTTAACGCCCAATTGTGTCAACACCCGGCGAGACGTCATATTTGTGAAAACCTTGCCTTTGCCGAACGTATGGCTGCGCGGGGCATTATCTTGAGTCGAATTTTCGGTTCCCCAAAGCTCCTGGCTGATCTTGGCCACTTGCTGATCGGCCTTTGGATGATCGGTGAGCGAATTGGTACGTGTGGGTTGAACAGGTCCAAGTATGGACGCTCCTTGTTTTACAAGCTCTCGAATTTTTTGTAATACTTCGAGGCACATATGGTCGTGGTTGGGCAGTACCATCACTCTGTATTTCATATTGCCAACGACCAGCCGGCCGGTTTGGGGATCGACTTTCATCCGCTTGATGATCGAGTTTGCATCGATGTAATCGTAGTCGTAACCGCTGCCCAGCGGCCGAAAATCCACGGTCAGGGGACGTCCGCAATGGAGACATTTGTCCAGAGTGTAGCGGGGCTTGATGTTCGGGTCAATCCGTCGGGAAGGGACGAGGTTTGGCGCCTCATCGCCGTAGTAAAAACAAACGTCGGCGACAAAATCGCCCTGCTGCATAAGGTATGAGCAACGTGCCATGTAAGTAAGCATCGGGCCGGATTGCCTCCACCATGTATTTTTTGCGTTGAAATGTTCGCCGGCGTGGTAGGCGTAACCGGGCAGTCCCGCTTGAGGGGGGTTGTGCGTAAAGGTATGGAAGGTCAGGCGGTTCAGGCCGGCACAAAGGGCCACATCAAAGAGCTGCTTGTAGTGCAGGGGGCCGTCCACCCAGTGGCGCCAACCGGTGAATGATTCCGAATCAACGTAGCGGCGTCCATACAGATGAGCGGCACTGGCCGCCTCCTTGATTACCCAGAAACGCTTACCGTTCCAGAATTCACCTCGCGGAATATCGGCCTGGCCCAGTGCCCAGATCGGGTCGACCCGCGACGAGCCGCCGTGACCGGCTTCGGCGCAGAGTTTCATGCCGTGACGATTTAAAACTTCGCGGCTTACGCCGAAATGTCGTTCGACGATAAGCTCGCCGACGGTCTTGCGATAGTCGGCTATGAAGCGCGTTTGTATCTCCGTATAATCCAGCTCCCACCCTTCCAGCAGCGGCATATATTGCACGGGGTCATAACGCCGGCGCTTCTTAAACTCGTCAATAAAATCCTCCGTCCAGTCGTTTGCTTCCTCGACTTCATAGCTGTCATGGCTCATGATTTTCAAGATTTTGTGTCCCGGGTCAACTTCTCCGAGCTTGTTGATCATGTGCAGCATATGTCTTTCGGTCGCTTCTGCACTGAGATGGTCAATAAGCAAACCGTCGGAGTTGGGGCTTGGCACTATCAGCCTCTGATTTGTACCGCGACATACAAAACGCATGATCGTCCAATTACCTTCGGGCACATTCCACTTGAGGCGTCCCTTGTCGTTCATTTTGTCGGTCAAGTCTATCACGAGATCAAGCGAAGCGAGTTTCTTATCCCCGGACTGAGGAAGCGCGAGCACTGAGACATCATAATAATAGGTTGCACTGTCGCAAGGCAGGTCAAGCACGGTATCGATTTTTTTCGGTCCGGCTATATCCAGCGAACTGCTTGCGAGCCTCTTGCTGCCATCTGACTTCCTGACCCAGGCACCCCCGGCGTTCCAGCTACTGGCCGCAATTATATTGAGTTCGAGCCCAAGTCTCTTAGCTTCTGTCATAGCATGCTTGATGCTCTTTAAGGATTCTTCGCCAAGAAAAGCAGGACCCGCAGGAACCATGTTTACGGGTATGTACACGCCGACGTCCCAAATCTCAAAACCACGCATGCCGAGTGCCCTGGCCTCTTCCATCTCGCGGGTCATCTGTTCATGATCCACCGTGCCGTTCAGCCAGCACCAGTATGCCCCCGGCCTTGCTTCCAGAGGAGGATTTGCAAATGCCTTCGGTGAAATCGTATCGCCCGCCGCAGCGGGGCAGCAGAGAAATGAGCCGATAAGCATGGTTAAAAAGAGTAAAATAGTGGTTTGCCGGCTACTCTGATTGACCGGTCGGTCGGTAACCGGACGTTTATGAATGAAATGAATCACTTTGCTTTTCTCCATGATCCGGGATTTCCCGTATAACATTTATACCCGGGCTCATCTACGCCGCCGGGATAAAATGGTCATAAAAGCTGCCACCCAGAAAGCAGGTCAGATGAGTATAATTCTTGGCCACGAAGAACTGACCACCCCATTCGCCCTGGACGCTACCGTCAGGGAGGAAAAACAGCGACAACTGGCCGCGAGTTTGGCCGTCCTCACTCGGTTTAGCGGTCGCCTGCAGGGCCTTTGTGATTTGCGGCTGATCGGCCTTGGGCCCACCCAAAGGCCCCTTGCGCAATCGCACGTGGATCTTGTGGCACTGGCGCCACGGGACCTCGATGTCGGACCTGCCCTTGCCTATCTGATAGACAGGCCCGTGCATCCTCATATAATAGAGTATCGTGCCCAGGACAACCGTGATTAGCAGCCCCAAAAGCAAGGCATAACCCGACCGTTCGGCCCTGTGAAAAGAACTACGACGATACTGCATTGTAGCACCTCCTCAAATTGCTTCCGATAATCAGATTACATTATAAAGCGGCCTAATCGCACAGAATAGAGGGAAGAATAAAAAATTTTGAAAAAATCTTGTTTTTTTTGAATTACTATGTTGACGATATAGTCTTTTAGGGTAGAATAGTTTGTTTGGAGTCGGGTTTAAGCGATGAATGTACATCGTTGTTTTTGTAGTTGTACTAACTATTTGGAACCGTTTGAGCTCTTTGACAAGTAAACAGTTAAGCCAAAATAGGCAGCGAACGTGCATGCTCGCGCGGCGGGATACGCCCGGCCGCAATGAGCTTTAAAGAGTTTAAGAGTTTTTTCAGCACTTTCGGTGCGTATGCCAGAAAGTGTTGAGCCTTCTTTTCGACGATGTCCGCCTTTGGGTGGATTCGACGATATAAATTGAAGGGTTTGATCCTGGCTCAGAACGAACGCTGGCG
>CAYWOD010000042.1:0-20116 GCA_964459805.1 uncultured Pirellulales bacterium
CCAGGCTGGATTGTCCAGCTTGCCCACATCAGCTTCGCTTGGCGCACTCATTTTTGCCTGCATCGATCACGTCCGAGGTCCGCGAGAGATGGAAGTCAAAGATGCGATAGGTATCACCGATACTTGCCACGTCCCTTATGTCCCCGAGCATCGTGATGGCGTGGGTAGAATTTCCTGTAATATAAAACCATACATCTTGATTCGTGTTGGGGTTTATTATCATTCGCCGAAGAAATCGATCTCGGAAGTCTGCATTGTCACCGGTAAGTATGGACTCATCCTTCTCTTCATCGTACTGGATTTCTGTCACAGTTCCCGTCAGCTCAGGCCGAAATCCCGGGTCCAATTGCATGTTGCTTGCATAGTCTCCGCCCAACGCCTGCACCTCCTCGACGGTTCTGAGGGTCCCGGAGTCGGTGACGAAATAGAGCTCACTGCTGCCGTGATTTCCCCAGAATACGTTGTAGGCAAGATAGGGATCGGTGCTGTAGTTTTCCTCCGCAAGGCCATAGTTTCCATTGCTGTAAAAGATATTATTGACAACACTGCTCTGGGTTAGATCCCACAAATCCCGAAGAAGCGTGCCGATCGTGCTGTTGTGAGCAACCGTATTGTTGATGAATTCAAGAGTTCCTGTGCGGAAGTCGGCGCCGGCAGGTGAATAACCAGGGGCGAAACCGTTGCCTGCGATGAGACAACTGTCTATTCGAATGGGCGCCGTCTCTTGTCCGTCACCGAAGGCAATGAATCCCTGCCTCCCGTTGGCGCAGAGAAAGCAGTTCACAAGCTGGAAACTCTTCAAATTATCCGGGTACGACAGATTAATCCCGTCCCCCGTGTTGCTGCAGATCTGAGAGCGACTGATAGCGATGTCAACTTCGCCGGCCTCAAAAGGATTCAGGTCGAGATCCACCCCTACGCCGTCATTTTGAACGACTGCGCTGTCGGCCATCAAGAAATGTACGCCTGACCCGGTCTGATGGTTAAGTTGGATACCAGTGCCGTCTGTTTGTCTGAAAGTGGAATTAGTGATGCTAATATCTTCACCGCCCTCCGCAGAAACCTTTAATGCAAAGCCTTTGTTTTTTTGAAATAGGCTGTCACTGATCGATAGGTCGTTTTCTGCATAGATTCCGCATCCGGCCATGCCGCGTCCTGCGTATTGCAAGATACAACCTGATAGAGTCACGCTCCCGGATGGCTTAACGAGTATACCCCCGCTCGGGCCTCCCCATAAGCCTACATTTTCAGGTTGAGCCTTCAGGTCCGTATCACCTCCGTGAGAGTCATCCTCCCAGGAAGTAAATACGGTCCCGTCTGCCACCAAGCTGCCCTCAGTAGCGATGTAGCTATCCACAAGCGGAGCAGAATAGAATTTCAGAACCGACCCGCGGCCGACCCGAAGCGTGCCACCTTCCTCGATGTCAATGCACGAGACAAGCAATGGAAGACTTTCCGAGGATTCAATAAAGGCATCATCCTCGACAAAGCCACGCACGAGTATGACATTGCGAGGATTATTTTGCCCGCTATGGCCTCTTATGCTCGTCAGGCCCGACGCACTTATGTTAATTACCCCATAGTCGGCCGACGGCACAGTATTATTATTGAAACGATTATCTTCCAGAACGACCGAGTCAACGCGCTTCAGGTGAACGCACCCGGATGCACGAGCCTCGTTGTTTTCAAAAGTGCAGTTCCTGATAACGACCGAACGAAGAGCATCCAGCTTAACGCACCCGAAGTAACTGCAATCACCACTCGGGTTGTTTTCGAAAGTGCAGTTGGTCATGACGAAGTCGTAGCGGTTTGGATTTCCCGGTACGGCGGCATAATCGTCAAAATAGTAAACTACAGAGGTCAGCTCCGAAGGAAAGCTCCGGAAAGTGCAATTGTCGAATACAACGTTACCACTCTGAAATGTAAGAGAAGAATGCCGGTAATGCGCATATACAACCCCCGAAAAATCGCAATACTTAAACGTGACATTGTGGTCCTGATGAACACCTTTACGCCGACCGATAATATCCACATCTCCGGTTATGGTGATGCGGTCTGATGGAGCGCCAATGACACTCAGATGTCCTTCGGTTTCAATGATTCTCGCGATATTGGGCGGGGGGAGAGTGAACTCCAGATGAAAAGCATCCTGACCTGCGCCTTCGGTGTTAATCGTTAAGGACCCGTAACGCAAAACGTTCCACTCCGCATCGTAGACGTTGGTTACAAGAATTCCACTTTCGATGATAAACGGGGGGCCAGGTGGCAGGTCGTGGGCTTCTCCGTATGCATTTTGGTAATCACGGTTCCAGGTGACGGTCTCTCCCTCGATTGTTAGACCGAAGGTTCGCCATTGCTTCCGCCAGTCGTCCCATTGACGATTAACATAGACAATGGCAAACCCAGAACCAGGATAGATTAACAAGAAAAACAGCAAGATTATGATTCTGTGTGTCTTCATTGCCGTGGCCTTTTCAAAAGATGACAAGAACATGCTTTTCAATTGCTCGCCCGGGACAGCAATCATCTTCTGAATCTGTCCTGTCGGCCTGTCAAGCCCAGCGCGCACTTGGATTCCTTCTCTCAATAGTCTGTCTATTGTCCTTATAGATTCATGTTTTCCACATCAGTCTTGCTTTATAGCATGCCTCTCCTCCCACACCTCACATCGCATCCAGGTAACTGACCAAGGAATCAATTACATCCTATGTATCCGAGCTTTCCCGAAGTAAGTAGAATACGGGACACTAGCCAATATCCTCAGAACCTTCTTGCCGGGATGTCCCATATACGCTTATTGGAACAGTCCCGGATGCTGCAGCTTCCACAATGCCAGCGTTTTCCGTTCAATTTCAATGGCTGCTACGCCTATTTCAAGAGCCACCCGGCGGGACAATAGCTCAGCCAGTAGTCACTTAGCATCTGGACATCGGCAAAGTCGAGAGCTTTGTCCTGGTTAAGGTCGGCCGTGAGGTCACCGTCAAGCCAGTGTTCTGCGAATCTCGCGAAGTCATCAAACTCCACTATGCACAGTGGCCCGCCCGACCAAAAGCCGCCGAGCAGTTCATAATCGCCCCCCCTGCACCAGTCCGCATCCGGCTGGCCAATCGTGCCTGTAAGCGTATATGGCCCACCACTCGATCTCCCACCACCGCCGTCAATTGTATACGAAGTTACCTCATACTGCTCGCCAGTCTGCGCAGACGCTGAGGAAATCACAGCTATGACGGAGACCAGTGTCACCCATTTTGAAGTCAGCGCATTAATCATAGTCCTGCCCCTTCCTTTGAGACTGTTAGATTGGCAACGGACGCTTCCAGAGCCACCAGACGCGCTTTGAGCTCACCGATTTCGGTATCCTTTTCTGCTAACTTCTTCTCTCTCTCATCTGATTCATTCTTGAGTGCTTTGACGGCTTCGACGAGAAGCGGTGTCAACTTGCTGTAGTCCATGCCACTGGTATATTTGCCATCTTCTTCGTACTGCACCACCTCCGGCAGCACCTCTCCGACCTCTTCGGCGATCATGCCCACGTCGCGCTGGCCGCCGTGCTCGGCGTCCCAGTTAAAATACACGCCCCGCAGACGAAGAACCTTCTTCAGTGGGTCATCAATGGGCTGGATATCATTCTTCCACCGGATAGAGGAGGGCGAACCGTAGTTTGTGCCAGGACCGGAGGCATAGAAGTCGAACGCCTCGCCCGAACCGTCGACAGCGATGCCGTTGCTGCCCGGGGCATAGGCATAGAGGCCCCGCCCGCTTTTGCCACGGGCCACAAAATAGCCGCCGTAGTTATTCGCATCGCCGCTTGCAGGGGCCTCGCCGTAGACCCCCCGACCTTTCTGCCCGTAAGCCAGAAAGGAACCACCGTAGTTGGTGATATTGCCGCTATTTAGCGCGCAGCCGGATACACCCACACCGTTACTACCCCAGGCAGAGCCGTACACACCCTGGCCGAAGTCTCCGGTAGCCTCAAAATAGCCACCTCTGTTTATGTAGCTTTCGGCATTGCTGGCCTTGCCATACACGCCCACACCCGAATTGCCGGTGGCCTCACCATAGACGCCCCGCCCTGAGTTGCCGTTGGCTACAAAGTAGCCGCCGTAGTTTTCTACATCTCCGTACGCAATGGCCTTGCCCTTGACCCCCACACCTGAATTGCCAACACCCACGCCTAAGACACCGTAGCCCGAGGCCTTGCCTGAGACCCCGGTTCCTGGGTCCCCGGTCGCCTCGCCGATGACGCCAGTGCTATAGTTGCCCCGCGCCTCAAAGTAGCCGCAACGGCTCTCGTCGGCACTGGAATAAGCCATCACGCCCGAGTCCGAACCACTTGCCTCCAGGCCAATCGACACACCTCTCGCGTAAACACCTACTCCGTATTTGCCTAATGATTCAAAATACCCGCCATAGCTGTTTACATCCCCGGTGGCAGAAGCTTGCCCATAAACGGCCGTACCGCCAGGCTCTGAAGCAACCACACTGAGCTTGTGATCCAGGCTTGTCGTGCCGATGCCGACATTGCCGGAGGGGATTGAATACATATCATCCCCATCGATCATCCAGTCGCCATCCGCATCCGCGCCCACGGTTTTGGCATAAAGCGCATACGGAGTGGGCGTCAACTCCTGCCGTGGAGTAAGAATTGCATATTCGTTGGGATCATTCAGCTCCCCCGGGCGGACTCCGATCTGCAGCCAGCGGGCAGAGCCATTAAATACATCGGCACCGAAATCCAGTTCCACCGTAAAGTGCCCGTCAATTACGTCCACTTCGTTGATGTCAGTGGTACCCAGTGGTGGGTGCCCAATCCCACCCGAGTATGGGTAACTGAACAGCTTGAACTGAAAGTCATACAGGCCATCCGCCGGCTCATTAGAATCGATGAGCCGGCCCTGATAGGTGAAGCCTGTGCCCATCGGCTCTGCCTTGCCAATCTGGGGCAGGCAGGCGATTAGCCCGAAGGCCAACACTGCCATTGTCAAGATTCGTGTCCCTTTCATCTTCCTACCCTTTCAGAAATTGTTGATGATGCCAGCGTCGAGGTCACAACTCGACGTCCTTGGAATTGTCACCTGCTCTTCCCCCACAGGCTTGAACTCCGCATCCTACTCATTTTCCTGACCTCCGTCCTCCCATGTGCCAAAAAGTCAACCTCTTCTCTATTTGCAGACGACTCAAAACCAGACAAAACAGCAGGGTCACTCCTCGGATGTTCTTATTGCTGACCAAGATCCTCCACATTTTAATACCGGAAAAATTTCTGATATTGCGACAATTATCGCTGCCTGTCATTTTTCTCCGTCACAGCGACCTCAGGGCGTTGTTTTTGGAAACTCACAACTTGCTATACTGCTCTTGATTGAAAAATCCCATATTTTTCAATCAGAAACCGCCTTGTGTCCGATAAATAGTGTATATGAAGGATTATACGTTGTCAAAAGAAAAAATAGCTGAACTTGAAAAATTTCCTCGTGTCCTGCCACGATTGAACGGCTGGAAGGATTAACCATTTAATCAGAGGGCACGAAGGCGTGTTTTGCCGAACCAGCCACACACGGTTGGATTTTTTGCGCCACGTTTGCCGTGATCAGGACATTTTTTATTCTGACAACAGAATTTAAGACGAGCTTGCATTGTCTTACCTCTCGCTTGTTAACTGTTTATGCGACAAGCACTTATCCCTTATTGTGGATGTCGGCAAGATCACATAAACTTCTTCAATTATCATAGGACACGAGGAAAAATTTGGTAGACCCTCATAATGTTCGTAAAAGAACGTCTGCGCTTGTCAAGGAAGGATAGGACCGTTATGGCATCGGTGATGGGCAGTTCAATCGTCCCCAAGGCGTAGCAGTTGATTCCTCAGGATATGTCTATGTCGCCGAGTGGCATGGCCATCGCATCCAGAAGTTTACCAGTGATGGAACTTTCGTCACCAAGTGGGGCACAAAGGGGACTGGCGATGGTCAGTTTGACGGCCCAGTAGGTATTGCAGTTGACTCAGACGGATACGTCTATGTGGCGGATTTCGGGAACAACCGCGTGCAGAAGTTCACAGGCGATGGGACTTTTGTTACGAAGTGGGGAAGCACAGGCACTGGAGATGGCCAATTCGACCGCGCCTGGAGCTTGAGCGTAGACCACACCGGAAATGTTTATGTGTGTGAGTACTACAATCACCGCATCCAGAAATTTGCTCCTTGTGAATAGGCATCATGATGCTTCTCAGACTTCACGTGCGTATTGAACATGGGGACCCATGCTAATCATACAGCCCAGTCACGCCGTTTTGCATGTCCTCGAAGATGATGTCGGCGTACATATTGGCGGTTGAAATGGGAGCATGAGAATGGCAGTATCGGGCTTCCGTTTGTAAGCTGGTTTGTAAGCGCAGCGACGGGCTTGGCGTAAGTGCTTGTCGTTCAGCAAGTTATGATTTCACAGCATCGGACTATCAATCCGATGCACAGGGTTCTCACCGAAATACCCGCACGGACAACCGTGCGCTCGAATTATAAAGGGCCATAAATCCTGTTTCTGACCGTACTTGCGGCCAGAAGCCCAAACCAAGTCATCTGTGTAAAGCCACGCTGGCAAGGCTCTCCACGTTTGCCACAGAATTCCAAGTTCCAGCAGTTTTTTGCTTGCTTTTGAGAGGAAACATTCTATGATCATGTTGATCTCCCGGAAAGTTAGAGGGCTGGATCTATTCGTCCCAGTCTCGTAGTTAGTGGAGGAGATGTGGTCTCATTACCTACCACTTACTTGGTGGATGTCTTGAATTGAGGGATAACGGAATGATGAGGGCAAAGTCAACCGTATCTTTCAGTGTGCCGCGTTGGCTGAGGCTGGTGCTCTTAGTGAGCCTCTGGATTCTATCAGGTCTCATTCTGGCAGTTATTTCAGCAAATAATGGCTTGGAAATACCCTCCGGTGATACGGTAAACTTCAACGCTGGACGCACGCTACCCAGGAACAAAACGGGGAGTATTACCTACAGTCGTTGGAATCCCAGAGAGAATTGCAGACCGATATGTTACATAAGCCTGAAGAATCTTCTTTCGGAAAACAACCGTATTGGTATTTTCAAGACTGCGCTGCACAGACTAATAAGAATAGCGGACTTCGAAGTCGAGTTCCACCGCTACAGTTCTTCTGAGGTCACCTCAGCAACAAAGCCTAACATTCCTGTGGCTCCCAAAGAAGCGGCTTATGATGCAACAGCCCTAATCAAGAATCTTTTAGACAGATTAACGGATCCTAAGAACTCGTTTCGCATAGAAAGCATTGACTTAAGCAATGTCTCGAAAGTACAAATCCACAACTTTGGCTACAGAGTATTAGATGATGGCAAACTGCTTTTCGCCGTGCAAGCTAAGAAAACAACGGCGTCATACGGGCGTCCAGACGTGATGCTGCGGGGACATGTGACTATTACCGCCGCCGACGGTGGGATACTGGAATGCAACCGTGCAAAGTGGAATGTCAAGGCAGAGCAATTTAAGATCGATGGAGTCTATGTATTGAATCATAATGGAATCAGAACTACAGGCAAAGGCATTTGCGTTGACACTCAATTGTATCCCGTAGGGAGTTCGGGGATGGAGTTGAAACGAGAGGAGGAAAACAGATGTTTCGGAAAGCTACCGTAACTGTTCTGCTTGTTGTCTCTACGGTTTCTACTGGTTTGGCTTGGGCCGACGACCCGAACGACTGCATTAGCCAGGGCCGAGCTTACATGTTTGAACGTACTTTGTCTGGACTGCGCCGGGCTTATCAGGCCTTCGACGAGTGTATGAATGACCCATCCTGTTCCGAATGCAACTCCGACAGGAAGCTTAAGTTCCTACACGCCCTGACGGGGACCGCTATGCTCTTCATTGATAACAACGACCTGGCGGTGACTGAGAGCTTTCTGGATATAGCCGAAGCATTCGGAGTCAGGATTGTTGGAGATTCTCTGGACCCTTGTGAGCCCTCCTTCGTTGATGTGAACGTCCCACTCGACATCTACGAATGTTATCTGATGCCCTACGGCGCACCGAACGCTGTCGAAGTTGGCGAGATGATAGATTACTCAATAATTCCGAAGATTGACGATATAGTTGCAGAGTTGGATTCTATTAGCGACTCCAATGACGACCGATTCAGAATCTTCTTTGAGCCGAATGAGACAGGACTCCAGGGCGACTTGGAAGTGGACTATGCGGAAGTGCTGATTTTGAAGGGGCTCCTACTTGCTTTCAAAGGGCAATTGGAAGCTCAGTTGGCTTATGATGTATTTATCGATATCAACGAAGTACCTATTGATAGCCTCTTCTACAACGATAGAATTTGCCCAAATGACATCAACTCTTTTGAACCTTCTGATTTCATTGACATTAATGATCCTAATAATCTGAGCATAAATGAAGATTTTCTCACACCGTATCCTGATTTGCTTAGGGTACTGCCGAGCCCCAACTATCCGGATGTAAACGGGACCGCCATTCTGGCCCAAGCGGCTGCTGATGTAATCGCGTCGATCGACTATTGCCTGAGAACACTGGACTATGTCATTTTGGAAGACATCCCGCCCGGAACCGACCCTCAGGAAGACGAGCTAATATATATAGACCCCAACGACTACCTTCTCGTAGATGCTTTTTATGAAAAACTAATCACATTGCGAGACTCTCTGGCGAACGACACTGTAGGGACATACCCATTAGAAACAGCCAAGAGATATGATATATACGATTCCAATTCCGTGCGCGTCGGAGAGCTGGTGCTTGTGTACAGCCCTTTAGGCATCGAGGGCAAAGCTGGAAGTCTGGACTTTACAGATAGTAACTTTGCACCATCACCGTGGGAGGTCGAATGGTTTGAAATAGTAGAGTTCAATCAAGTAGAGATTGAGGTGGAGCATTTCTCAGACGGTGAATGGTCAGGAGGATTTGTTGAGGGGACCATAAGCGCAGACAATAATAGCATAGCAGACGCAACGTTTGAATACTGGGGATCTGCCTGGGGCACTATATCCGGCCTGTCGGCTCAACACATAAGCACCGAAGTTCTTGAGGGCCGCCTGGATATCAACCCGTTGTTTGGCAGTTCGGCGCGATACCCCGAGCCGGTTGACCTCAGGGACCTGCTTCCACAATTTGATGAAGATAACGGCCCTATCTCGGGCACGTTTGGTCACGGCTTGAATGACAATCCTACTCTTGGCGGCATTTTCCCCGATATGACCCAGGAATTGTGGGCAATCCTATTCGAGCTGCCGGTACCGGGCCTGCGGTTCTATGAGGAGCTTAGGCTCACTGTGGGGGACGGCCCCACGTCTTTGGCCCTGGCCGACCTCAGTGGTGACGGTCTTTTGGACATTATTACAGCTAACTCTTGGTCCGATGACGTGTCGGTTCTTTTCGGCTTAACTGACGGTAGCTTTCAGGAACAGCTACGCTTTGGCGTTGGCGACGAGCCTGAATCAGTGGTTCTCGCAGATCTCAACGGGGATGGAATATTGGATGGGGTTGTTGCAAACGCAGGGTCTGACGAGGTCTCTGTCCTACTGGGCCAAACTAACGCTCCTCCTGAACAAAGGCGCTATGCTGTCGGGCGTCGTCCCATGTCTGTGGCGGTAGGTGACCTTAATCAGGACGGGATAGCGGACATCATCACTGCAAACTACTGGTCGGACAGTGTCTCAGTCCTTCTGGGGATGGGGGACGGGGACTTTCAACAGCAGAAAACGGTCGAAGTTGGAGGTGGCCCCATCGATGTCAAACTTGGCGACCTCAACAGCGACGGTAAGTTAGACATTATTACAGCCGATGATGGGGTCCACACTGTCTCTATCCTGCTCGGTTTAGGCGACGGGAACTTTCAGCCTAAAGCTACATTCGGGGTTGGCTACGGCCCGTCTTCTGTCGAACTTGGCGACCTGAACGGCGATGAGATATTGGATGTAGTTACTACAAACGCCTGGCAGGACGAAATCTCCGTGCTAATAGGACTCGGCGACGGGAGTTTCAAGACGAAGTCTGAGTTTGAGGTCGGCGATTGGCAACGGCATCTGTCATTGGGCGACGTCAACGGTGATGGGATACTTGATGTCGTTACAGCGAATATGTGGGATGAGACTGTCTCCGTGCTATTGGGCGTTGGCGACGGGAGTTTTGGCAGAAGCTCCCATTTCGAGGTCGATGGCGATCCACAGTCTGTCGCGCTTGGAGACATAAACGGCGATGGCATGTTAGATATCATTACCGCAAATGCGCACCCAAGTGAGGTAGCAATACTCATTAACAGATCTGAGATGTATGGCCATTTTCCGTCCGGCAGTGCACATGGCCGGGTGGATGCAATTCGGGTCTATTTCCCAAGTGAGATGGATCCCTGCAGCTTTTCCGTTGAGGATGACGTAGTTGGCTTCACGGGGCCTCAAGGTGCGATAGACATAACAGGCTATGAGTGGCTGAGCTCGAGGACTCTGGAGATCAGATTTGATCCCCAGTCATCGGGAGGTGTGTACCAACTGACCCTCGGACCAGAGATTCTTGATGCCCGCGGAGTAGCAATGGATTTCGACCGAGACTCTATTCCCGGAGAGGTTCCAGATGACCAGTACGTAGCCCGGTTCTCGCTGTCCGGACCGAGAATCATTGGACAAGTTCCAAAAGGTCTGACGGTAGGTCCAATCGAGTCGCTACGTCTGAGGTTTACCCGTGATATGGACCAGACGAGTTTCTCATTGGTGGAGGATGTTGTGAGCTTTGTCGGGCCTGGTGGTTCTGTTACAGCTACAGGGTACAACTGGGTTGACCTGCGTACACTTGAAGTTTCCTTTGAGGCGGGTGCTCCCGGACAATATGAAATGGTGATTGGCCCGAACATACTGGACTTACTAGGTAACCCAATGGATCAGGACAGCGACTTCTCGCTCGGTGAGGAGCCCGACGACCGGTACATTGCGCGTTTTGAGATTGTCATGCCGCCTCGAATTATTTCTCATGACCCCAACGGCATGACTACAGGTCCGATCCAGGCCCTGCGCTTGAGCTTTGATCAGGCAATGGATACAGGCAGCTTCTCGCTAACTGAGGATATTGAGAGCTTCACTGGACCACAAGGGACTGTCCAGCTTCAGTCCTTCACTTGGGCAGATGCACAGACCCTGGAGTTAGCCTTTGACACACAAGTAGCACCAGGGACGTACGAAATGGTTGTCGGACCACACATCTTGAGCGTCCCGGGTGTGACTATGGACCAGGATGGTGATTCTCACACCGGCGAAGTGCCGGATGATCAGTACGTAGCCACCTTCGAGCTACCTGTTCCCTCGACAATCATATCGCACTCACCTGACGCCGCGGCTAGAAAACTGTTAGAGTCCCTGCAGCTTAGTTTCAACTACGTCATGGACCAGAGCAGTTTCTCAATCGCTGAGGATATCGTAAGCTTCAGCGGTCCGCAAGGCACCATTGAACCAAAGGGTTATTCTTGGCTTGACAGCCACACACTTGAAGTGACTTTTGATCCACTGATCGTTTCGGGGAACTACGAAATGGTCGTCGGGCCGAATATCATAAACCTCGAAGGAGATGCTCTCGACATTGATGGAGACTTCGTGCCCGGCGAAGTACGAGACGATCGGTATGTCGCCACCTTCAATATCCCGATAGACCTTCCCCAGACGGGGCAGACGGCAACCTATGTGGCAGGGGACGACGGTGATCTTCAAGCGGGGATTGGCTGGCCTGTGCCGAGATTCTCTAACAATGAAGACGGCACAATCACGGATCATCTGATAGGTTTAGCGTGGACCGAGAATGCGAACATCATTGGCGCATCGACGAACTGGGCAACAACACTGGACTATGTGACCAAGATGAACTCAGGAGAAAACGAGAATTTCGGGTATACGGATTGGAGAATGCCCAATATACTTGAACTTGAGAGTCTGGTCGATGCCGGATCATCCAATCCTGCTACTTGGCTTATGAGCCAGGGCTTTATCCAAGTGCCGCAAGGCTCATCATGGTCCAATCTCTACTGGTCCTCGAGCGGTGGTGGATCCTACAGAAAGGTCCTCTGGTTCTATGATGGGCACACGCTCGGAACCCTCATGAAATACTCCGGTCTCCTGTGGCCTGTGCGCACGTCAGACCTTGGAGCGGTACAGCTTCCCAAGACAGGTGCGGTTCAAAGCGACGGTCAGGGTGATGACGGCGACCTGAGGATGGGAGTTCCGTGGCCGGAACACAGGCTGGTCGACCATAATGACGGCACGGTGACCGACAATCTGACGGCCTTGATGTGGATGAGAGACGCCGATACGGCGAACGGCAGCATGACGTGGCAAGAGGCGCTGGACCACGTCGACTCCTTGAACAACCAGCAGTATTTGGGCTACGAAGACTGGCGGTTGCCAAATAGAAAGGAACTCCTGAGCCTTGTAGATTTTGCAGGATTTCAGCCGGCTCTCCCTGATAACCATCCTTTCATTAACGTCGCGGGCCCGTACAGCGGTGGGTATTGGACCTCAACAACATGCGGTAACAGTGCTTCTTACGCCTGGAATATTTCCCTTACATGGGGCGGTGACATAGAGGTTTATGGCAAGACCTCGCAGCTCTTCGTCTGGCCTGTCAGAGGCAAAGGCGTGATTGGAGAGCCGGGAATCGTGTGGCATACGCCGCGTGGTGAGGTCCGAGGAAGTGTTGATCACATGGAATTCCGCTTCAACGTCCCCATGGATGCTTCCAGCTTTGCCATTGAAGACGACGTCGTCGGTTTTGAAGGACCGCACGGTCCGGTTCAGGCTGAGGGCTTCTCATGGCCGGATGACAGCACGCTGGCAGTGACGTTTGCTCTGCAGTCCTGGACTGGCACTTACAGAATGGTGCTGGGCCCCAATATCCTGGACGTCCAGAGCAATCCGATGGATCAGGACAACGATGGTGTTGGTGGTGAATCGCCTGACGACCAATACACCGCCGCCTTTATCATCACGCCACCTAAAATTGTCACGCAGACCTCCTCGGTAACGGCGACGGGTACGCTCAGTTCGGTCCGATTTCATTTCGACCGCCCAATGGACCAAAGCAGTTTCTCCCCGACCGAAGACATCGTCAGCTTCACCGGGCCATCTGGAGACGTGCCCGTCACGGACCACAACTGGGTCAGTTCCGATACCCTCGAAATCACAGTTGAGACACAGACAAAGGCAGGGACGTATGAGATAGTCCTGGGGCCGGGGATTCTGGATGCTGTAGGCAACGGCATCACTACCCATAAGGCCACGTTTGACGTCACCGCACCGAAGATACTGGGCCACACTCCGTTTGATAGTACTCTGCCTCCTGTCACCGCCATGCGGTTTGACTTTGACCGGCCCATGGACAAGGGAAGCTTCTCACTCGTCCATGACGTTGTTGCGTTTACAGGACCCTCTGGTAATGTAACAGCCACCGGCTACACATGGCTTAACCCGAATACTCTTGAAGTAACCTTCGGATCACAATGGGCCACGGGCTCATACCAAATGGTAATAGGACCACAGATTCTCGACGAATACGGCAACGCCGTGGATCAGGACGAAGATCTGGTTGTGGGAGAGACGCCCGAAGATCAATACTCCGCTTCATTTGTGCTTGCCTATTCAGGGACTATGGCCCAGGATGCCACCTGGAGTCCCGAGCATGGCCCCGTCGTGGTCGACGGTCCCGTGACCATACAGAGCGGCGCGACTCTCACGATCGAGGCGGGAACCATCGTCAAATTTGCCAACTCGTCCGCCGGGATAATCGTGAATGGTATCCTCAAGATAAATGGAACCCCGCAAAAGCGTGTCATTCTCACCTCTTTCAAAGATGATACTGCTGGCGGCGATACCAACGGAGACAGTGCAGCGTCGAGTCCTTATCAAGGAGACTGGAAGGGAATAGCGTTCTGCAACACGACTGAAATGAGTTCTCTCGAAGGGATAGAGATCCGTTATTCCAGCGAAGGTGCCTGCGTCGGGTACTGGTACGCCCCCCCATCAGGAATCGCCAGAGTGAGAAACGCCGTCCTGCGCAACAACAGGATCGCAATTGTGGCGCGTGTAGAGTATAGCGAAATCGACCTTAAGAATTGTCTTCTAATCGACAACAATAAGGCATTGGAGCTTCGCAACACGGCTTGGGTGACTTTAGGCAATTGCACAGTTATGGGAAACGGCGATACAGGGCGCGCAACGTATGCCGTTTTGACGATCGAAAACAGTATCTTCTCCTTTAACGGCCGAGGATTCCAGGGATTGAACTTACTTGATGACTTGATCGTCCGCAATTCCTGCTTCTACGGCCCCGACACCCAAGCTATGCTTAACGCAGTGGGAGAGCAGGTTTTTCGTGACAATGACAACATTGCCACGGACCCGCAGTTCGCGGATAGGCAAGCCGGCAACTATGAGTTGTCGGCTGGTTCTCCGGCAATCGATACCGGCCGTGGTGTCGGTGCTTCGGCAACTGACATCTTAGGCCGCCCTCGACACGATGATTCAGGTATGCCTAACGTTGGATCAGGATTCCCATGTTTTGTGGACATGGGGGCCTATGAGCGTCAGGAAAATACGGCCGCGGGTGATTTAGCAGTAACATATGTATCTGGTCCGAACCCAGAGATTGTTAGTGTCGGTGATACATTTACTATTGAATGGGCTATCAGCAATGTAGGAACCTTAGACTGCAATGCATCCTGGGAAGATAGGATATATTTATCGAACGACCCTTATATTAGCAGTGAAGATCTGATATTGGGCACTTATGACCATAATGGACTCTTACCCTCTGGTTCCAATTACACCAGAGAAGTCAATGCCGTTGTGCCGGCCTCAACCGGTCCTAAATACATCCTCGTCCGTGCTAATGCGACTAATAGTCTTTATGAGCCGGTTACCATAAACAATGTCCTCAGCTCACCAAGCGTTCTGGCCGTGGATGTGCCTACGTTAAAGGTCGGTACTCCACAGACAAGGACTGTGTCTGCAGGCCGATGGTATTATTATCGTTTTGAGGCTCAACCAGGCCGGACTGTTCTCTTTACACTCGACTCAAGTACAAGTGGCTGCCAGATTTATTTGCGTCATAGTTTACCTCCAACCATATCAGACTATGACACCACCAGTGAAGATTCGTCTGGAACTACTCAGGAGATGCGATTGCTTGAGCCCATTGAGGGAACATATTATATTGGAGTATACAGCCAGTGGTATTCAGCGAATTATACCATCTCGGCTGATTTGACAAGCCTTAATATTCGCCGGGTCTCTCCGGATGTAGTGGGTAATGCAGGACAAGCCACTCTCAAGATCAAAGGTGACAATTTTGATCCCAACACTCAGGTTCAATTAGTTGGTCCAGGCGGTACGTTTGACGACCAGGAATACTACCAGGATTCTGCAATGCTGTTTACGACTTTTGATTTAGCTGCTGTTGGTGCAACGGTTGGGCTTTATGACGTTGTCGTGATAAACCCAGATGCCCAGACAGTCACAGCTTATGATGCAGTTACTATAGAAGAAGGTGGCACACCTGACTTTACTGCCGATCTTTCTATGCCTGGCAGATGCCGACCCGGTCGAGTGATAAACCTAACTATTGATTATACGAATCCCAGCCGCATTGATGTTAATAGTCCAATATTGACACTTGATAGCGGCGATGCGCAGTGCCAGTGGCAGCTACCTGGTAACGACAACTGGGTAACCGGCCCTGATTTCCGAGTAATGGCTCTTAGTTCTGAGGGGCCTCCGACAATCCTTAGGCCCGATCAAACTGAGACAATTACTATAAAGCTTCGCGTGCCCTTCCGTCCCGGGTCGGTCACGGTCAAGCTCTTCTCAGTGGGCGCCACACCCATCGACGGCTCGTACACTCCAATTGACTGGGCAGAGTTTGAGAACGATGTCCGACCAGACTGTACGGATTGTACTGATCCCAACACTTGGGACCAGACCTTCGCAAAGCTCCGGAGCCAAATCGGCGATACGTGGGGTGAATATGCCCAGGCTCTTCGCGAGAATGCCAACCGCTGGTTCAAAGCCGGCAGAAGGGCATACTATGTCCCTGAGCTTTTCGCGATGGAGATGGCCGAGGCGCAAGCGCTGCCGACGGCTTTTGCGACGGGCAGAGTAATCGACTCGCTTTCAGAGCAGCCTGTGGCCGGCGCTCTGGTTGCCCTTCGTGATGACATCGGGACGACTTTCCATAGTGCGCTAACACAGCTCGACGGCACCTTCCTGATGGACTCCGTCACCCCGGGGACATATACCCTCGCGGTGGACGGCTATCTAGTGGAGGGAGATTTTCAGATTGAGATTGCCCAGGACCTTTTTGGCATTCCTGTTCGGGTCATCCGCGCGGCGGAAGTTGTCGGGACTGTTGCCGGCCCGTCAGCCGAACCCATCGAAGGGGCCTGGGTAACGCTAAGCAGCTCCGGCACCGAGCCGGTCGGCAAATTCACCGATGTCGAGGGGCATTTCGCCTTTACCACCGTTCCTGATGGCAGCTGGGAGCTTCTTGTTCAGGCTGAGGGATACGTGCTGCCGCAACCTATAGCGCTCCAGATCATCGGTCCCGGCACTAGGAACGCCGACGTTGTCCTTGTTGCGGGAGCATCGATATCAGGCCTTGTGAGGGATACGCAGGGTGTCCCTCTGGAAGGAGCTGACGTGGCCGCCTCGGTGGCGGGGGGCACATCCGCATTCGCAGAGACGGATGGGAACGGCTACTACACGCTTCGTGGCCTCTCAGCGGGAGATTGCCACATTGTAGTTTCAGCAGAAGGGTACGTCTCCTGCTCGCAAGACATACAGGCTCTCGATCTGGATGACGTACTTGAAAATATTGACTTCTCGATGCAGCAGGGGCCGCCAGTTGTGGGACAGGTCACTGAAGCAGAAAGCGGTCTGCCCCTCGAAGGAGTTGTCCTACTGTTCTTCTGTGAGGACCAGTTTGTTACGCTGGCAATCACAGATGCCGACGGCAGTTTCCTGACGAACGAGTGCCAGTCGGGCCAGTACAGTGTAGAATACTCCCTCCAGGGGTATCAAGGGGGCCAGAAGTCGTTCCTGCTTCCTCCCGGAGGGCTGCAGGAACCGCTACAGCTTACTCTTGAACTTGAAATAGTCGGCCAACAGTCTCCAGCCATCCTACGCTCAGGCTTTGCAACCCTCAGCTCGGACGAACGAACGGCGGACTTAGATGAAAAGGACCTTCACAAATTAGCCCAAGGCTGGCTGCAGAAATCGTTCTGTCCCACCGCCGCTTCCCATTTGCTGCATTTTATCCTGCCTCTCGGACCCGATACCAACAAGGTGCCGGTACCCCGCATATACCATCCTTACCACAGAGTGTCCGAGTGGGCAAAGAATGCCTCCAATTGCTGTGTCACGTTTAAAATGTCCAAGAAAAAGGCCGAGGATCAGCTCAAGGCGCAACTTGCCCTTAAAGTCTGTAGCGCGGGGGATTTGCCTACCCGACTTGACCCGGTTGCGACGAAGCCTCTGCTCTTCTATTGCGGTGCCGACTGTAGCGAGACTGCAAGCTGTGGCAATTGTCTGCCACATCGTGGGAGTTTTGACCTGTGCATGGCATTCGGCACAATGAACGATGCCATATGTCACGTGGTCAATATTTACCCCGTAAAGGAGAGCGAAGGGGCGATTACGGTCAAAGTAGTTACGTTATATGTCTATAACGATTATTACGTCTTCACACGAGAGCATTGTCTCCAAAATCCATTGGCACCCTGGAACTGCTGGGCGTGGCGCGCCCAGGAGGCCGGGTATGCTACTGCGTTTCGCACGTGCATTGAGATATCCGACAGCTTCGAGTACTCGATACCGAAATTACCCAAATCGGAATGTGACCCCGACCCCAACGACAATGATGAAGACGAGGAGACAACGAACGTCAATACTTCGATAAGTCCGGAGGACAAATGGGGTCCGGCCGGGGGCGATGCCCCGAACACGCCGCGAGGGCAACAGTTGCACTACATCAGGCCCCCGGATGCCGCCAAGGTGTTCGACTACCGCATCGAGATATGGAACAAGCCCGAAGCGCCCGTGCCAACACAGGATGCGACGATCTATGACGTGCTCGACGCCAACGTCTTCGAGCTCGGCACGTTCGAGTTCACCCGCGTGGGCTTCCTCAAATGGGACGTGCCGCTGCCGGGCGGACAGGCCGTGGACGTCCGCGTCGACTGCCGGCCGGAGATGAACATCGCGGTTGACATTACAGGCACCTTCGATCCGGAAACAGGGAGAATCTACTGGTGGTTCCACTGCGTGGATCCCATGACCGGCGACTACCCGGAAGATCCGAATGCGGGTTTTCTGCCGCCCTACAATCCGGAGACGGGCTTCGAGATCGGGTGGATGGAGTTCCGGGTCAAGCCCAAGGAAGGTTTACCCATCGGTACACAACTGGCAAATCAAGCTTTTGTCCAGTTCGATTTTTGGGGACCATGGGGACCAGCCCCGAAGGAAGGACCGTGGGTCAACACTATAGCCGATCCGTGGGACTTGTATCCGAGCGGCCAAATTGACCTGCGCGATGTTGCTGTGCTCGCAAACCGTTGGCTCTGGGAGGGCAGCGAGGGGTCAATTCCGGAGGACATAGTGCCGGATGGGATAGTGAACTTCAAAGACTTTGCTGCGATGACGATAGATTAGGGGATCAGATAGCTCTCTATACGAACAGGGTGTTCTTGCGATTCTGCCTGCGCGGAGGATTTGTCAATTCCTCCGCAGGGCCTTCGGCCTCCGAATATCTCCCGCGAAGCAGACCATAGTATGAGGCATCGGACTAATAATCCGCTGCTCTGAAATGGCAAGTCTTGCAAAGACAAAGACTTACACATTTAACAAAACGCCGCTTACAAACCAGCTTACAAAGAAAATCCCAAAACAGCCTGAGAAGTGGTGAGTTTTTTGGACACATCCCAGGGCCGATTTCTCAGACAATGGGCTTTGGCATACCTCAGATCGAGATCGGCGATTCTACAGGCTCAAAGTGGCCGTGAGAGCGGTTCTGGGAGATTGTGTGGGGTGGCAAGAAGAAGGTGGGCTGGGAAGCAACTCTGCGAGAGCGAGAGGAAAGGAAATGACCCCAACCCACCAATTTCATTATACCAAACTGCTACCCGCAAAAGAAGGGGCTGTGGGAGATTGTGTGGGGTGGTTCAGGCAAAGAAAAAGGGAGGCAAAAGCGAATCACGCGCGCTCCTTGGCTATCGTCGCCTTGCCTCCCTATCAAAACGCTATGGATTATTATCTTCGCACCATGACCGCACCCAAACCGAACAGCCTACTTACAGCGCTCTCCGCCTGCGTAGCCAAGCGACAAACCCTACGCCGATGCCCCCCAGCAAGATTGCAGAGGGGGTGGGGATAACGTCAACGTCGGGGTTAGGTATAGGTGTCGCAGCCGGTCCTGGCACTGGGTCATATACCGCAAAGTATTCTTCTGACTGATTCCGCGGAATAGGCGTAATACACGCGGGACTCTGATTGATAGTCAGCACCGCGTAGTCAACACAAAGGTCATCAAAAACTTCAAGATTCAGCCTGCCGTCATAGAGATAGTCGAAGTGCTCTGATAGGTCCATTGTGCCAGTCACAAATTCTCCTATATCTTGATGCCAGCCGAAATCCTCCATGTTATAGGCGCTCCCTGAATCCACCCCTTCAATACACAGTGCATCCGTAGCAAAATCAGACTTCGTGGGTGCAAATACTAATGTCAGCCACGCTTCCGTGATACTCGCCGGAGCTGGATACTCGAAGGTACATACTATGTGTTGTTCGTAATACCAAGCGTCGAAGCCTACTATCCTGTTTCTGTAGAAAGTGGGCCCTGTGTAGTTATCCCAGCGTTCGACGACAGCGGCCATGAATTCGCTATCAACATAGACGTGGTCCGCAGAGCCCAGGCCGTTGTAGTAACCTCCATCTAAGTCACCCAGTTCTACACTCACTCCTCCAAGCGCCGTTCTCCCTAACAGCACTAATAGAACAATTGATTTCTGTCGAGTAGACATAATATGGTCTCCTCATTTAGGTTTAGTTTGTATTCCC